>NZ_JAXAVV010000032.1:0-96692 GCF_033949925.1 Lentzea kristufekii
TCCTTCTTCTTCGGTGCGGAAGGCTCGGCCGGGGTCTCCTTCGAGGCCTCGGCCGGCTCGTCGAACGATGCGGGCAAGCCCTTGATGTGCTTGTTCATCGACTTGACGAGGAAGAACACCGCGATGAAGAAGACGATCAGCAGGACGAGGCCGACCGGGGAGGACTTGCCGAAGTCCTCGCCCTGGCCGCCCTTGTCGTTGTCGTTCGTGTTCGACGGCTGCACGGCGACGAGCGCCACCGTGCTGCCGACGGAGAAGTCTGGGGAGAGCACCCCTAGACCTTAACTCCGGCGAACAGGTCGTTCTCCGGCAGCGTCGAGTCGACCAGCGAGCGGACGAGCTCGTACTCCTCGGTCGGCCAGATCTCGCGCTGCAGCTCCATCGGGATGCCGAACCAGCGGCTGGTCGGGTCGATCTGGGTGGCGTGGGCCTTCAGCGCCTCGTCGCGGACGTCGAAGTAGTCCGCGCACTCGACCTGGGTGGTCACGCGGTCCATCACGTCCGGACGGTCGGTGCTCCAGTTCGCGAGCCACTCGGTGTACGGCGACTCCATGCCGCGGGCCTCCATCGCCTCGTGGAAAGCCACGATCTTGGCGCGCGAGAAGCCGTGCCCGTAGTAGACCTTCAGCGTCTCCCACGCCTCGCCCAGTTCGGGCTGGTAGGCCGGGTCTGCGGCCGCGTCCAGGGCGGCCATCGAGATCTCGTGCGTGCGGATGTGGTCCGGGTGCGGGTAGCCACCGTTCTCGTCGTAGGTCACCACGACGTGCGGGCGGAAGTCGCGAATGGCCTCCACCAGGGACGGCACCGACTCCTCCAGCGGCACGAGGGCGAAGCACCCCTCGGGCAGCGGCGGCAGCGGGTCGCCCTCGGGAAGGCCCGAGTCCTTGAAGCCCAGCCAGCGGTGCTGGATGCCGAGGATCTTGGCCGCGCGGGCCATCTCCTCCCGGCGAACCTCGATGATGTTCTCGAGCACGTCCGGCCTGTCCATCGCCGGGTTGAGGATGCTGCCCGCACCACCGTCGGTGCAGGTCACGACCATCACGTCGTGCCCTTCGGCGATGTAGCGAGCCATCGAGGCCGCGCCCTTGCTCGACTCGTCGTCGGGATGTGCGTGCACTGCCATAAGGCGCAGCTTGTCGGCCATGACCCCCGTGGTCCTCCTGTGAGAATGGTCCTGCGACACTCATCAACTGAACGCCGGGCACCATTGTTCCCCAGAGGCCGAGGAGGGCGCGGACAAGTGGCACAACGCGTGCTCCCCGAGGGGCGCTACCGCAAGCAGAGCCGTAAACCCATGGCCACGTGGACGCGCTGGGCATTACTCGCCGTAGCCGTCGCCGTGGGTGCCGTCATCGCCTTCGTCGGTTACCGAAATCTCGGCACAAAGCCGATCGAGGCGAAGCAGACCGCGTTCATCCTCCTCGGCGACGACCAGGTGAAGGTCAGTTTCGAGGTTTCCCGAGATCAACCGGAGCGTGCGGCTGTCTGCATCATTCGGGCCCGGTCCAAGGACGGGGACGAAGCAGGCAGACGCGAAGTTCTGGTGCCACCGGGAAATGACGTCGTCGTAGAGACAACCGTTCTCCGCACCTCGAAGCCGCCGGTCACCGGCGAGGTGTTCGGGTGCTCCTACCAGGTTCCCGCCTACTTGTCCACGAGCTAGCGGCCAAGCGGGTGATCTGCGGTTTAAACGGCGAGATGGGGAACAAATCGCCGTCGCTGAACGTTGTCTACGTGTTACTATTGCAGCTCAAGCACGGCCCCGGCGCGGGCCGTGTTTTTCCGTTCCGGGCCCACGGCCCGGGAACTATCTGGGGCACACGCGTGCGCCGGAGCAAGACGAGGAGTTGGTGACCGTGAGCGACACCCAGGTGACCTGGCTGACCCAGGAGGCCTACGACCGGCTCAAGGCTGAGCTGGACGAACTCATCGCGTACCGCCCGGTCATGGCTGCCGAGATCAACGCCCGCCGCGAGGAGGGCGACCTCCGTGAGAACGGTGGCTACCACGCGGCTCGCGAGGAGCAGGGCAAGCAGGAGGCGCGCATCCGCCAGCTGCACGAGCTGCTCCAGGCCGCGAAGGTCGGCGAGGCGCCCACCACCAAGGGTGTCGCGGCACCGGGCACAGTGCTCACGATCCGCTACGAGGGTGACGACGAGACGGAGACTTTCCTCCTCGCCACCCGCGAAGAGGGCGCGCACGGCGAGATGGAGGTCTACTCCCCGCTTTCGCCGCTCGGCAAGGCCCTGAACGGCGCCAAGGACGGGGAGACCGTGTCCTACGAGCTGCCGAACGGCAAGCAGCAGAAGGTCACGCTGATCTCGGCGGTTCCGTACCAGTCGTAGTCACGCCACAAAACGTGCGAAAGGGCGGTCACTTCGGTGGCCGCCCTTTCACGCGTTCCAGCAAAGGCCGCACACGTGGAGGCACCGGCGTCGACAACGCGATGGAGGTCGACAGCCTCCGGACGTGAGGAACGTCGACGATGTGATCGACCACGCGCTGCAGGTCCGCGTTCGACCTGGCGACCATTCGCACGAACAGATCCCCTTGGCCCGTCGTCGCGTGCACCTCGCACACCTCGCTGATCGCGGCCAGCCCCTCGCACACCTCGGCCCGGCGCCCCTGCGCGATCTCGACCGTCGCGAACGCCGTCAGCCCGTAGCCCATCGCACCGAGGTCGAGCGCCGGCGGGAACCCGGTGAGCACGCCCCGCTCGACCAGCCTGTCCAGCCGGGCCTGCACGGTTCCCCGCGCGACGCCCAGCCGGCGGGAGCATTCGAGGACGCCCAGCCGTGGCTCGTCCGTCAAGAGCAACAGCAGCTTCGCGTCGAGTTCGTCCACGGGCTGGTCAGAGTGCTCACTCTGCTGATCTGAAGGCATGGATCACTATACAAATTGCCCTGTGAATTCGCTGACTGTTGCTCACCATGCTAGGTCGAATCATGCTGATGGGCATGACGCAGCAGCTTGACGACGTGAGCTACGACCAGCTCCGGCAGCTCGTGGGGTTGGTCGACTACGACGCGACCAAGGACCCCTTCCCCGTGCGCGCCATGGACGCTGTGGTGTTCGTCGCGGGCAACGCCACGCAGACCGCGTGGCTCTACCAGGTGGCGTTCGGCATGGAGCTCGTGGCCTACGCGGGCCCCGAGACCGGCCAGCGCACCCACAAGTCGTTCGTGCTGAAGTCGGGCTCGGCCCGCTTCGTGATCCACGGCGGCGTCACGCCCGGCTCCGAACTCCTGGACCACCACCGCCGCCACGGCGACGGCGTGATCGACCTGGCACTGGAGGTCGGTGACGTCGACCAGTGCATCAAGCACGCCCGCGAGCAGGGCGCCACCGTGCTGGAGGAGCCGCACGACGTCACCGACGAGCACGGCACCGTCCGCCTCGCCGCGATCGCGACGTACGGCGAGACCCGCCACACGCTCGTCGACCGCTCCAGGTACACCGGCCCCTACCTGCCCGGTTACGTGGCGCGCAGCTCGTCCGTGAAGCGTCCGGAAGGCGCCCCGAAGCGCCTCTTCCAGGCCGTCGACCACTGCGTCGGCAACGTCGAGCTCGGCAAGATGGACTACTGGGTCGAGTGGTACAACCGCGTCATGGGCTTCGTGAACATGGCGGAGTTCATCGGCGACGACATCGCCACGGACTACTCCGCCCTGATGTCGAAGGTCGTCTCCAACGGCAACCACCGCGTCAAGTTCCCCCTGAACGAGCCGGCGATCGCGAAGAAGAAGTCGCAGATCGACGAGTACCTCGAGTTCTACGAGGGCGCGGGCGTCCAGCACATCGCGCTGGCGACCAACGACATCATCACCACCGTCACGGCCATGCGCGACGCGGGCGTCGAGTTCCTCGAAACGCCGGACTCGTACTACGACGACCCGGAGCTCCGCGCCCGCATCGGCGAGGTCCGCGTCCCCATCGAGACGCTGAAGGAGCACCGCATCCTCGTCGACCGCGACGAGGACGGTTACCTGCTGCAGATCTTCACGAAGCCGATCGGCGACCGCCCGACCGTCTTCTACGAACTGATCGAGCGCCACGGCTCCCTGGGCTTCGGCAAGGGCAACTTCAAGGCACTTTTCGAGGCGATCGAGCGCGAACAGGAGCGACGCGGCAACCTCTGATGGCGATCCCCCGGTAGGCTGCCTCACGGGGGACTCACATCGGGTGGAGGTGGCATGGCATTCGCGCGACGCGTGGCCGCGGTGATTCCGCTGGTCGGAGCCGTGACCACGGCTGCGGCACTGACCGGCGCGGCGTTCTTGACAGTGGCGCACGCGGGCTGTGACGAAGCCGGCCGCTTCGTCCGCACCGGCGAGACGATCCAGTTCGTCGGAGGCTGTGTGAACGGCGCCGACCTACCGGCGGCGCCGACAGCCGAGGCCGAGAACGTGGACAGGTTCGGCTCGAAGAAGCCGTGAGGCTTTGAGACGTGGAAGGCCCCTCCCGTGCGGGAGGGGCCTTCTGCGTGTCCGAGCCTGTCGCGTGACGCGGGGCCAGCCGTGGTCACGGCTGCGACCAGCGAACCTCAGCCCAGCGCTTCGAGCAGGTCGGCCACCAGATCGTCACCGGACTCGATGCCCACCGACACCCGCACCAGATCCGCGGGCACCTCCAGCATCGACCCGGCCGTGGAAGCGTGCGTCATCTTCCCGGGGTGCTCGATCAACGACTCGACGCCGCCCAGCGACTCGGCCAGCAGGAACAGCTTGGTCCGCGCGCAGACCTCCAGCGCCGCCTCCTCGCCACCCTCGACGATGAACGACACCATCCCGCCGAACCGGCTCATCTGCTTGGCCGCGACCGCGTGCCCGGGGTGCGACTCCAGGCCGGGGTAGATGACCTTCTTCACGCGCGGGTGCCGGGTCAGGGCCTCGGCGACCAGCTCGGCGTTGTCGGAGTGCTTCTCCATGCGCAGCTGGAGGGTCTTGATGCCGCGCAACGTCAGGTAGGCGTCGAACGGGCCGGGGACCGCGCCCGCGCCGTTCTGCAGGAAGCCGAACGCCGCGTCCAGCTCCTCGTCGGAGGTGATCAGCGCACCGCCCACGACGTCGGAGTGCCCGCCGATGTACTTGGTCGTCGAGTGCAGCACCACGTCCGCGCCCAGCTCCAGCGGAGTCTGCAGGGCGGGCGAGGCGAACGTGTTGTCCACCACCAGCTTGGCGCCGGCACCGTGCGCGACCGAGGCGATGGCCGCGATGTCGCCGATGTTCAGCAACGGGTTGGTGGGCGTCTCGATCCACACGAGCTTCGTCTCGGGACGGATGGCCGCGCGGATGGCGTCGACGTCCGAGACGGGGGCGGGCGAGTGGGTGATCCCCCACTGGGAGAAGACCTTGTCGATCAGGCGGAACGTGCCGCCGTAGGCGTCGTTCGGGATGACGATGTGGTCGCCGGGCTTGAGGAACGTGCGCAGCGCGGCGTCGGTCGCACCCATGCCGGAGGAGAACGCACGGCCGTAGCGGCCGCGTTCGAGCGACGCGAGGCACGTCTCCAGTGCACGACGGGTGGGGTTGCCGGTGCGCGAGTACTCGAAGCCCTCGCGCAGGCCGCCCACGCCGTCCTGGGCGTACGTCGACGTGGCGTAGATGGGGACGTTCACCGCACCCGTGGTCGGGTCCGGGTCCTGACCGGCGTGGATCGCCCTGGTGGCGAAGCCGTATGGGGTGCTCATGTTCGAAGGGTACTCACCCATCTGGCCGCCGACCGCAAGAGTCCAAGCAGTGAAAACGGACCAGCCCCCGGCCGAGGTGGCCGGGGGCTGGTCGAGGTCGTGCCGAGGGCTTTACCAGCCCTGCTGCTGACCGCCGTAACCCTGCTGCGGGGGCTGGCCGTAGCCGCCCTGCTGCGGGGGCTGCTGCTGCGGGTAACCGCCGGTGCCGGGCTGCTGCGGGTAGCCGCCGGTGCCGCCGTAGGGCGACGACGCGGTCTCCGGAGCGTTGATCACGACGGACTTCATGATCTTGTCGGCCCAGGTCTGCTTCTTGGGCTCCCACAGCGGGGCGAAGAAGCCCGCGTAGCACGGCAGGGCGTCGACGACGTGGCACAGCTGGCGCACGAACGTCGTACCGCCGCCGAGCGGCTGCATGGTCTCTTCACCGACCAGCTTGATCTTCGCGACCTTCTTGCCGATCGACTGACCGGTCTGGCCCTGCTTGATCACCGTGTTCCAGATGATGAAGCCGAAGTTCGCCAGCCAGATCGGGATGGCGAGCAGCGCGAGACCGGGGGCGTCGGACGCCACCGCGATGCCGACGACCACGTAGTACAGGATCAGCGTGACGACGGTCGGGGCCGCGACGTCGATCAGGTAGCCGACGAAGCGCGAGCCCCACTCGGCGTACCCGGTCGGGGGCTGCGGCGCCATGCCGTAACCGGGCTGGCCGTAGCCGCCGGGCTGGCCGTAAGCCTGCTGCTGCGGCTGACCGTACGGGTTCGACTGCGGAGCCCCGTAAGGCTGCTGCGGCTGACCGTAGGCACCCGCGGCCGGCTGGCCGTACGGGTTGGACTGCGGAGCGCCGTAAGGCTGCTGCTGAGGAGCACCGTAGGGCTGCTGCTGCGGAGCGCCGTAGGCCGGCGGCTGGGCGGGGAACCCGCCGGAGCCGGGTCCCTGAGCCGGGAAGCCACCCGAGGAGGGCGGCACCTGACCGGGGCTGACGACCTGGGTGGCGTCCGCGTTCTGCTGCGGTGCGGCAGGAGCCTGCCCTGGCGAGACGACCTGCGTCGCGTCCGGGTTCGGGTTCGCCGCGGACGGCTGGCCACCCCCCGGGACGATCTGCGTTGCGTCCGCGTTGGGCTCCTGCGGCTGACCGCCGAACGGATTTCCTGGCGGCTGCGGAGCGTTCATCCGGTTTCCAACCCCCTTGGCTGGGCCGTGTACGAGTAAGACTGATGATGATCTGGGGCGTCACGCTATCGGACGCACCGGCTTCTACGCTCAGCGACCAGCCAAGAACCCCAGAATGTCCTGCCGAGTCACGACCCCGGCCGGCTTTCCGTCCTCCAGCACGAGGGCGGCGTCGGCGTTCGAGAGCGCGTTCATGGCGATGCCGACCGGCTCACCGGCGCCGAGCGTCGGCAGCGGCGGCGACATGTGCTTGTCCAAACGGTCGGACAGCTGGGCCTTTCCGGTGAACAACGCGTCGAGCAGGTCGCGCTCGTTGACCGCGCCGGCGACCTCGGCCGCCATGATCGGCGGTTCGGCGTTGACGACCGGCATCTGCGAGACGCCGAACTCGCGCAGGATCGCGACGGCGTCACCCACGGTCTCGTTGGGGTGCGCGTGCACGAGGTCGGGCAGCATGCCGCCCTTGCGGCGCAGCACGTCGCCAACGGTCGCGCCGGTCGAGTCGGGCGGGAGGAAGCCGTAGGACGCCATCCAGCGGTCGTTGAAGACCTTGGACAGGTAGCCGCGGCCGCCGTCCGGGAGGATCACGACCACGACGGCGTCCTCGGGCAGGTCCTTCGCGATGCGCAGCGCGGCGGCGGCCGCCATGCCGCAGGAACCGCCGACGAGCAGGCCCTCCTCGCGGGCGAGGCGGCGGGTGACGTCGAACGAGTCCGCGTCCGAGACCTCGACGATCTGGTCGCAGATGGTCTTGTCGTAGGCCTCCGGCCAGAAGTCCTCGCCGACGCCCTCGACCAGGTACGGACGGCCGGTGCCGCCCGAGTAGACCGAGCCTTCCGGGTCCGCGCCGATGACCTTCACGGCGCCATCCGAGATCTCCTTGAGGTACCGGCCGGTGCCGGAGATCGTGCCGCCGGTGCCGACGCCGGCGACGAAGTGCGTGATCTTGCCGGCGGTCTGGCGCCAGATCTCGGGGCCGGTCTGGTGGTAGTGGCTCGCCGGGTTCTCCGGGTTGGAGTACTGGTCGGGCTTCCACGCGCCGGGGATCTCGCGGACGAGCCGGTCCGAGACGTTGTAGTAGGAGTCCGGGTGCTCGGGGGCGACCGCGGTCGGGCACACCACGACCTCGGCTCCGTAGGCCTTGAGGACGTTGCGCTTGTCCTCGCTGACCTTGTCCGGGCACACGAAGACGCACTTGTAGCCCTTGCGCTGCGCGACCAGCGCGAGCCCGACGCCGGTGTTGCCCGAGGTCGGCTCGACGATCGTGCCGCCGGGCTGCAGCTCACCGGACTTCTCGGCCGCCTCGACCATCCGCAGGGCGATGCGGTCCTTCACGCTGCCGCCGGGGTTCAGGTACTCCACCTTGGCCAGCACCGTGGCCTTGATCCCCGTGGTCAGGGAGTTCAGCTTGACCAGCGGCGTGTTGCCGACCAGATCGACGACGTGCTCGACGTACTCCACCGGTATCTACTCCCCTGCTCCCACTCTCCGAGATAGCGGGACGAAGCGTAGCTCTAGTGGCTGCGGAGGTTGATTCGAACGGCGACGCCGACGATTCCACGAGGAAGGGGGTGTCGCGGATGATCGGACTGCGGACGCTGCGAGGGGTGGCGATGACCGCCGCGACGCTCGGAGGTCTCTCCGGTGCGCTGGTCGGTCTGCTCACTGAGCAGGGACGACGTGCCCGGGTGGCCATCGGCGTGCTGGAGCACCTCTGGCCCGCACCGGACGGCGTGTACCTCGACGACGGCGGTGATCCGGTGCGGCTGGCGGTGCTCGGAGACTCGATGGCGGTGGGTGTCGGTGTGACCCATCCCTCGCAGATGCCGGGTGTGTTGCTGGCCCAGGCGCTGGCCGAGGAAGCCGGGCGGCCGGTGCGCCTGTCGACGTACGCCATCAGCGGCTCGACCACGCACGACCTGGTGCCGCAGGTCGACGCGGCCGTGCGGGACGTGCCCCAGGTCGCGTTGATCATCATCGGCGCGAACGACGTGACGTCGCGGATGGGCACCGCCGAGTCGGCCCGGCTGCTGGCGGAGCAGGTGCGCAGGCTGCGCGCGGTCGGCTGCGGCGTCGTCGTCGGCACCTGCCCCGACCTCGGGATCGTGCGGCCGATCCCCCAGCCGTTGCGGATGGTCGGACGCCGGTACAGCCTGCGTCTCGCGGCCGCGCAGACCGCCGCGGTGCGCCAGGCGGGTGGCGTGCCGGTGTCCCTCGGGAACCTCCTGGCGCCGGAGTTCATGGCGCGGCACGTCGACATGTTCAGCTCGGACCGCTTTCACCCCAGCGCGATCGGCTACGAGGCCGCGGCCGGCGTGCTGCTGGCGCCGTTGTGCCAGGTGGCGGGGCTGTGGCCGGGTTGGATCGCGCCTGTCGTGCGGCTGCCGTCCGCGGCCGCGCTGGCGGTGCGGCCGTCCCGCGTGCCGACCTGGCTGCAGAAGCGGCACGCTTGAGTTTCGGAATTCTCGTCACTCGCGCTGGCCGGGGTGAGCGGGCGTTAACTAGGCTCGACGGCAACCTTGACTCTCAACGAGGAGTTTCGTGATGCCTGAGGCCGTGATCGTCTCCGCCGCCCGCTCCCCCATCGGCCGTGCGGGCAAGGGCTCGCTGAAGGACGTTCGGCCCGACGACCTGGTGGCGCGGATGATTCGCGCCGCACTGGACAAGGTGCCGCAGCTCGACCCCGCGCAGATCGACGACCTGATGCTCGGCTGCGGCCTGCCAGGCGGCGAGCAGGGCTTCAACATGGCGCGCGTCGTCTCCGTGCTGCTGGGCTACGACAACCTGCCCGGCACGACGGTGACCCGCTACTGCGCTTCTTCGCTCCAGACGACGCGCATGGCCCTGCACGCCATCAAGGCGGGCGAGGGCGACGTGTTCATCAGCGCCGGCGTCGAGACCGTGTCGCGGTTCGCCAAGGGCAGCTCCGACTCGTGGCCGGACACGCACAACCCGCTGTTCGGCGAGGCCGAGGCGCGCACCGCCTCCGTCGCCCAGACCGGTGCCGCGGAGTGGGTGGACCCGCGTTCGCTCGACGTCGTGCCGGACGTCTACATCCCGATGGGCCAGACCGCCGAGAACCTGGCTCTGCTCAAGGGCGTCTCGCGCCAGGAGATGGACGAGTTCGGCGTCCGCTCGCAGAACCTCGCCGAGAAGGCCATCGCCGACGGCTTCTGGGCCCGCGAGATCACGCCGGTCACGCTGCCCGACGGCACCGTGGTCTCGTCCGACGACGGCCCGCGCGCCGGCGTCACCTACGAGGCCGTGTCCCAGCTCAAGCCCGTCTTCCGTCCCGACGGCCGCATCAACGCCGGCAACTGCTGCCCTCTGAACGACGGCGCCGCGGCCCTCGTGATCATGTCCGACACCAAGGCCCGCGAACTCGGCATCACGCCGCTGGCCCGGATCGTGTCGACCGGCGTCTCCGGCCTGTCCCCCGAGATCATGGGCCTCGGCCCGGTCGAGGCCTCGAAGCGCGCACTGGCGCTGGCGGGCCTGTCGGTCTCCGACATCGACCTCGTGGAGATCAACGAGGCGTTCGCCGCCCAGGTCATCCCGTCCTACCAGGACCTCGGAATCGACCTCGACCGCCTGAACGTGAACGGCGGCGCGATCGCGGTCGGCCACCCGTTCGGCATGACCGGCGCGCGCATCACCACGACCTTGATCAATTCGCTGCAGTTCCACGACAAGCAGTTCGGTCTCGAAACGATGTGCGTGGGCGGTGGCCAGGGCATGGCGATGGTCATCGAGCGACTGAGCTGATCTTTCGTTCAAGATCTGCAAATTGACGCTTGCAAGTGGCTCCGTATCACCCGAACGGAGCTACTTGCCTGCCCCCTTTCTGCCGATGAGATGAATCGTCGCGCATTGGCGTCATCAGGCGAGGGGAAGTCCGTCCCTACCGATGAGTGAGGAGGGGTCGGACATGCCCTACGTGTGGTGGCAAAGCGAATACGACCTGCAATGCCATGCTTTCTCTCTTGATCAAACCGACGGTTCCCGCAGCTTTTACGAGGCCGTCTGCGAACATTCGGTTCCCGACGAACGGGTGTCGCGCGCCCAGGCGGGCGCCCTCTGCATGAACTGCTTGATCAAGGTGGGCAGCGAACTGCCGGACGTGCGCTGGCGGGCTTAGCGCCGCCACATCCCGATCGAGCTCGGTGCGCTCTCCACGAAGCCATGTCGTGCGTAGAGACGACGGCCGGGCGGATCTGCGAGCAGACTGACCTGAGCACCCGGAGAGGATTCACGGATTCTCGCCAGCAGCGCGGTCATGATCGCGTCGCCGATGCCTTTGCGTTGATGCTGCGGCAGCACCGCCATGTCGATGATGACGAAGTACCAACCACCGTCACCGAGCACGCGGCCCATACCTGCGGTTTCACCTGATTCCACGTGAATGACACTGGCGCTGGCCCACGCGCCGTTGATGCCGTTCTCGGCTTCTTCCCTGGTGCGCGCGCTCAGTCCGGATTCCTTGCGCAGACGCAGGTAGTCGTCGACCGACGGCGGTTCCATGACGAGCCGGTATGCGGAGTCCACGCTTCCCCCTGATGTTGAATTCTCCGAACTTCCCCGCAACGCCGAAGGGGCGCCCCGCCGCAGCGGAACGCCCCTCCAGCACACCCGAAGCGTCAGTCCGAGTTGAAGTACGACAGCAGGCGCAGGATCTCGGTGTACAGCCACACCAGGGTGACCGTGAGACCGAACGCGATCTGCCACGCGAACTTCGCCGGCACGCCGGCGCGGATCGCCTGGTCGGCGGCGTCGAAGTCGATCAGGAAGCTGAACGCCGCGAGGCCGATGCAGACGAGGCTGAAGATGATCGCGAGCGGGCCACCGCTGCGCAGGCCGAGGCCGCCGTCGGTGAAGAAGCTCATGACCAGGTTGAAGAGCATGAGGATGCCGACGCCGATGATCGCGCCGACGATCCACTTGGTGAACTTCGGCGTGACGCGGATCGCGCCGGTCTTGTAGACCACGAGCATTCCGAAGAACACGCCGAGCGTGCCGATGATGGCCTGACCGATCATGACGACACCCTGACCCGGGTTGCCGGTCATGCGGTCGACCATGTTGCCGATGATCCCGCTGAACGCGCCGAGGAAGACACCTTCGACGGCGGCGTAGGCGAGGACGAGTGGCGGGCTCGGCATCTTCTTGAACATGATGACGAGGGCGAGCACCAGACCGATGATCGCCGCGGGGAACAGCAGACCCCACGCCTTCATGAGGTACGTGATGACGGCCGTCGTGGCCACCAGGGCGAGCGTCATGCCCGTCTTGGTGACGACGTCGTCGATCGTCATCGGCCGCTCGCTGGTCAGCGGCGGCGGGGCCTGCTGGTAGCCAGCCTGCTCTGGCTGGCCGAAGCCTGCGTAGCCTCCGTACCCGCCGCCGGTCGGCAGGTTGCGGAAGGCCGGGTTGCTGCTCGAGCGCACCTGATCCTCCTGTGGCGTTGCTTTACGCCGTCACTGGGTTCAACGAGCACGCTTAGTGCCATGTTCCCCATCGGTAAAGGCGACTTTACCCCCGACGACGATCACACGTGCGCAAATACTGCGCCAACTCCAGAGCGTTATACGACTACGGCGTGTCGCGGCGTGTCCGACCCGAACCGCGTAAGCCGCGTCACATTCCGATCACGTTCACACGCAGAGTAGCGAGAGACTTCCCCCTCGTGGCGGCTTGTCCCCGGTGTGGGGGACCGACAAGCTCGCACGCGGGATAATCCGCAGGTCAGAGGGGATCAAGATCCAAATGGGCTGGAAACGTCTGGCCGCCGTGGCGATGGTTTCGGGGCTCGCGCTCCTGACCGTTCCCTCGACGGCGTCAGCGGTCGGCGTCAAGGGCATCGGCCACAACGCGTCAGGGCTCCAGCCCAACGCCACGCCGGGTAGCGAGTGGCACGGGTCATACATCTGGCAGGACAAGCAGGTGTGGTGCGTGCAGTACGCGCTGCCGGCGCCCGACAGCGGTGTCGGGTACCGCGAGGGCGACGAACTGCTGACCAAGGCCGGCAAGAAGCTCGAGGCCGGCATCGCGGCGAACATCTCCTACCTGCTGCTGCGCTACTCCACGACCAAGTCGCCGGAGGAGGCCGCCGCCCTCGCGCACCTGCTGCACAGCTGGACGTCGGTGCCCGACGGCGCGGTGCGGCTCGACACGACCGACCCGAAGTTCCTCGCCTACGACGCGCCCTTCTACGCCGCGCGGCTCCCGCAGCCGGTCATGGACGCCGTCGCGCGCCTGAAGGCCGACGCCGAGACCAACCGCGGTCCGTGGACGCTCAGCGCCACCGCGCCGAAGGAACCGCTGATCATCGGCTCCGAGTCCACCTGGACGCTCGCGCTGGTCAAGGCCAACGACAAGGGCGTCACGAACGCGCCCATCAACTTCACCCTCACCGACGCCACGCTGGCCGACGGCAAGACCAGCGGCACGGCCACCACGGGTGCCGACGGCCAGCCGGCGACCGTGAAGGTCATCGCCACCGGCCCGAAGCCCTCGATCGCGGCCGTCGCGGACTCCCCCGCCGACCGGCCCGTCGTGCACTTCCCGATCCAGACGGACAACATGCAGCGCATGGTCACGACCGGCGGCGAGAAGAAGCTGAACGCCGCCGCGAACGGCCAGGCCAAGACCGCTCCCGGCGCCGTGAAGATCACGAAGATCGACTCCGAGACGAAGAAGGCCATCCCGGGCGTCGCGCTGCGCGTCACCGCCAAGGACCAGACGAAGGCGGCGAAGAAGCAGGACGACACCGACCTGGTCGGCACGGACGGCAAGCCGCTGGTGCTGCAGACCGGCCCCGACGGCACGGTCGAGGTCCCGGACCTGCGCACCCCGCAGGAGATCTGCCTCGTCGAGGTGGCCGCCCCCAAGGGTTACGAGGAGTTCTTCGACCCGAAGGCGCCGCCGTCCTCGTGCGGCACGCTCGCGGCGGGTCAGACGCTCGCGCTCGAACTGGTGAACAAGCCGAACAAGCCGGTCGTGCCGAGCACGATTCCCGCCGGCGCGGACGGCCAGACGCCGGTCGCCACCGCGTCGTTCGACATGCAGCTGCGGCCGGGACTGATGCTGGCGGTGGGTGGCCTGGTGCTGCTCGGTGCGGCGCTGGCAGGCTTCCTGGTGTGGCGCAGGCAGTGAGTCCCAAGGCTTTTCTGACCGGTGCGCTGGTGGCGGGTGTGGCCGCCGCCAGCGTGTTGGTCACCACGTCCGAGACCGAGGTCCTCCCCGGACGCGCGGTCGCGGACGAGATCCCGGTGGTGGGACCGGGGCCGGTCGCGGACAGCCTGAGCACCGGCCGCGGTCCCGACCTCACCGGGTTGATCGGCGGTGCGAACACGGCCAACGCCAAGCCCGCCGACCCCACCCCGCAGCAGCAGCAACAACCCGCGCCGCCCAAGGCCGGTCCGGGTTCGGTCCGGCTGCCCGCGGGCGGTTCGGCGACGCTGGTGCGCAAGGAGGTCGAGGACGGCGTGCTGCCGGTGCCCGACGGCATCGGCGAGGCGACCTGGTGGGGCACCGAGCTCGCGGGCGCCGAGGGTGCGACGGTGCTGGCCGGGCACGTCGACTGGAAGGGCGCCAAGGGCCCGTTCGCGGAGCTGTGGCAGGCGCAGAACGGCCGTGAGGTCGTGATCGCCGACAGCGCGGGCAAGGAGTTCAGGTTCCGCATCAAGCAGATCGAGACCATCCGCAAGGAGGAGCTCCCCGCACGCGCCGTCGAGTTCTTCGGACCGCGCGGGCCGCACCGGCTGGTGCTGGTCACCTGCGGCGGCACGTGGGTCGGTGGTCAGCAGGGGTACGAAGCGAACCGAGTGGTCATCGCCGAACCCGTTCAGTGACCAATCGAGCACCTCGCGCAACCCGTTCGGGTAATCAGTCGTCTCCTAAGGTGTGAAACGGTGGGGATGGTTGACCACTGGCCTTGCTCTGGGGCTGGTTCTGGCAGTGGTGATGACGCTGGGGGCGCACGAGGACCCGGCGAACCAGGCGGACTCCGGCCCGTTGCCGATGGCTCCGAGGCTGCCCGCTCCCAAGGACGCGGGACCGACACCGACCGTGCCGGCGGCCACCCCCGAGCAGGTGCAGAAGCAGCCGTGGATGCACAAGCTCACGCCGGGTGAGAAGCCACCGCAGTTCGTGCTCTTCTCGTTCGACGGCGCGGTGTCGAAGCAGCACTGGGACAAGGTCCTGCCGATCGCGAAGGCCAAGAACGCGCACGTGACGGGTCTGCTCTCCGGCGTCTACATGCTGGCTGACCCGGACAAGAGCCAGTACCAGCCGCCCGCCGGCCTCAAGCGCGGCCTGTCCGACATCGACTTCGGCGGCACCAGGCAGGACGTCGCCTCGCGGATCGGCTACCTGAACCAGGTGATCGCCGACGGCCACGAGATCGGCACGCACTACAACGGCCACTTCTGCTCGAACGGCACCCAGCCGTCGGTCGACAAGTGGGACACCGCGGCCTGGAACGCGGAAC
This sequence comes from Lentzea kristufekii, assembly GCF_033949925.1. Taxonomy (NCBI): domain Bacteria; kingdom Bacillati; phylum Actinomycetota; class Actinomycetes; order Pseudonocardiales; family Pseudonocardiaceae; genus Lentzea; species Lentzea kristufekii. The sequence continues at coordinate 15,351 of NZ_JAXAVV010000032.1, forward strand.
TCGCCCAGTTCAAGCAGATCGTCGACAGGTCCCGCGCCGCCGGGCTCAACCTGCCCGCCGACGCCGTCCGGGGTGGACGGACGCCGTGCCTGGAAGGCAACTGGGACCAGGCTTTCCCGGCGATGGCCGCGAACGGGCTCGTCTACGACACCAGCAAGGTCGCGCTCGGCGTGCAGTGGCCGACCGTCCAGAACGGACTGTACGAGTTCCCGATGCCCGAGGTCCGCGTTCCGGCGCTGGGCAAGCAGGTCGTCATGATGGACTTCAACCTCTGGTACTCGCTCAACCAGGCCAAGGACGAACCCTGGCGCGCGGGCGACTTCGCCCAGATCGTCCTCGACACCTACAAGTCGGTGCACCAGGCCGCGTTGAACGGCAACCGCGCGCCGATCGTCGTCGGCAACCACTTCAACGAGTGGAACGGCAACGCGTTCTCGACGGCGATGGAGCAGTTCATGGAGTACGTGTGCGACAAGCCGGAAACGGTGTGCGCCACCTACACCGAGGTGATCCAGTGGATGCAGCTGCAGGATCCGGCGGTGCTGGACCAGCTCCGCCGGATGCCCGCTGCTCGCAACTGGTCCTAGTGGCGTGACCCGGCCCGTTGGCGAGCGAATTCACGCTCAGCAGGGCGCCTCGCGGCACCGCCCCCACGCCCCCATACATCCAGTATGAGGACGTGGGGGCGGCACCACGATGCACCCGTCTGACCGCGAATTCACCCGGCAACGTTCCGGGCCACACCACTAACCGTCCGTAGAAATGATCCGGTCGTCGTTGGCGCCCGGTGAGCCGTTGGCGTCCTGGTTGGACGTGCCCAGCCAGAGCGTGCCGTCCGGCGCCGGAGCCACCGCGCGCACGCGGCCGTAGCTCGTGAACACCGCCTGCGGGGTGCCGAGCGTGGTGCCGTTCACCGGGATCTTCCACACGCGCTTGCCGGTGACCGCGCCGACGTACAGGGCGTTCTTGTAGAACGCGATGCCGGTCGGACCGGCCTGGCTGGTGGACCACGTCTTGACCGGGTTGGTCATGCCCGCGGTGTTGCAGTTGCCTTCACACGTCGGCCAGCCGTAGTTCTTGCCGGCCTCGATCCGGTTGACCTCGTCGGTCCTGCTGTTGCCGAACTCCGTGGCGTACGCGGTGTTGCCGATCCACGTGATGCCCTGGACGTTGCGGTGACCGATCGAGTAGACGACGCTGCCGGCGCGAGGGTTGCCGGCAGCGGGCTTGCCCGTCTCGTCGAAGCGCAGGACCTTGCCGCCCAACGAGTTCCAGTTCTGCGCGGTGGCGGTGTTCTGGCCGTCGCCCGTGGTGGCCCACAGGAAGCCGTCCGGACCCCACTCGAGTCCGCCGCCGTTGTGGTAGCGGTTCTTGGGAATCCCGGTGACGATCGGCTGCGGCGTGCCGCCGAGCTGAAGCTTGGCGACGCGGTTGTCGCTGGCCGTCGAGTAGTAGATGAAGACCGAGTTGTCGGTCGCGAAGGTCTTCGACACGGCGAGGCCGAGCAGGCCGCCCTCACCGCCGGTCAGCTGGGCCTGTTCCACCGTGTCGAGTTCCGTCACGGTGGTGCCCGTGATCTTCTTGATCTTCCTGGTGTCCCGCTCGGTGAAGATGCCGCTGCCGTCCGGCAGGAACTCGATGTCCCACGGGATGTCCAGCTTCGTGGCGAGTGTCCGTTCGGCCAGGACGGAGGGATCGTCCTGCGCCGAGGCGGGCAACACGCAGAGGGTCGCGGCCATGGCAGTACAGGCTGCCGCTGCTGCGATACGACGAGCACGCATGTGTGCTCTCCTTCGGTCCGCTCGTTAGGGTCTGCGGCGGCGGCGTTGCAGGGCGTGTTTACGCAATCACAGATCGCAGTGACCTGCAACAGTGGTCGGAGGTTCCGTAATTCCCGGGTACCGCAGCGGCGAAACAAGACGATTTCCCTCCGATGATTTCAGGCAACTTCGTGGGCGGTCTGGACCTCGACGTCCCGGAAGACATACCGTGTGGGTCGCCGCCGCGCCCCAACGGAAAGCGCTTGCACGCCCACTCGGGCATGCGGGCCGGACACCCGAGGAGTTGCGCCATGAACGTTGCCGTCACCACCAGCGAGACGAAGCTGCCCGAGGTCAAGCGCGAGTGGGTCAAGCCCGACTTCCGCGACTTCGAGACTCCGATGGAGGTCACCGCCTACGCGGCCCGCAGCTGACGTCAGGCATCGCGCCGGGGTTCCTGGCAGGCTGCCGGGGACCCCGGCCCCGCGCGCGTTCCTGGAGGAGTTCCCGTCCATGACTGCCGTTGCCCCCGCGGAGTTCGTCGCCGAGCTCCGCGCCCTCGCACCCCGGTACTGGGACAGCCACCCGTTCCACCTGCGCATGCACGCCGGACAGCTGAGCAAGCACGAGCTGCAGGCGTGGGCCGCGAACCGCTGGTACTACCAGCGTTGCATCGCCCAGAAGGACGCCGCGATCCTCTCCAACTGCCCGTCGCCGGAAATCCGGCGGCAGTGGCGTGAGCGGATCGTCTGGCACGACGGCACCCGGCCGGGCGAGGGTGGCGCGGAGAACTGGATCCGCCTCGCGGAGGCCGTCGGGCTGACGCGGGAGGAGGTGCTCGACGAACGGCACGTGCTGCCCGGCACGCGCTTCGCCGTCGACGCCTACGTGAACTTCGCGCGCACCAAACCGTGGGTCGAGGCCATCGCCTCCGGCCTCACCGAGATGTTCTCGGGTGCGTTGATGCGCAAGCGTTTGGCGGCGTTGCGGGAGCAGTACCCGTGGATCGCCGAGGAGGGCTTCGCCTACTTCACGAACCGCATCCAGGCGGTCGCCGGCGAGGGACAGGCCACTGTGGACATCGTGGTCGAGCATTCCGTCACGCGTGAGCAGCAGCTGGCGGCCGTGGCCGCGCTGTCGTTCAAGTGCGACGTGCTGCGGGCCGTGCTGGACGCCGTCGACTACTACTCGGGCAAGGGCAGGCCGTGACGACGACCGTCGCGCTGGACGCCGTGCCGCGGATCCGGCGCGGCGTGAAGTGCACCTACGACCAGATCCGTTCCGCGCACGTGGTGCTGTTCCCCGAGGGCGTGCTGGTGCTGAACGAGACCGCGGCCTCCGTGGTGGCGCTTTGTGACGGCGTTCGATCCGTCGGCGACATCGCCGTGGTGCTGGCCGACGAGTACGCCGGTGTCGAACCGGGCGACGTGGCCTCGCTGATCGCCCGCATGGTCGAACGAAGGGTGGTGGACGTCGATGGCTGAGGCGCCTTTCGGCCTGCTGGCCGAGCTGACGCACCGGTGTCCGTTGCAGTGCGGTTACTGCTCGAACCCGCTGGAACTGGTCCGCCGCGACGCCGAGCTGTCGACCGAGGACTGGCGGCGCGTGTTCGACCAGGCCCGTTCCCTGGGCGCGTTGCAGATCCACCTGTCCGGCGGCGAACCGTTGCTGCGAACCGATCTGCCCGAGCTCGTGGCGCACGCGAACAGCCTCGGCTGCTACGTCAACCTGGTCACGTCGGGGGTCGGTCTCTCGCGCGACCGGCTGCGTTCGCTGGCCTCCCTGGGCGTCGACCACGTGCAGCTCTCCTTGCAGGACGCGACGCGGGAGGGCAACGACCGGATCGCGGGCATCAAGGCGTTCGACCGGAAGGTGGAGGCCGCGGCCCACGTGCTCGACGAGGGCCTGCCGCTGACCGTGAACACGGTGCTGCACCGGCAGAACCTCGACAACATCGCCGGCATCATCGCGATGGCGGAACAGATGGGTGCCGAGCGCCTGGAGCTCGCCAACACCCAGTACTACGGCTGGGCGCTGCGCAACCGCGCGGTGCTGCTGCCGACCCGCGCCCAGCTGGCCGTCGCCGACCCGATCGTGGCCGCGGCGCAGGAACGGCTGCGCGGCCGGATGGAGATCGTCTACGTCATCGCGGACTACCACGAGGCCCACCCGAAACCCTGCATGTACGGCTGGGGCGCGCGGCAGCTGACCGTGGCACCGAACGGCGACGTGCTCCCCTGTCCCGCCGCCACGGTGATCTCGTCACTGGAGATCGAGAACGTGCGCGACTCCTCGTTGCACGACATCTGGCACCACTCGCCGTCGTTCAACGCCTTCCGCGGGTTCGAGTGGATGCAGGACCCGTGCCGCTCGTGCCCGCGCAAGGAGATCGACTTCGGCGGGTGCCGCTGCCAGGCGTTCCAGCTGACGGGTGACGCCGCCGCGACCGATCCGGTCTGTTCTCTGTCTCCCGCGCGGTCCACTGTGGACCTGATCCTGGAGACCGAGATGGCGCCGTCCGAGGTCCCCGCGATGGCGATGAGGAAGATGCGGTGAAGGCGGTCCTGCTCGGCACGACGGCAGGTGGCGGTTTCCCGCAGTGGAACTGCGCGTGTCCTCTGTGCGTGCGTGCCCGTTCCGGCGAGTTGCCCTCCCGCTCCCAGGACTGCCTGGCGATCAGCGGCAACGGCACCGACTGGTGGCTGGTCAACGCTTCGCCGGACATCCGGACGCAGATCGCTTCGTGTTCGTCGTTGAACCCCGGTCCTGGAGCGCGCGACACACCGTTGCGCGGTGCCCTGTTCACGGACGCCGAACTGGACCACACGCTGGGCCTCTTGACGTTGCGGGGCGGCGCGGGTCTGACGGTGTGGGCGCCGGGCTCGGTCCTGCACGCGCTGAAGGACCAGTTCGACCTGCGCACCGTGATCGACGGCTACGCGCCGGTGGAGTGGCGTCAGGTCGACCAGCCTTTTGAGGTCGGCGGGCTGCAGGTCTCGGCGATCCCGATCAGTGGCAAGCGCCCGAAGTACGCCCGCTCGTCCACTGTGGACGGCCATTGGGTGGTCGCCTACCGGTTCTTCGATCCCGTCTCGCGCGGCGTGCTGGTCTACGCGCCCTGCCTGGCGTCCTGGCCTGACGGTTTCGACGAGGTGGTGGCCGGTGCCGACTGCCTGCTGCTGGACGGCACGTTCTACGCGGCCTCGGAGATGGGTTCCGCGACCGGCAGCTCGTCCGGGCAGGCCGCGATGGGCCACCTGCCGATCACGGCGAGCCTGCCCGAGCTGCGGCGTTTTCCCGGGGTGCGGCGGATCTACACCCACCTCAACAACACCAACCCGGTGCTCGACCCGTCGTCGCCCGAGTCGGCCGAGCTGCGCGAGGCCGGTGTCGAAGTCCCCCTCGACGGCACTGTGATCGAGCTGTAGATCGGCCACAATCACCGGATGTCCTACGTGATCGGCGGACGACCGCTGGCAGCCCGGCTGGTCGCGGAGATGCCGTCGTACGTGCGGCAGGTGATCGCGTCGCTGGTGGAGCGCGTGCCCGCATACGCCCAGCTGCCCGCGGAAGAGCTCGCCGGCGACATCTACCGCGTCACCGAGCACGCCCTGCGCGCCTTCGCGGCCGTGCTGGCCTCGGGTGAGCTGCCCTCCTCCGACGAGCTGCGGTTCCTGCGCGAGTCGGCGGCGCGGCGGGCCGAGGAGGGCGTGCCGATCGACGTGGTGCTCACGGCCTACCACGTGGGCATCCAGGTCGTGTGGGAGACGCTCGTGCCCGAGGCGCGTCCCGAGGAGGTCTCGGACGTGCTCGCGCTGAACGCGTTGGCGCTGCGGTACCTGCAGCTCGTGACGCCCGTGGTGAGCGCCGGGTACCTCGACGAGCGCCAGACGATGTTCGACGACGAACGCTCCGCGCGGGCCACGTTGCTGACCGGGCTGCTCGCCGGAACCGTTGAGGCGCCCGGACCTTACGTGGTGCTCGCCCTGGACGTGCCGCCGCACCCCGACGAGCTGCTGGCCGGGGTGGACGCGGCGGTCGCGTCCCGGCGGAAGCTGCGCCGGCTGCGGACCGAGCTGGAGCGGCACAGCCGGGAGCCGGTGCTGTCGTCGCTCACGCCCGACGGCGGTCTCGCGCTGCTGCCCGGCGAGGACCTGCCGCTGGAACGGATCGTGGCGGACGTGGCGCGGGCGTCCGGGGTGTCGTTGACGGTGGCGGCGGTCGCGGCCCCACCCTCTGGGGTCGCGGCCGCCGCCGTGCTGGCGCGCGAGGTCCTTCTCGTGGCCCGCGGGTCGGGACCTGGCCTGTACCGGCTCACCGACGTGCTGCTGGAGTACCAGCTCTCCCGGCCGAGCGCCGCCTTGGAACCGTTGGCGGCCATCGTCTCGCCGCTGACCGACGAACTGGTGCAGACCCTGGAGGTCTACCTGCGGCGGGGTTCGCGCAGGCCGGCCGCTTCAGAGCTGCACGTGCACCCGAACACCGTGGACTACCGGCTGCGGCGCGTCGCGGAGCTGACCGGACTGGACCCGACGCGGATCGAGCACGTCACGCTTCTGACGGCTGCGCTTGCTGCGCGGCGCGCGCGACCGTAGCGCCGAAGGCCGCCATCCCGGCCGCGTTCGGGTGCAACGGCGCTGCGATCGTCGTCGGGATCAGTCCTTCCAGGTACCGCTCGGACGGCCTGGCGCACGTGTCGTGCCCGACGCTGACCGCCGCGAGGTCCACGTAGGTCGTACCGCGCTTCTCGGCCTCCGCCTTGGCCGTGGCGCTGAGCAGGTCGACGGAGCCCTGCAGGTAGTCGGCGTCGCGCGCCCAGATCGGCTGGACCGGGTAGCAGCCGCCGGGGCGGATGTAGGTGCCGTAGCCGGTGACGAGGATCTTCGCGTGCGGCGCCCGGCGCTTGACCTCGTCGAGGGCCGCGCCGAACTCGGGCGCCCACGCGGCGATGGCGGCGGCGACCTGGTCACCACCGGCCGTGAGCCGTGCCTTGCAGGACAACCCGGCGGGTTCCGGCAGGAGGTTGATGCAGCCGAGCGCGGTCTGCACGAGCCCCACGTCGTTGCCGCCGATCGTGATCGACACGATGTCGGTGGTGGACTTCAGCGCTTCGTACTGGGGCTTCACGAACCCGAACTGCCGCCCGGCGAAGTCGTCGGTCTTCGCCCCCGAGCACGTCACGTCGGTGAGCGTCGCGCCGAGGATCTTGGCCGCGACCTGCGGGTAGTTGTTGTTGCTGCTGCGCAGGCACCACAGCGCCGGGTCCTGGTTCGGGATCAGCGGTCCGGCCGCCGCCGAGTCCCCCAACGCCACGTAGTCGAGCGTGTCCGCCTGTGCGGTGCTTGTTCCGGCGACCAACATCGCCACGACAGCCAACCCGGCCACGATTCGCATTCCGATCCTCCAACGTCGTTGTCAGGTCAGCTCATCGTGGTGGCTCAGGTCACTGGCGCGCGTGGGACGTTGCCCAGAGTCATCCGGTCGTGTTTGTGACCGATCACAATGGGTCTCGTGACTCCCGGGGAACTCCTAGATCTGGCCGCGCAGTCCTGCGTCGACGCCGCCAAGCTGCTGCACGACGTCCGCGTCGACGTCTCTTCGAAGGGCGCGTTCGACCAGGTCAGCTCCGCTGATGTCGAGGTCGAGGCGTTTCTGCGAGCCGCCTTGCTCGCGGGCGCGCCCGGCTCGGCGGTCGTCGGCGAGGAACTGGGTTCCGATACTGCTGCCGTGACCTGGTTCGTCGACCCGATCGACGGCACGCGGAACTTCGTGCGCGGCCTGCCGCTGTCGTGCATCTCGGTCGCCGCGGCGGTCGACGGCACGCTGGTCGCCGGTTGCGTGCTCGACCCGTTCCGAGACGAACTGTTCAGCGCAGCCGCGGGTGTGCCGTTCACCGTTCAGTCGTCCGGCCTGGTCATCACTCCCGGCGTGAGCCCGCGACCGTTGGTGCTGACAGACATCCCGCTGCCCGGCAGCCCGTACACCGGCGAGATGGACCTCCTGACCGACCTGTTGGCTCTGGCCGACGTCCGCCGCGTCTACTCGACGGCCCTGTCGCTCGCCTGGGTGGCTGCGGGCCGGGCCGATGCCGCGGCGAACATCGGCGTGTTCCCCTGGGACGTGGCCGCAGGCGCAGTGCTGGTCCGCGAGGCGGGCGGCGAGTTCCGCCCGGTGGCCGCGAACGCCTTCGCCGCCGGCCGGGGTGAGATCGTCGACTGGCTGGCCTCACGAGTGGAAGGCGTCGTCACGTGATCGACCTCAGCGGCAGGGTGGTGCTGGTGACCGGCACGATCGGCAACGGCATCGCCCTGCGGTTCCTGGACGCGGGCGCCTCGGTCGTCCGCCACCGCAGCCTCGAGGACGGCGACCTCCGCACCTCGGCTCAGCGCGTGGTCGACGACGCTTTCGCCGCACACGGCAGGCTCGACGCCGTCGTGAACAATGCCGGCACCCAACCCGTGGAACCGTTGCCGGACATGACGTCCGCGCAATGGCAATCTGTCGTGGACACCAACCTGCTGGGCCCGTTCGCGGTCACCCAGGCCGCTGTCCGGCACCTGCCACCCGGCGGCTCAGTCACGCACATCGCGTCGATCGAGGGCAAACACCCCGCACCGGGCCACGCCCACTACGCCGCCTCGAAGGCCGCGCTGATCATGCACGCGCGGGCGGCCGCGTTGGAGTACGGCCCGCGCGGCATCCGCGTGAACACGGTCTCGCCGGGCCTGATCTCCCGTCCGGGCATCGAATCGCAATGGCCTGAGGGCGTCGCGCGGTGGCAGGCCGCCGCGCCGTTGGGTCGTCTTGGGACGCCGGAGGACATCGGGGACGCGTGCGTGTTCCTGGCTTCGGACATGGCCCGGTGGATCACCGGGCACGACCTCGTGGTCGACGGCGGCGTGACGGCCCGCCCGACCTGGTAGACACCGCCGAATCCTCTCCCCCGCAAATGGGATAACTGCGCGGGGAACAGTTGCACAGCACGTAGATTCGACATTCGCAGCGATTTAGCCCGATTGCCGGACTGCGCCACCGATGAAATCTTGGCTAGATTCGGAGCTGCCCGCCCATACGGAGGCGGACACTCTGGGGGAAACAAATGAAGAAGCATCACGGAGCGGCCGCGGCTGTCGCACTGCTTTCCTTGAGCACCGTTTTCTTCGCGACGAACGCCGTCGCCGACACCGGAAAAGATCAGGTTCGGCACTGCGTCGTGGAGGCCACCCCGGCCACCGCCGACAAGGCCGCGCCGCAGGTCACCAACACCCCGGTGTGCTTCGACAGCATCGGCGCGGGAGTCGCCCACGCGACCGGTGGCGCGGTCAGCGCGAAGGCGGCCGCAGGCGTCGACTCGCCTGACGAACTCGCCGCACTGATCGACTCGACCGGAGGCAAGGCCGCCGACAGCGTCGTCATCGGCATCTTCTACGACTCGAACAACTTCGGCGGCGGTGCCATCTACACCGTCACCGCCGCAGGAGACTGCTCTGGCGGGCAGAGCTGGGTCGTGAACAACGTCGGCGACGCCGTCAATGACGACATCGCCTCCGGGAAGAGCTACTCCCTCTGCAGTCACACGGTATGGGAGCACGCGTTCCAGTACGGCGCGAGCTACGGCCCTCGAATCACTTCCGAGAGCTACGGAGTCCTGGACGAGGAAATCACCTCGCTGTCCTTCGCCAACTAGTAGAGCGTCGCGGCTCAGTTGTGCTCCGCTGAGTCGGGCGGGCAGGGTACGAGGCGGTCTGGCCGCGCTCTCACGTTAGGTCGCCGCTGAGTTGGCGGTAGAAAAGTACTGGCGCAAGCGTTTGCCGATCACTCCAACTACCGCCAACTCTGCAGGTGGCAGCCACGAGAGCGCGATTTTCACGATCGAAGCGCGGCCACTGTCGGCATCACTCCCACCCGTCACCATCCAAAAGATGGCTGCGACGCTCTACTGGCAGCGCTTCGGGGTGAGGGTGTCGGGTCCGGCGCACGGCTCCGACACCCTCACCCCGCCAGTGGTGCGAAGCCTGCCGCCGAGCAGGCCTGCGTGCCGGTGCCCACCACCACGACCGCGTGGCCGCCGCTCTGGTCGACACAGGCCACCAGCGGCGGCACCGGGTGGGGGCCGGCCTCGTTGGGGTCAATGCCGGCGGGTGGGCTCACCACTCCCTCGACGCCACGTTGCAGCAGCCCTGTCCGCCACAACGTGGTGCAGAGGTCCATCGCGACCGCAGGCTCGGGGAGCCGGCCCTCCGGCGACGCGTGAGCCGCGAAAGTGCCCGGAAGAGATCGTCCGTTGTCAGCGACGGCGCGGCATTCCACGCCTGACGAATCGGTCACCGGAAGCGCGGCCACCACCGCGGCCGCACCACTGCCGACCACCACGAGTGTCGCCGCCACCGTGACCATGATCCTTTTCCGCCGCCGCGCGCGGCTGGTGATCACACTCTGCGTTTCACGCCACGAATTCGCGGTGTCGAATTCCTGCATCCCGTCGAACAGCGACTGCATCAGACATCTCCTTCCCGGCAGTCGAGACCCTTTTTCTCCAATTCACCACGGAGCCGTTCTTTGGCCCGGCTCAACCGCGACCGGACCGTGCCCACCGGAACTCCCAACTCCCGCGCCGCCTCCTCGTAGGTGTAACCCTCGATGAGGCAGAGTGCGACCACCGCGCGTCCTGCGGCATTCAGCCTGTCCAACGCATCTCGCACCGCCGCGTTGTAAGTCGCCCAACCATCCCGGTCCGCCGCCGCGGCCGCCCGGTCGATGAGTGCGTCACGACGACGCAGCGACCGCAGGTGGTTGCGCGCGGTGTTACTTGCCGTGACGATCAGCCACGGCAACAACCCGTCGGGACCGGCGGTGATCTTGTTCCTGCGCAGCCAGGCCGTGAGGAACACCTGGTTGACCGCTTCCGCGGCCTCGGCGTGATCTCCGATGCGCGCATAGCAGTGCCGGTAGACGCGCGGCGCGTGACGGTCGTGAACCGCCCGGAAGGCGGCCATGTCGCCCGCGCGAACCCGCGTCCACAGCTCCGCGTCCGAGTCGAGCCCGGCGTGCACGTCGTTGCTCACACCAGGAGATGTCCGGCGCCACCCGGGAGAGTTCCAGCGTGGCTGACTTTTCACGGATCCCTCCCGGCACACGACAGCGGATGACGCTCGTGACGAAGACCACACCGATTGGTACACCAGCGCCGACCAGGCCGACAGCCGGAGACGTCGCGCTCTCGTGCGTGGGTCGCGCACCCCGACGATGCACTTGACCTGCCGCTACGACGGTTGTTCAAGATCACTCTGATCGGCGTCGCCAGGCCTGATGAGCATGATCCACATGTGGTTACTCTCCGGCTGCTCTCCGCACATCGTTCGGAGGTGGCGACCTCGGCCGAACGGGTCGGCCGGACAGACCGGAGGAGCGGCGAAACACCTGCTCAGGCACCACGAGCTGAGGTGATTTCAGGTGGTGCCCCCGACGGGATTCGAACCCGTACTGTGATCCTTTTAAGAGGCTTGCCAAAGGACGCACGGCAGGCTGTTGACCTGCCGTTTCTTGCCGTCAGGCACCCCTTGGCGAACTACTTCGCCGCCACTTCACCGCTGAGTCCGCCGACCACGGTGGCAAGAGCCGCGTCGTCGTGGCGCTTCGTCCGTGGGTACCGCTCCCCGTACGGATCGTCGACCTCGATCGACCGCACGTGCCCGATAAGGCCGGCCGGACCGAGCTTGTCCAAGAGGTCCAGGTACTCCGCCCACGCGTAGATCTTCATCTGGTCCACAGGACGCGTGACGCCGTCCGACATGACCGCAGCCCGACTGACGTCCTTACGGGGGTACGACTTCACCACGGCATGCCGAGCAGCTTCCGGAAGAGCCGCGGCTACCCACCATCCCCCCTCGCGGTTTCGAGTAGCCGTCTGGTTGGCCACCAATGCTGCCAGCGCGGCGTCATGTTCAGGCGTGTTGAACTTCATTCCCGCAACCGCCTCAGGCTCGGTTCCGGACAGATCCTCAATTCCGAGGTCGCACGTGATCTGAGGGCCATCAGTGGTGTCAATGGCGACAGACACATCGGACAGCGCGAGGGTGTCAACGGTCTCTTCACCGATACGCAGGATTCCCACAGCCGCGCACGGAGTTCCTGGATCGCTGAGGTCACAGGTGTCGGCGTGCTGTGCCACGACGGCAGCAATGCCTTCTTCGAGTCCAAGCTGGAGCGACTTCTCAGGTGATCCGACCAGCGCGGCCATGGTGCGCGCTCCGAGCTGCTGCGCGTACCACGTGACACCGTGAGTGCAGCCGCCGAACGGAATACCAGCGCCGTCGATGACGACGGCAATCGAATCGGTCACGATTACAAAGTCTTGGTTCGGCCGACCGGGCGCGGAGTCCGTTGCGATAGCGATCACCGTTGCACTACCTTCCGTCGCTCTTCTGTGCATCTAGAAGCATCTCACGAACCCGTACAACTTCAGGCTCTTTGGCCCAAGGTGCCAACTGGACAGGAATTATCTTCTCCAGGTCAGCGAAGGTTCTAGTTGAGCCAGTAGCCAATGCTATACCTAGCGATTCTTCGATCGCGATGCAGGCGTCAACAGGCTCTCCCGCTAGGGCGCACGCCTGTGCCAGCCGCGCAAGGTAGTTGCCGCGGTCCCGGTGATAGTTGCTCGGCAAAGACCTGAGGACGTCCCTGAACGCGCTGACCGCGCTCTCTGCTCTTCCAAGCTCAAGCTGACACTTAGCATTGGTTATCTTCAGATAGAGGCCAGGCTCGCAGTAGCGACCGACAGACGGATCACCGTCAGGAAGAATACTGTTCCCCAAGTCAGTCAGGAGCACCGCGGAGTCCAAAGCGCGATCAGTCTCGCCGTGATTTCCTGAGATGGCGTGACCTATTGCCTCGGTTTGAGCAGCAAGCGCACGCACGCGAGCAGTCCTCACAGATTTGTCCCGCTGCGCCATTCTTGCCAACTTTGCCCCGTAGTGCGCGTCGCCTTCTCCGATCGACTGGACTGCGCGCCGCGTCAGGACGAACGCGCACATCCGCTCATCCCCCGCCGCATCAGCCATTTCATACGCATGGTTATACCAGCGCGTCGCGCTGTAAAGGTCGCCACTGTCATGACTAAGCCATCCCGCAAATTCAGCGTAACCCGCCTCAATCGCAAGTAGCTCATCCATTGCCTTGCCGGTAACTTGTCGCCGTAGCGAGTTAACAGTACTGACGTGTGCGGTAATCACCGGCAGCAGAGCGCGGGGACCGATCAGATTGTCAGCCAAATACTGGTTATGAAGATTCGAACGCAAATACGCGATCGTGTCACTGGTCGGCAATCCAATCTCGTGACGCGGTAGCGGAGCGCTCGTGGTTGGCACCACGAGGACGGATTGAGCATCTTCGCCAGACACGCCGTCAGCAGCAACGGCCGACACCCCCGAACCAGCTTGCGTTGCGAGCAGCGCGAACCGTGCCCGTTGCCCCTCAGTTGCGCGCTCAAGCACGACATCCAGAAGCTGTTGAGTTGCGAGCGCGGGAACGAGCCCAGGATTCGCCTCCCACTTCCCCACGACGCGTGTGGACATGTCGAGCTTGTCTGCCAGCTCGTCCATCGTCATGCGAAGCGCCATGCGTAGCGCGCGAACGAGCCCACCGGTCCACTCACCTACGACGTCCACACGTCACCTCCTCCCCCGAGGCCCGCCGGCCGATATCTGATCCTGGGCGATCAGGTTCTAGTTCGGTGCTTGTCCAGTTCCTGTCCCGTTCATACCGCATCTTCGAGTTCAGCGTTTGACTTAGCGGCATCACAAACCCGCAGGTCAAGGGAGATGACGATGAGCCGCAACCGCACCGAGTCGGTCAAGTACGTCGGCCAGTTCGCCATCAACACCGATAACCACGTCACCGACCTGCCGAAGCCTCGCACGCAACTCCTCGACCTTCGCACGGAGTTCGCGCAGCTCCTGTTCCGTGCCAACGTCACCGCTGCGGTCGCGGACGAACGCCCCAGCGTTCGTCTTGATCTCAACCCATCCCTCTTCACGCAGCAGACGGATGCCGGCCATTGCCGTGTTGACCGCTACGCCGTGCTCCGTCGCTAGCTGCCTGTAGGGCGGAAGTGGCTTGCCAACCTCGTACTGACCCCGCGCGATGCCCTCGCGAACGGAGTCGGCCACCCGGCGGCTCGCGGGTCGCTTGTCGTCTACTTCCGCACTCTGATCAGCCATAACGCCAGATCTTACCTCGATGTCTTACGACACCTGTTGACGTTTGAGACATCCGTGCGCTAGCGTCTGCGACGTACGAGATGTCTTAAGACATCGCAGCTCAAAACTTACAGGCCCGATGCGCAGGACCGGACTTCATGTCGGACACCGCCGCCGCAGGTCTTGTTCTTTGACAACTCAACAGGGTCAGCAAAACCCGCACCCCTGGCAGCACGTCGGGCTTCACGGCCTGGCGCAAGCCCGCAATGACCCGCGCAGTTTCTGCGCGGTGAGCGACGTGAGGCATTGGACGCCAATGCCAGGAGATCCACGGCCGAGGCTGACCCCTTGAGAGAGCACTCAAGCCCGTTTCGAGTGCCGGTTCCTCATCGTTCGCGACTTGTCCGGCCGATGAGGCTCCGGGACCCAGCGGTCTTCAACCCCTGCGGAGACGCCTGTTTCCGCAGGTAGGCGCTTCCCTCTGTTATTTGCAAAAGCAAAGGATTCTCCATGTCTGAAGTCAAGAGCACCATGTCCCCGCTCGCCGCGTTCCGCCTGGCCGAAGAGCAGGCCTGCGGCGGCTACCTCAAGGCCCGTAAGGCGATGGTCCGTCTCGCGGCGCAGGTCGCCTCGATCGCTCAGCTGGTCAGGGAGCACCCGAGCCGCGCCGACTACCGCACCGTGCTGGGGCAGTTGGTGGGCAGGCAGCTCGACGCCGAGCAGCGCACCCGCCTGGCCTACCAGCGATGGCAGCGGGCGCAGGTCCGCGCTGACGCGTTCTGGGCCGCCACGAACAAGGCCGGTTCGCCGGTGCTGGTGGCTGCCTGATGAGCGAGCACAGTGACAAGGTCGTGGCTCGGGTCGAGCAAGCCCACACAGACGTCGCCGACCAGCTGCGCCGCGCGGACACCAAGGCAGCGTCGATGTTGCCGCTGTTCGGCGGGTTCCTCGCTGGTGTGGTGGCGTTGGCGCGCGGTGGTCTTCCGCCTGTGGCGCAGGCGCTTCTGTGGCTGGCCGCGATACCGATGATGGTCAGTGTGCTGCTGCTGTTGTCAGCAGTGCGTCCGCGCAGCGTCGAGGGTGCGCGGTTCGGGTTCGCTCGCTTCGCGGGTCTGGTGGAACGTCCGTCCGAGCTACTCGAGCAGTTCGAGGCGGAGGAGTCGGCAACGGCGCAGGCGGTCGATGTGTGCCGGTTGTCGGTGATCGTGCGGGCCAAGTACGCCGATGTGCGCAGGGCGATCGATCTGTTGATGGTCGGGGTGCTGCTGTTCGGCGTGGCGATGGCAGTGACGGCGGTGTTGTAGCCGTGGGCCGCCGCCAGTACCCGTGGGTGCTCGCCACGGTGGCGTGGTCGGACGCCCAGCAGTACACGCGCGGCACCCTCGACGGGTTGCCGCTGCTCTCGCACGGTTGCGCACCCCGCGATGTGCTGGCCACTCGCCGCCAGCTGCGGGCGCTGGGCCTGCGTCCTGGCGGGGCTGACCCGGTCGCGGTGCTCTACGGCCGCCACAACCGTTCCAAGGCCCGCTGGTTCGCCAGCCTCTACCTCATCGCCCGCGCGGTGCCGGTCCGGCCGATGACGCCGGCCAAGCACACCGCGCTGGCCAAAGCCAACCTCGCGCGGCGCATCTGCCGCACCTGCGGACGGGACCCGCTGTACGTGCTGCCCCGTAGCACCCGGCAGTGCTGGCCCTGTTTCGAGCTGACTCACGACACCGACGACCTGACGGAGGCCGCGTGAAGAACACCGTGTCGTACCAACTGCTGTCGTTCAGTTACCTGCACAACCAGGTGCCCGACGCGGACCTGATCATCAACGTGCGCAAGACCCTGCACGACCCGTCCGCACTCAACGCCGAACTGGCCGGACTCGACGGCCGCGACCCCCGAATCCAAGAGATCGTCATGAGCCATCCCACTGCGGAAGTGGTGGCAGACATGGTGGTCCGGTACGTGGACACGATGTCGTTTCAGGACCAGTCGTGCACGGTCGCGATCGGGTGCAGCCACGGCCGTCACCGGTCGGTCGCGCTGATCGAACGGATCGCCACTGTTCTCAACACCTACAACTACCCGGTCGTGCAGCGGCACCTGCGGTTGGAGCTGCTGGAGAACCAGCCCGGCCGGGGCGGTGAACAGTGACAGCGAAGCTGCTGTTCGAGCCCGGCTGTGTGTTCTGCCAGCGGGTGGTGGCCGGAGAGTACGACGAGGGCGACCGGGACGCGGTGATCTTCGCGCCGCACCATCCGGTCACGCCGGGGCACCGGCTGATCGTGCCCCGCCTGCACGTCACCGACGCTGCCGACGACCCGGACATCACCGCGGCGGCGATGAGGCTCGCGGCTGTGTACGCGGTGCGCTGCGGCGGGGACTTCAACCTCATCACCAGCCGCGGTTCCGCCGCCACGCAGACGATGTTCCACCTGCACATCCACTTCGTGCCCCGGCGCGAGAACGACGGGCTGACGCTGCCCTGGACCGGGCAGCACACGCCAGACAGGCCGGTGACGTCATGAGCGTGTCGTTCGTGAAAGCGCTGCCGCACACCGTGCGGGACTGCCCGGACGGCTGCGACCTGCCGACGGTGCAGGTCGATCCCGGGTTCGGTGATCCGGTCTGGGTCCACGCCGGCACCTACGAGTACCGATGCCCCCGCACGTCCCAGAACGAAAGGTCCCGCCATGCCTGAGCCCGTGAACGTCACCTGGTGCACGCGATGCGGCCACCAGCTCAAAGCAAAGGCTGACCTCAAGTGCATCTGCCCGAGCTGCAAGTGCGGTCCCGCGAACGCGAAAGCCGGATGGGAAAAGCGGCAGAAGAAGTGACGTCGCCCTGGTCCGGCGGCTCGAACCGCCAAGCACGCACCGCCGGACCAGGTTCACCACCTCACACGGTCAGCTAGGACCGAGCGCAGGCCCGCACAGTGTTCCGCACACACGTGCGCGCTGGCAAAGCGCGAACTCCCCTTCGAATCCACCTCGACCCGAAAGGGCCTGTTTGCCATGCCCAAGAACAAGCTCACGCCCGCCGGTATCCCGGTCCCCGAGGACCTGCGGCCGTGGTCGACGTCGTGGCCCTCCTACACGCCTGTGGACATCACCCCGCCCGAGCTGACCCGCAAGGGCCTGCCCGCCAGCGTCGCCGAAGGCTGGGCCGAGCCCGCTGTGACGCCCGAGGACGTGCGGGACTGGCCCGCCCGCGCGGCCATGGCGCTGGTGCCGTTCACGTTCGACGCCTACCGGTGGCCGCTCAACCCGACCGGCCGCACCGGCAAGACCGGCCGCAACCTCGGCAAGTGGGGCGAGAACTGCGCCGCCGACCCGATCGTCGTCGCCGGAGACCTCGACCGCGACAGGGAACGGTGGGTGCTGCTGATCCAGCGCAGCGACACCGGCCAGTGGGCCATCCCCGGCGGCATGGTCGACCCCGGCGAGACGGCCCCGGCCGCGCTGGTGCGGGAACTGCGCGAGGAGACCGGCGTGGACCTGGCCGGCCACACTCCGACGATCCTGTTCACCGGCTACGTCGATGACCCGCGCAACTCCGACCACGCCTGGATCTGCACCACGGCCGCGCTCTACGAGCTGGAGCACATCGTGCTCGCGACCGGCGCCGATGACGCCCTGGCCGCCGCCTGGTTCCCGTTCACCGACCTGGGCGCACTCGCCGACGGCCTGGACAAGGCCGGCGGGCGTCTCTACGGCGCGCACCTGCCGCTACTCACCGCGGCTCTGCACCACTTCGACCAGGCCTGACTCGTCAAAGGAGCCAACCATGGATCTCAGTAAATCCAGCAAGCTCGGTCACTTCCGGCACTCCGTCGTGATGACCGGCACGTGCCGCAACTCGTCGTGCCGCAGGTTGCTGAAGGTGCCCCACAGCTTCGACGCCCCGATGGGATGGATCGGCACGGTGACCGACTCCGTGACCTGTCACTGCGGCGTCAAATCCCCTGTCAGGGCGCACTCCGGCTGACGCCACTTCTCACCCGCCCTGGTCCGGCGGCTCGAACCGCCAAACACGCACCGCCGGACCGGGTTCCACCACCTCACCCGATCACCACACCGAGAAAGGCACGCCATGTTCAGCATCAGCAAGGTCGGAACCAAGTCCAGCGCCACCCACTGCACCGCGCCGACCGGCCGCAACGGCAAGCACTGCGGCAAGCGCCTGCGCCAGAGCGACGGCGCGGTGTGCAGCAACTACAACTGCCAGCTCTACGCCGCGTGCCGGTAGCCCTCCACATCAGACAGTCCGGGGAGGACACCGCCATGAGCACCGTTGAGGAGCTACGGCGCCTGCTGGGCGAGATCGCCGACACCGCAAGCCCTGAGGCCGCGAACGTGATCCGCCAGCGCATCGCCGACATCGAGCGCGACACCGTCGCCCGGTCACACCAGCAGCGTCGCTGAGCACGCCATGAAACCCAGCCACAGCAGAGGAAAGGGCCAGCTGCCATGAAGTCGGAGCAGATCCGCACGGACAAGGTCAACACACTGATCACGGCGATCAGGGAGGAGTCACACGCGGACTTCCTCAGCACGTCGGGGCACCAGCGGCACATGGAGGCCGCCGAGGCGACCACCCGCAAGCGCCGCACGATCGAGAGCAACTGCACCAAAGCCGAAGTGCGGGCAGCGTGGGACGAGGCCGAAAGCCGCGGATACCTGCCCTGACCCGAGTGACGTTTGTGGCTCGAAGCCCTAGTGACGTTTCCGTCCTGGACGCTTCCGTCACTCCCACCGGCACATCCCACCCCAGGCTGGGCGGCTCGAACCGCCAACACCGCACCGCCCGCCTGGGGTTCTCGCCACCCACCTCACAGACAGGACCCCATGTGTCATGCCGTCCACCACGAATCCCGTTGCTGCTACCCGGTTGTCGCTGCGCGATGTCGTCACCGCGATGTCAGCCCGTTGCCCGTCCATGAGCGCCAGGCCCGATGAGGTCGCCGCCTGGTTCGCGGACGGTGTCGCGCTGCTGCGCCCGATCACCTGCGACCGCACCCACCCCGAGCACGACGACGCGTGCGTGCTGGCCGCGAAGTACTCCGCCGACGCCCGCGCTGCCCGCACGAACGGGGCGACGCGATGACCGACGAACCGACCCTGTTGCTGCTACTGCTGGGTTCCAGCCTCGCGTTCGTGTTCGCGGTGCTGCTGTGGAAGCTGCTGGTGCTCACCGGCGGCATCGCCGCGGCGCAGTGGGCGATCGTCACCGGTTTCGCCGACCAGCCCGCCGTGCAGGCCGCCGCCTACGCGCTGCCCGCGCTGCTGGCCGCGTGCACGCTGCTGTACCTGCCGCGAAAGGCCGGCGGCTTCACGCGCGGCCCGTTCCCTCGTTCGCACACCTCGTTCAACCCGCGCCGTCGTGCGGGCCGCATCCGTTGGGAGGCAATGGCATGAGCAGCTGGGCCGAGAACCGCCGCGCCGACCGCGTGGCCGCCGCCGAGCAGGCACGCGAAGACCGCCGGATGCTGCTGGAGCAGCGCCGCACCGACCGCGACCACACCGCCCGCCTGCAGGCGGAGGCCGACCAGGCCGCCCGCGACCGCCGCGCCGCCGCGCGGGCCAAGCTCACCGGCTGGGTACGTGCGCACGTGCTGGACCTGATGTTCATCCCGGTCATCGTCGTTCCGGCCGTGCTCGCCTGGACGGCCATGGCCGTGTACGGCGTGAAGATTTTCGGCCCGGCCGGTGTGCTGCTGCCGCTGTTCTCTGAGGGCGCGATGTGGGTGTTCGCGTTCGCCGTGCCGATGGCCGCCCGCGCCGGGCGGGCTACGGCGTGGCTGCACACCGGCACGTGGGTGTTCGCCGCGATCGCCGCGGTGCTCAACTTCGTGCACGGCGCCGAGCAGCCCGGCGGCATCGGGCACGGCGTGGTGATGGCGCTGGTGTCCATCGGCGGTGTCGTGGTGCACCAGCTGGTGCACGCCGCGCCGATGCGCGCCCGCCGCACCGCCACCGAGCGTGCCGCCCGCAAGGTCGAGCGCGACGCCCACAAGCGGCTGCACCGCGTGCGCCGCGCCGCCGTCCGCCAGGCCGTCGCGAACGTCGCCGCTGATGGCACGGCCACCCTGGTCTACCGGCCCGGCACGTTCACCCTGCGCGGCGGGTTCGGCCGCGCCCGCCTGGTCTCCGCGACCGTTCCCGGTCTTCCCGTCGACGGGCTGGGAGCCGAGCTGAGCGAGGGCCTGGCCGACGAGATCACCGCCTACCTCGCCGCCCTGCCCGCCTCGGACGTCACTCCGTCCGGGAAGGGCGCGCAGGGTCTGGGAAGAGGGCAAACGCCCGACACCATGCCCGCCGTGGACGTCCCGGTGGAGATCGCGGACAAGTTCGGCGGCTACGTCGCGCGGGTCCGCGCGGCGATCGACAGCGGGCGGCTTCCGGCCTCTCCGAGCAAGGACGCGGTGCGCAAGTTCCTCAAGATCCGCGCCATCTACGCGGCGGCCGTTTGGCAGGCCGCCACGACCAGTGACCGCGACAACGGCCCCGACGACGACGGCCGCCAGGAGGTGAAGTCATGACCACTCTCGACAACACACACCCCGACCGCGACGACGAGCAGGACGCGACGGTGTACGACCTGTCCGCGCACCGCGCCGCGCCCGCACTGCCGCCCGGTCCGGGCAGCGTGATCGAGCCGAGCGACGCGATCGAGGGAGAGGTCCTCACTCCCGAGCAGTCGGCCGAGGTCGATCGGCGGCTGGCCGCTCAGCAGGCCCGCCGTGCCGCCGTGGCGGTGGTCCGCCGGGGCCGCAGCGTGGCCGTGCACACGGTGCGCGTGGCGCGCGATGAGCGGACCCGCAGCGTCGCCAAGGCAGTGGGCCGCAACGTGTTCGTCTACGTCCCTGCGGGCGCGGCGAAGGTGACACGGCGGGTGTGGGAGTCGCGGACGTCCTCGCGCTACGAACGGATGATGCGCCAGGCCGAGCTGGCCGGTGACCTCGCGGCCGTCGCCGACTGGGAGGCCCGGCGCGAGGCCGAGCGCGACCGCCGGCACCGCCGCCGCCAAGACCTGATGCACGCACCCGTCGCAATCGCGCGCGCCACGGCCGTCAGCCTCGTCACCGTCACGGTGCTGCTGCTGATCCTCGGAATCATCCTGGCTGTGTCCACCGGAGAGTTCGCGCAGGTCATCGGGCCTATCCGGGCCGTGATCGACGCGATTGCCTGGCTGATGTGGCTGGCATCGGTGCTGGTCCTGCCGCTGGCCGTGGCCGTGCCTGCGGTGGGTTTGGGCGTGCTGTGGAACATCGGCCGTAAGGCCGACGTTCCGACCTGGCTCGCCCCGGCCCGCCAGGTGCGCGACAACGCCCCGCCGATCACGCCGTCCATCGTGGTCAAGGCCCTGCGTGACCTCGGGGTGCGGGAGCTGCGCAAGGCCATTGACGACATGGGCGACGCGGGCGCGGGGATGCTCTCGCCGATCGTGCTGGCCGGTTGCGGTGTCGAGCTGGAGGTGTCGCTGCCTTCGGGTGTGTCCACGAAGGACATCACCGACCGGCATCGCCGCCTGGCGGAGAACCTCAACCGGCACGAGCACGAGGTGTTCATCACCATCCCGGTCGCCGCCCGTACCGTGCGGCTGTGGATCGCCGACCCCGGCGCCCTGGACGAGCCGATCGGCCCGTCTCCGCTCGTGCTGGACGACACCATCACCGCGGATCTCTACACCGGCCGCGCACCGTGGGGTCAGGACCTGCGCGGTGACCTGGTCGCGATCGCGTTGCTACAGCGGCACTTGCTCATCACCGGTCTGTCCAACCAGGGCAAGACCGCCGCGCTGCGAGCACTGGCACTGTGGCTGGCACTGGACCCCACGGTTGAGCTGCGCATCGCCGACCTGAAGGGCATCGGTGACTGGCACATGTTCACCGACCTGGCCACCACGATGATCGCCGGGCCGACTGACGAGCACGTCATCGCCGCCACGCTCATGCTCGAAGCCGGAGTGGAGGAGATGGAACGCCGTCTCGCGGCGGTCGATCCCGAGGTGCACAAGAACGGTGTCACCCGCGACCTCGCGCGCTCCGGCGAGGGCTTTCACCCGCTGTTCTTGCTGGTGGATGAGGCACAGCAGGCGTTCATGTGCCCCGCGGTCGGCGACGACAAGCGCCCCTACGGTGGTGCTAAGAGCACGTCGCGGTACTTCATGGCTGCCCGCAAGCTGCACAACCAGGGCCGCGCGGTGAACGTGATCCTCTGGCAGGGCACGCAGAACCCCACCGACCAGAACCTTCCCAAGCTCGTGCGGGAAGGCGCGCACATCCGCGGTTCGCTCGTGCTCGGTACCGAAGCCGAATCCCGCATGGCGTTGGGAGACAAGGCAGTCAACGCCGGAGCGGCACCGCACAAGCTGCGCCAGGGCATGGACAAGGGCACGCTCGTGGTCGCCGGGGACGGCGTGCCACTCGCGGCCGGCCAATCCTCGCTGACCATCCGCACCAACTTCATCGACGGTGAGCAGGCGACCGTCATCGCGGAGCGGGCCAAGGCCATGCGCGCCCCGGTCACCAGCAGCACCGGCGACACCGCACCGGCGCGGGACTTCCTCGCCGACCTTGCTCAGATCATGGGCGGTGAGGTGCGCGTCCGCACAGAGGTCATCCGTCAGCGGCTGCGCGAACTGCACCCCGGCACCTACGAGGGCATGACCGCGGGCGACCTCACCGCCAAGCTCACCGCCGCCGGGATCGAGCCCTACAAGACCAGCGGAGTCATGCACGTCCGCACCGCCACCGTCCACCAGGCGATCGCGGAGCGTGACGAAAACGATGGTGAGTAGGGCAGGGACCCGCCGGGGCGAACGGCAGGGAGGCCCGCGCAACACGGGGAGGACTCCCCACGTGCCTCCCTGCCACGCCTCCCCAGCCTGAGCAGCACCGACACTCCGCCAGGGAGTCAGGGAGGCGCACGCCTCCGACCAGCGAAAACCCCAGAAAACGCGGTCCCGTGCGGGCTGGCACAGCCTCCCCGCGCCGGTTCGCGATGCCCACAGCTAGTCACTCAAAGTTACCGAGAGGGAATGTCATGAGCAACATGATCGACGTCCGCGACCTCAAGCGTGGGCAACAGATCCTCGTCCGCCCCGGTGTCGTCGGGACCGTCACGGCCTCAACCGAAGTGGACTTCGGCGGTGCCTGGGCAACGGTGTACACCAGCGTCGGCAACTTCGGAGTCAAGCTCCCCAGCCGCGCCCAGCTGGCCGACTGATGGCCCGCCCGACCATGCACGTCGAAGCGTCGCGCTCGTGGTGGAACGGCACCTCAACCACCCTGTGCGGGCTGACCATCACCAAGGTCACCGCATCGGGCTACTGGTGGACCGGCACCTCCGTCACCTGCCCGACGTGCAAAGCGATCGAGAAGGGCGGCCGGTGATGGCACGCGACGTCATGCACGTCGTGGCGTCCAAGTCGTGGTGGAGCGGCACCATCACCACGGCGTGCGGGCTCAAGGTCGACAGCTCGGAAACCAACAGCGTCTGGTTCCCGAGCCTGTCGGGCAACATCAAGTGCCCGGCCTGCATGGCCGCGCACAAGGCGCGGTGACGCCGTGATGAGGATCAGGCCGACCGCCCTGGCCGTGCTCGCCGCCAACAGCTGGCCTTTCTCCGGCGAGCTGCGGTTCGTCGCGACCTGCCCGACCTGCCACGGCCGGATCAACCCGGACCAGGTCATGTGCACCGCGTGCGCGCTGTCGAAAGCGGCGCACGCCTAACTACAACAACCCTTCCTCAGAGTCGAAAACAAACCCGTAAACCCGGAACCGCGCCACCGAAGAGGTTCTGAGCTGCGGAAACACGGACCGGGTTTACGGCAACACCAAACCCGGTCCGGGAACGCCAAACCCGGAAACCCGGCCACACCCGCAAGCCATCTCGGCACCCTCCAGCCCGCCCAGCTCACCGACAGGCCCCTACTACCCCGCGCGGGGTTAGTGGGGCCTGCCTGATGCGCCCTGCGGCACGCGAGAGCACCACCCACCAAACCACGATCAGGAGGCAACAGACCGCGATGAGGATTCGACTGGAAGGCACCCGCGACGAAGTCGAGAACGCGGCGCAGGCACTCGCACTGGGCTTCGAGGTGCTGGAAGTCAGCGGCTTCTACCCGAACCGGGGCGCATCGGTGCTGGGCCGTGTCTACGTCACCGCCACGGTGCTGCCCGCCCACCTCCTCCGCGCCCGGTCCACGCGCATGGACACCAGCGCGCCACGCCTCGACAGCGACCCGCCACCGCAGCTGACGAGCTGACCCACCCCCACCCGAAGCGGGGCACGACCACACCAGGCCGTGCCCCGCTTCCCGTTGCACCCCAACCACCACAGCCCCCGGGAAGGACACGCGACCATGACCACGAACCGAACCGTGCAGAACGCCGCCGACGCCGCGCTGTGGCTGGCGGTGCACCGCGGCTTTCACGTCCTGCCGCTCAACTACGGCACCAAAACCCCACTGCGCGGCTGCGTCGACTGCCGCGCCGAACACTGCGACCACACCCCGCAGACCTGCTCGTGCCTGGCACGCGCCGACGGGGCGCTGTGCCACGGCGTGTGGGCCGCCACCACCGACCCCGGCGTGATCGCCCGCTGGGCACAGCGCTGGCACACCAGCGTCTGGGCAGTGCACCTGTGGACGTCCGGGCTGCTGGCCGTAGACCTCGACACCCGCCCCGGACCTCCGCCACGCCAGCCGCTCAACGGCCTGCCCTGGCCGCACGAGGAACCGCCGCCGGCCGATGGGCTCGACACCTACGCCACGCTGGCCGCGCTGTCCGGCGGCGCGGTGGGAACGGACACGTTCACCACCGACACCCCGTCTGGTGGGCTGCACCTGCTCTACAGCACCACCGGGCAGTGGAAAGGCAGTCAGGGCAAGGTCCGCGACGGCGACGACACCGTGCGCACCGGCCTGGGCTGGCAGATCGACATCAAGTGCTACGGCGGCTACGTGGTGCTGCCCGGCTCCACCAGCAAAGCCGGTCTGTACCGGCGCAGCTCGGCCACCACCACACCCCGGCCGCTCGACGGCTGGCTTGCCGACGCTCTGACCCGCACCGGCCACGACCGCACCACCACAGCCCCGGCCGCGACCAGGCCCGCCGCCGCCGTGCCCACGATCGACGCCCAGACCGGCCCGGCCCGCTACGCCGTCGGCGCGCTGCGGTCCGCGTGTGCGGAGCTGGCGGCGATGGAGCCCGACACCGGCCGCAACCGCAAGCTGTTCCGCTCGACAACCCGCCTGGCAGGTATGGCCCAGGCCGGATGGATCGATCGCACGGTGGTCGAAGCCGCTCTCACCGACGCCGCTCGTCACGCCGGACTCCCAGCCGCAGAGATCCGCTACGTCTTGACGTCCGGGTTCGGCCGCCCGCTTCCTGTCCCCGACATCCGGAGCGCCGCATGAGCCGTCCACGCTTGCTGGATCTGTTCTGCCGTGCGGGCGGTGCGTCCGCTGGTTACCACGCAGCCGGGTTCGACGTGACCGGCGTCGACATCAACCCGCAGCCGCACTACCCGTTCCCGTTCATCCAGGCCGACGCCCTCACCGTCGACCTGTCCGGCTACGACGTCGTCACCGGCTCCCCGCCGTGTCAGAAGTTCTCCCGCGCCACCCCGCACGCCCGCCGGGACAACCACCCGGACCTGCTCGACCCGATCCGCCAGCGGCTGTGTGAGGCCCTCGCACGCGGCGAAATCTGGGGCTACGTCATCGAGAACGTGCCCGGCGCACCCATGCGAGACCCCATCACGATCTGCGGCGAGACGCTGCGGCTGGGCGTGCGTCGGCATCGGCTGTTCGAGTCGAACCTGCCGCTTCACGGCACGCCCTGCCACCACGACCGCAGCACGCCCGCCGTCCCCGTGTATGGCAGGCCACGGTGGCAGGACTCGCCTGTGCCCTCCGATGTGGCGCGGGAAGCGATGGGCATCGACTGGATGCCGTGGACCGACCTCACCCAAGCCATCCCGCCCGCCTACACCGCATGGATCGGCGTTCAGCTCATCGGCCACGCACGCATGCACGTGACGCAAGCGGCTCGAGCCCTGGTGACGCAAGCGGCTCAACCGCGTGTGACGCAAGCGTCCAGGACGGAAACGTCACACGCACTCGAGCCGCAAACGTCACCCGGTGACGCAACCGGTGAGCTCGACGGCCCTGAGCTCACCTCTTGCGTCACCGCCCGCACCTGCCACTGCGGAGCCGCGCTGCGTCGGCCGGCCACCGGCCGGTGGCCCCGGCACTGCTCTCAGGCCTGCCGCCAGGCCGCCTACCGCTCACGCACCAAGGGAACCGCCGCATGAGCACCACCAGCCCAACGCCAGCGTGGAAGGAGGACCCGCCGATGACCACCCAGAACCTCACCGACCCGGACGAGATAACCGCCCTCATGACCGGCACCGCCACGCCCAGCACCGCCGACGTGTCGGCGGGAGAGCCCGACGAGAAGCCGGCCATTCAGATCGGCGGAGAGGCCGAGACCATCCGGGCGTTGACCACCGCACTGGGCCACGGCGCACTGCCCGACGTCTACGTCTCCGGCGGGCAACTCGTGCACCTGTCGCGGGTGTCGGGCAAAGCCGCCAGCGCCGCCGAGCACGCCCACCAGGTCGACGCCGGAGCACTGCCCGTACAGGCAGACCCGATCACCTCACCGTCGCTGGCATGGCTGCTCGCCCACCACGCGTTCGTCTACCGCAACAAGTTCAACAAGGCCACCGAGCAGTGGGAGGACGTGGAGGCCAGCCCCACCAAAGCCGCCCTGTCCGCGGTGCTGTCGTCGCGCTACTGGCCCGACGTGCGCCCGCTGGTCGGTGTCGTCACCTCACCCGTGCTGCGCCCGGACGGCACCCTGTTGCAGACCGCCGGATACGACACCACCACCGGCCTGTACTACGCGCCCACCGTCACCATGCCCACCATTCCCGCCCAACCGTCCACACAGGAGGTCAGCGAGGCGCTGGAGTTCATCACCAGCAAGCTACTGCGGGACTTCCCGTTCGTAGCCGACGCGGACAAGGCCAACCACATCGGCCTGATGATCGCGCCGATCCTGCGCCCGTTTCTTAACGGGTGCCTGACCCCGTTCGGACTCATCTCCGCCACCACGCAAAGCTCCGGCAAGACGCTGCTGGCCGAGATCCCCGGCCACATCTACGGACTCAAGCACCTCGTCTGGCGCACCAGCGACGAGAACGAGCTACAGAAGTCCATCACCAGCGCACTGCACAGCACCGCCGCCGTGATGCTGTGGGACAACATCGCCGAAGGAACCGAAGTCTCCTCCGCACTGCTCGCGAAACTGATCACCGGCCCCAAGTGGGACGACCGCAACCTCGGCTCCAACAGCGCCGGGTTCGAGACCACCAACGACCGGCTCTGGCTGGCCACGGGCAACAACATCCGCCTGGGCGGGGACATGGCCACCCGTACCGCCCTGGTGCGCCTGGACCCCAACGACCCGCACCCCGACCAGCGCGACCAAACCGGGTTCGGCATCCCGCACCTGGACCAGTGGCTCAAAAAGCCCGCCAACCGCGTCACCGTGCTGCGGCACCTGCTCATCCTGGTCATGGACTGGATCAACGCCGGAGCACCCCGCTCCGGCCACACCATGCGCCAGTTCACCACCTGGGCCGGTGCGGCCGGCGGGTTCCTCGCCCACCACGGCATCGACGGCTTCCTCGACAACGTCGCGGAGATGCGCGAAGCCGACGATGGCAACACCACCTGGACCGCGTTCCTCGCCCGCTGGCACGAACTGCACGGCGATACCCCACTGAGGGCCAAGGTTCTGTGTCACAGCGCCGAACCCACCGAGACCAGTGGCAAGCTCGTGGACCGCTGGGACGGCACGTTCCTCACCGACGAACGCGACCGCATCCCCAACTCCAAAAGCCTGGGCAAACTGCTCACCGGCCACATCGGCCGTTGGCACGGCCACTACGTCCTACGCAGCGAGTTCGACAAGAGCGCCAACATGAACGTGTTTTGGGTCGAGATCAACCCCGAGTCGGACCAGGCCGACCACGACCAGACACCGGCCGCCGCCGACCAGACCGCCCTGATCTAGCCGCGGTTAGCAGGGCCACCCCGCCCGCCGGGTTTCCGCCGGGTTTGCACCGGGTTTAGCCCTCACCCAAACCCGGCCCACATCACCGCAGGTCACAGCCCTGCCACACCCCAGAACCGGGTTTCCGGGTTTCCAACGCCGATCCCCGCACACACCCGCGTTCGCACACCACCCCGTCCGGACGGCTCGAACCGCCAACCACGCACCGCCCGGACGGCACCACCTCACAGATCGGATCAACCATGCCCGGTAAGACCGCACCCAATGGTCCGTTCATGACCGTCGCCGAGTTCATGCAGGTGATGGGAATCGCGCGATCGACCTTTGATGACTGGCGTGCAAAGGGAAAGGGGCCTAAATGGTGGCCGCTCCCGAATGGCTCGCTTCGATGCCGCCGTTCGTCCTTTGAACAGTGGATCAACTCTCTGGAGGCCGCAGCATGAGGAAGACAACGTACTCCGTGAAGTTGTGGGCCACCAGGAAGTACGAGGGCAAGCGCACCACTACCTGGTGGGTGCGCTGGGAGGTCGAGGGACAAGAGTTCCAGGAACCGTTCAAACGAGCTGGCCTCGCGAAGAGTTTCCGCAACTCCCTTGAGACATCCGCCAACAAAGGTGAGGCGTTCTACGTTGACAACGGACGCCCCGTCTCCATGGACCGCGACGAAAGCCAAGTCTCCTTCTTCGATTTCGCTTGCTCCTACATGAAGATGAAGTGGCCCGATCTTGCCGGTAATTCACGACGGAGCACCGCCCGCAGCCTCACCGATGCGACGATCGAACTCGTCAAGACAAAACGCGGCCGACCATCCGATGAGGACATTCGCATGGCATGCGCCTGGGCGTTCAACATGCTGCGTCGCGAGAGCGAGCAGCCGGATGCCCAGGTGATCACCACTGTCAAGTGGCTGGGCATGAACACCTACCTCGTGACGGAACTGGCCGACAAGGATCTGACCCGCAACGTTCTGCGGAGGTTCGGCGTCACACAGGAGGGCAAGAAGGCGGCAGATTCCACTGTCCAGAGGCGACGAGGCCCGTTCGTCAACCTGATCGAATACGCGATCGAGAAGACTCCACTTGCTGTCAATCCCGTAAAGGATCTGAAAATTAAGACCGGCCGATCCGTCAAGGAACTCGATACAGCCATCGTCGCCAACCCCCAGCAAGCACATCGTCTACTTAGCGCGGCTGGAAGGCAGGGAAAAAGCGGCGCGATGCTTCAAGCCGCCTACGCCTGCCAGTACTACGCTGCACTGCGGACGGCGGAAGTGATCGACCTCAGGGAAGCGAACATCAAGTTTCCGCGACTTGTTTTCAACTTGCTGACCAATCAAAACGAGCCGCAGATCGGCGAGTGGGGTTCACTCAGGTTTCAGGAGTCCAATCCCGCTGTCGGTAAACAGTGGACCGATGGAGGCGCACGCAGAGAGAAGAGGCAACTTAAAGGTCGCCGAATCGGCGAGGAACGAAACCCTCCGGTCGCACCCGAACTGGCGTGGTTCCTCTGGTGCCACATTCAGCAGCACGGCGTGCTGCCCGATGGCCGCCTGTTTCGTGGTGTCGAGACAGCTGACGACGTTCCTGAGGGAACGTACGCACGGGCGTGGCGTCAGGCTCGTGTGGAAGCTCTCAGTCCAGAGGAATGCGACTCAGTGCTTGCTGGTCGCCCGTACGACCTGCGGCATGCCTGCGTGTCCACGTGGCTAGAGGCGGGCGTGCCGCCCGTTCAGGTCGCCAAGTGGGCGGGCCAGAGTATTGAGGTGCTCTTCCGCGTCTACGCCAAGGTGCTCTCCGGTCGAGAGAGCACGTACCACCGGCGGATCAGCACGGTTCTGAGCGGTTCCGATCTTCGGTGAGGTTTGCCACAACGCCGCTCTGACCAGCAGCAGCGCGGCCCTCAGAAGCTCGGAACTTCGCCGCCACTTCACCACTGAGAGCCGTAGAGGGTCGTGCCCATCCGGGTACAACCGGGACATCACCGGCTGTCACAAGATCACCCCCTGACCGGGTCATGCCTGGTCAGGGGGTGATCTATCGAGGTGTAACGGAGTGCCCCCGACGGGATTCGAACCCGTACTGTGATCCTTTTAAGGGACCTGCCTCTACCGATTGGGCTACGGGGGCGCGGTGAGCCTAGGCGTTGATCGTCGGCTTGTGTGAGCGGATGGTCGTTTCTCGCCCGAGCGGCCCAGCGAATTGGACTAGAGCGAGCATCCGGGTAAGCGTCGATCGGACCCGAACATCAGCGTGCCCTTCCTGCACCGAGCAGTTCCTTGAAGCGCAGCGCCACCCAGTCGTGCACGGCCGTGGAGACGTTGTTGTCGCCTGCCCTGTGCTCGAACCAGCGCCAGTCGCAGTTGACGTTGATCTCCAGGAACACGTGGTCACCGCCGGTCACGAGCAGGTCGAACGCCGCCACCTGGATGCGCCAGTGCCGGGCCAGCGCCAGGAGTTTGTCCGAGAGGGACGCGGGGACCGTGGTGGGCGTGACGCGGACCGCGTCGGGATCCACCCAGAGCTGGGCCGGGTCGAGCTTGTCGACCTGGTAGGCCAGGCACTGCTCGCCCACGACGAACACGCGGAGCTCGGTCTCGGACGGCACGTACTCCTGGACGATCACGGGTGCCGGCTCGGGGGCGTCGGAGGCTCGGGAGGTTTCCAGCGGGCGCGGGAACAGGCCGTGCTGCACACCTGGGCGTGGTTCCAGGAGGTGCCTGCCCGCCGTTTTGACGATGCAGGCGCCGCCGCCTGGGCGCGTGCGGCCTGGGCGGGTCGTCACGGCCGTGCGCGGCACACGCAAGCCGAAGGCGGACGCGTCGGAAAGCTGCGTCAGACGGTCCAGGTGCGTCGAGAAGCGTGACGGGTTCACGTGAGCCCAGTCGGAGCGTGAGGACAGCCAGTTGGCCACTGAGGCCCATTGGTCGACGGCGTAGGCGCCGGCCAGGGTTCCCGGCTCCACCGGGACCGCGGAGAGTTCGAAGTGGCGGCGCCAGACCAGCAGGGGGCGCAGGAGCCAGCGGTCCAGTTCGACCAGGGGCTGGTCGGTGTAGACCGAGAGCGGCAGGTCCACGCAGCGGTCGGCGTCGATCCTCGCCATTCGGATGCCGCGCTCGGCCAGGGCGATGGAGAGTTCGTTCATCTCCATGTCGGCGGCGCGGGCCAGCACGAGCACGCAGGGTTCCGGGTTGCCGTCGCCCTCGTCGACCATGCCGAGGCGGTGGACCTGTTCCTGGAAGTCCAGGCACTTGGGCGGTGAGCGGAAGAGGTATTCCTGACCCTGAAGCAGAAGGGGTCTGGCAGCCTCGGACGGGGCACCTGGCACCCGCCCGTCAGCCGACCTGCTCAATCGTCCTTCTTGCTGCGGAAAACTTGCCCCGCCTGCGCGTACTCTGCGGCGTACTGCGCCAAAGCGGGGTCCTCGATCTCGCCGCGACGAAGCTGTGCGGCCAGCTCCTCGAGAGACATCGGGATCACCTCTTTCCCACACGGCGAATCACGCATTCAGGTGATGCACCAGCCGTAGTCTCCGAAACACGTAACGCAATGTCAAGACGACCCTCGGAGCTTACTCCGATTGGGCGCTCAAGTTCCGCCCTGAAGTCAGACGAGTGCCCCGAACGAGGAGATCGTCCGGGGCACGACGTCACTTACAGAGAGTAAAAGTCAGCTTTGCACTGCGCGATCGAAGTCTGACTTCGGGTCGTTGATCTGGCCCAGCGCCACGATCTCGCGGCCGTAGAACAGCGCCTGAGTCCAGTCCATCAGCACGCGGAGCTTGCGGTTCACGGTGGGCATGAACGCCACGTGGTAGCTGCGGTGCATGAACCACGCGGGCAGGCCCTTGAAACGCAGGCCGAACACGTCGGCGACGCCCTTGTAGAGGCCGAGGCCCGCGACCGAGCCGAGGTACTTGTGGAAGTAGTCCTTCGGCTGCTGGCCGCGCAGCGACGCGACGATGTTCTTCGACAGCAGCTTCGACTGACGGATGGCGTGCTGCGCGTTCGGCACGCACGTCGCCGTCGGGTCCTCGTCGGTGCGCGAGAGGTCCGGCACCGCGGAGCAGTCACCGGCGGCCCACACGCCTTCGAGGCCCTGGACCTGCATGGCGGCGGTGCACCGGACGCGGCCGCGCTCGTCGAGCGGGAGGTCCGTGTTGCGCAGCACCGGGTTCGCCTTCATGCCGGCGGTCCAGATGATCGTGTCCGAGTCGAACTCGGTGCCGTCGTCGAGGATGACGTGGCCGCCCTCGAGGGACTTCACGCGAGTGTCGAGGTAGATCTTCATGCCGCGCTTCTCCAGCGCCTCGACGGTCCACGCGCCGAGCTTGGCGGACACCTCGGGCATGATCCGCCCGGCGGCCTCGACCAGGACCCAGTTCATCTCCTCGGGCTTGATGCCCTCGTAGTACCGAAGCGCATACCGCGTCATGTCCTCGAGCTCGGCGAGCGTCTCGATGCCCGCGAAGCCACCACCGATGACGACGAAGCTGAGAAGCTTCTTGCGCAGGTCCGCGTTGTTCGTGCTCGCTGCCTGGTCCAGGCGCGACAGCACGTGGTTGCGGACGTAGATCGCCTCGCCGATCGTCTTCATGCCGATGCCGACCTCGGCCAGGCCGGGGATCGGAAGCGTGCGTGAGATCGCACCCAGCGCGGAGACGAGCACGTCGTACTCGATCTCCTCGACGTGGCCGTCCGACAGCTCGGCGGTCACGATCTTGCGCGCGTGCTCGATCTTGGTGACGCGGCCGGTGACGACGTGGCAGCGCTTGAGCACCTTGCGCAGTGGAGCGACGACGTGGCGCGGCTCGATCGAGCCGGCCGCCGCCTCAGGCAGGAAGGGCTGGTAGGTCATGTGCGGCTGCGGGTCGATTACCGTCACGGACGCCTCACCGGAGCGCAGTTTCTTCTGCAGTCCGAGAGCCGTGTACATCCCGACGTACCCACCGCCGACAATGACAATCCGAGTGGGGTGCGACTTCACAGCAGCCATACACACATGGTCGCACCAGAACCCCCTTTTTCGCGCGTCCGGAGGGGCCGTTGTGACTACCGTCGCCGGGTGATGCGGGACACGATCGCGGCTGACCTGCGCCTCCACCGGAAGTCGAGGCGTTCTGCCTGAGAGAGTCGATTCAGATCCTCAGCGCGACGACCCCGATCACGACCGTAAGAGCGCCCAGTCCGAGCACCTCCACGAGCCCGACGCCGGCACCCGACGGGACGAACGCGGCGAAGGCCGTGACGACAAATGTGATCGCTTGGACAATGGCGAACCGGCGTGCTGGTGCTTTCAGCGCAGCGGGCTCGATTTTCGTTTTCACCGGAACGACCGCCGCGAGCGCGGACGTCACGTGAATGAGGTGCAGCGCCGGAATCATGATCAACACTCCGAGCCGCAACGGGTGCCCGTCGGCGAACGCCGTCGCCAGCGCCGCGTAGCCGATCAGCAACGCAGGCCCCGCGCTTCCCGGCATCAGCGCGGTGAGCGCCGTCAGCACGGTGACGATCAGCAGCGGCGCGATCGACGTGGACTCCAGGTGCAGGACCAGTGCCACGGGCAACGCCGCGAGCAGGATCGCCAGACGCATCAGCATTCGCGCGTCACCGCCACCCCGTGCTCGGCCATGCGCCGCAGCCGCAGCCGGTGTTCCGCGGCGATCATCTCTGCCGCGACCTCGCCCCACGGCGTCTCCGCGTCGGGCACCAACGGCAACTGCAGCGTGTTGATCGCCAGCACCACGTGCCCGTGCTTGCGCGTCTGCACGGCCAGCTCCGCGACGTCGTCGTCGAGGAACGGCGACAGCAGCACGACCACGCTCCCGTGCGGCAGCTTGCGCAACGCCACCCGCGACGACCACCCGGCGGCCTGCACGCACACGACGAGCTGCGTGCGGATGCGCATCAGGTGCCGCCGCCCGACACCGGAACGCACGTTGAGCTGCGGCCGTGACAGGTCCATCAGCGCCACCCGGTCGCCCTGACGAAGGTAGCCCGCGGCCATCGACGCCGCCTGCCGCACCGCCCGGTCCAGGCTGCCGCCGGGCCGCGTCGTCGCCCCGTAGTGGGGAGAGGCCCAGTCCGCCACGTCCACGCCGACGTCCGCGCGCGTGTCCAGGGCCAGCACGATCTCCGCGTCGGCCTCGGCGTGCCGCTCGCGGACGTGCACGGTGCCGGTGCGGGTCGTGACGCGCCAGTCGATGCGTTTGAGCCTGTCCCCCGGCTGGAACGCCCTGATGTCGCGCAGTTCGGTCGAGTCACCGGCGCGGGGCGAGCGGTGGATGCCCACCAGCCCGGCCGGCCGGGGCGGGAGCGGGCCGGACGGGTGGTGCTCGACCGGCGGCAGGATCGTGCGGACGTGCTCGACACCGACGATCGGCCCGTAGACGTGCGTGCCGTCCGGCCCGGCGAAGAGGTGGTCCAGCCGCAGGTCGACGCCGGGACCCCACGCGTCGCGCCTGATCTCGACCGGCAGGTCGGGCGAGTGCGCCGGCACCGCGCGAGCGCCGCCCGGCAGCTTGACCACCGCGATCTCCGCGTCCGCGCCGTCGAGGTGCGCGACGGTGTGCACGACGCCCAGGCCCGCCCCGCGCGGCACGGGACGGACGTCGACCGTCGGTGTGCCACGAGGTTTGCGGGTGAGCAGCACGGACAGGACCAGCGGCACGCCGAACAGCACCAGTTCGACCTGGTGCAGGAACATCCCGCCCACGACGAGCCCGACGCCCAGCCAGACGGCGCGCGAGTACGCGTCCGTCGGGTGCCAGTGCGCGCCGTGCGACTGGGCGAACGCCTCCCTGATCTTGTCCGCTCTGCTCATGAGCTGGGCGGGCCCGGAACCTTGCCGAGCAGTTCGGTGACGACCTGCACCCCGTTCACGCCGGACGTCCACGTCTCGGGCTTCATCACGAGCCGGTGCGCCAGCACGGCGACAGCGCACTCCTTGACGTCCTCGGGCGTCACGTACGCGCGATCCTCCAAAGTGGCGAGTGCGCGGGCGACGAGCACGAGTCCCTGGGCGCCACGGGGTGACGCGCCCACCTCGACCGAGGAGTGGTTGCGCGTGGCCACCGCCAGATCGACGCAGTACCGCAGGAGATCGTCGTCCACTGTGGTCTGTTCGAGCTCGGCCTGCAGCTCGGCGAGCCTGCCAGGGGCGAGCACCGGCGCGACCTCGGCCTCCTCCCGCTGCCGCGCGAGCCGGCGGCGCAGGACCTCGACCTCCTCCTCCGGCGGCGGGTACCCGATGTCGAGCCGCACCAGGAACCGGTCGAGCTGCGCCTCCGGCAACGGGTAGGTGCCCTCGTACTCGACGGGGTTCGAGGTAGCGAGCACGTGGAACGGCCTCGGCAACGGGAACGTGCGCCCCTCGACCGTCACCTGCCGCTCCTGCATGGCCTCCAGCAACGCGGACTGGGTCTTCGGCGGCGTGCGGTTGATCTCGTCGGCGAGCAGCAGCCCGGCGAACACCGGCCCCTGGTGGAACTCGAACTCACGGCTGCCGGGGTCGTAGAGGAACGACCCGGTGACGTCCGCGGGCAGCAGGTCCGGTGTGCACTGCAGGCGGCGGAAGTCGAGGCTGAGGGCCTGCGCGAGCGACCGCGCGATCAGCGTCTTGCCCAGGCCCGGCACGTCCTCCAGCAGCACGTGCCCGCCCGCCAGCACGGCCGCGAGCGCGAGCCGCAGCGTGCGGGTGCGCCCGACGACGACCTGCCCGATCTCGTCGAGGACGGCCTTGGCCTCAAGCGAAATGGTCACTCGACCCTCCTGAGCCTTTCCGCGAGCTGCTTCGGATCCGGCATCTCGGACGCCTCGATCCCCAGTCGTGCGAACCGGGCGCGGAACCGTTCCTGGTAGCGCCTCGGGTCCTCCGCCGCCTCGGTGAGCCTGTTCGCGAGCGTGCTGGCGACCGCGGTGCTGATCGAACCGGGCGGCGGCGGCGCCGAGCTCCAGACGATGTCGGTGGCCCGCGGCAGCCTCGTGACCAGCACGCCGAACGCGGTGGGCGGCACGGCCAGCGCCGCGGCCCACGCCGGCGAGGCGCCGAGCCACCAGATCACGACGCCGATGATCACCCCGACCACCAGTGCCAGCACGGTCCTCATGCGAGCTCCCGGACGATGCGGCTCAGCTCCTGCTGTGCCTGCTCGGCTTGCGCGGCCGTCACGTCCTCGTGCCCGAACCGCGCGCGTTGGTAGAGGTCCTTGAGCACCACGGCGTCCACACCGAGCTTCTCGGTGAACTCGGTGGGCGTCTGGTGCGGCAGGCGTTCCTCGGCGGCTTCGAGCGCGAGCCAGGCGGCGATCACGGCGTCGCGCGGCGGGCGGTTCGGATGCTCGGTGAACTCCTGCAACGCCTTCTCGACGCGCTTCACCACCGCGGACTCCCCGACCTCGGCGCCCTCGACCTCCACGCCGCGCACACCTCCACGACGGCGCCAGCGGGGCAGCTCGAACGCCAAGATGATCCCGATCAGTCCGAACAGGACGAGTCCGGCGAGCACCACCAGGTACGCGGTGAGCGGTATCGCGAACACGTCCGGCAGCTCGGTCGGCAGTGGAACGTCCACCCGCGGCGCGTTGTCCTGAGGCGGTGGGCGGTCGTCCAGGCGGTTGACGAACGTGACCGGCGACGTGCCACTGGCCGCGACGACGACGATCAGCAACGCCGCCACCGCCACCCCTGCACGCCACCACTTCATGGCGGTCAGCCTTGCACGCGTCAGCGGAGTTCGGATGATCCTTCGGCCAACTCGCGGACGTGGTCCCACTGTCAGCTCACGCGATCGAACTCCCGCAGCAGCTCGTCGACCAGCGCGACCATCGACATCTTGATCTCATCAGGATCGCTGAAACCCGCCTCGGCCTCGGCGGCAAGCGTCGGAAGCAGGTCATCGGGCTCAGCCGCCAGCACGCGAAGCTCACCGACAGCCTGGTTCGCGACACTGCTCGACAGCTCGTTCGAAACCAAGCCCTGCAGCCTCCGCGCCAATCCCGGAAAGTCCTTCTCAGCTCGGAGCAGGCGGAGCACGTCCAGCCCGTCCTTCGGCTTCAGCCGGTGACGCGGTTGCTCTCGCCTCTCCGCGATCTTGATGACCTTCGAGACGATGAGCGCCGCAGGACCGGCGACCTTGATCTTGAACGATCTCGAGTCGTCAGCGTCCAGCGCAAGGATCGCCCGGACGTCGTTGTCCAGCACAGCCGCTTCCAACCCAACTGTCCTGCGAGCAGTCATCTTGTCATTGTGCGGCGGTTGGAGACGCGCGGATCGATGACTTGAGCTACCGCCGCACAACGCCTCGGGCGTCATGAGATCGACAGCGATCCCACCATGTCCCAGCCACCTGCCGGGCTGATCGCCCGGTACGAAACCGGACGCGCGCATCGCGTCCACAACGGCAGGTTCATCCGCCAGCTTCTCCGGGATGAGCGCGAGGTCCGCGTCTGTCGTCGTCGGCGCGGTCGCGAAGTCGGCGGATCCCGCGTGCAGGTAGACCGCTTGTGCACCAACGAGGACGACCGCGTCTCGGTGCGCCCCCAACCCTTCGAGGGCTTCCAGCAACACAGCCCGTGCCTGGACGTACTCAGGCGAGATCATTCTTTCCAACCTGTTTCACTGGTTTCGAGTACTGCCATCAACTGCTCGGCTTCCTCTGTCGAACGGCCCGGCCCTGTCAGCAGGTCCGCCACGACCTGTGCAGGGGCTGCGTAATCGAGCCCTTCAACGCGTCGGGACCTCGCGTAGACGACGTCGTCGTACGGTCGCATCACGAGCACGTTCATTCCTCGTTCGACCGACCTCAAGCCAAGAAGATCCATGAGCCCGATCGGATCTTCGGCGTACAAACTGAGCGAGACCAACGGCGACACCGACGTCAGGTCTTGGGGCAAGTACGCGCGCGCGGCCGCAGAGCCC
Source organism: Lentzea kristufekii (assembly GCF_033949925.1). NCBI lineage: Bacteria > Bacillati > Actinomycetota > Actinomycetes > Pseudonocardiales > Pseudonocardiaceae > Lentzea > Lentzea kristufekii. Next base: position 53,301 of record NZ_JAXAVV010000032.1, read on the forward strand.
GTCAGTGCGACACGTGAATCCACGGCACGCAAGGTTTCCAGTGCATGACTCAACCCACGAGGGTCCAAAGTCGTGATGACTTCGTTCGACGTCATGACTTTGTAGTCTTGAACCCAGCGATCGACCAGCGCCCGCTTGCGCACAGCGGTCACTGCTCCGTCCTCGCCTCTCGTGATGACCGCTTCCCGATCGAGCAGTTCGAGCACCCGCGCACTCGTGGCGGCGCCGACCTGTGCTCGCCCGGCGAGATCTCTCACTCCGACAGGCACAGACGTCTCGCAAAGTTCAAGAACTACTTTTGCCGCCGCCGGCCCCCGAAGCGACTTGAGCAATCGGTCAGCTGGATCACGAAACGCACTGCGATCCGCACCTGCCCGGTCGAGGAAGACGGCCGGCTGTTCTACCCGCAGCCGCAAATTTCCAGTCAGGTCGAACCAGCCCAACAGGTGGTGCTGTTCCGCCTGCGCACGAGTCGTTGGCGATACGAAGGGGGCGGCCAACATCAGCCCCCCGATCTTGACGCCACTCTCCTCCGCCACTCTGGCGTACTGCTTGAGCTGTGCAGCCAGGCCGGCAACGTCCCGCGGCACCACGACGGCCTTGCATTCGAGCAGCACAGTCGTCTTGGAGCCGTCCGGCGCCGTGATCACGAATTGGCCATCCGGCTGGTACCCACGCCGAGAATCGACCTGAACCGCCGGCACACCAGGTTCGATCGTCCAGGTCGAAGGCAGCACGGAACGGATGGCCAGCATGGCGGACCAAATGAGTTCGGCCTCGGTTGTTCCATGTTCTACACCGTTCCATGACACATGGAACATGTTACTTTGCGGAACAGACTGCCGGAAGCACCCTGCTGAACACGTCTGGGTGAGGTGCGGCGCGATCAGAGCTAGTCGAACGACTCGGCGGGCACCAGGCCGTCGAGGAACGTCCGGAGATCGGGGGCCAGCGGGAGCTCCCACTCGTCGTCGGCGTCGAGCCACACGACCGACGGCTCACCGGCCGGACCGCACTCGCGGTAGTCCAGGGCGATCCACCAGTGGCCGTCCCCGGTCAGCAGCACGACAGGTGACGGCAGCCCCCACTCCTCGACCAGGTAGGGCGTGTCCAGCAACGACGTCGTGCGCTCCGCGGTCCCGATGCCCATCAGGCTGTCGAACGGCGCGTGGTCCGGTGCCCACGAGGTCGGCTCGCTCGTCGGGAACGCGGACCGCTCGTCCACGACGCTGCCGCCGTTCTGCACGCGCAGCAGCTCCAGCAACGCGTCCGGCAGCCGCACGCCCAGCAACGCCTCGGCCTCGCGAACTGCCTCGTCGGTGAGCGGGGCCTGCACGCCGCAGGTGCCGTCGGTCCAGAACTCCACGCGGCGCATCCTAGGCAGAGGCCCGTTTCAGCACGTCCTGCAGCATCTCCTGGGTGAGCCTGCCGGTGTACGTGTTGTGCGGCGACACGTGGTAGCACCCGAACACCCGCAGCCCGCCCAGCTCGACCTCCACCCCGTGCCCGAACTTCGGCCGCTCGGGCCCGAGCAACGGCAGGAACGCCTTCCACCCGAACCCGCCGAGCACCACGACGGACCGCAGGTTCGGCATCAACGAGATCTCCTCGCGCAGGAAAGGCGAGCACCTGTCCCGTTCCTCGGCGGTCGGCTTGTTCTCCGGCGGTGCGCACCGCACGGGTGAGGCCATGCGCACGCCGTACAGCTCCATGCCGTCGTCGCGGGCCCACGCGGTGGGCTGCGAGGCGAGGCCCACCTCGTACAACGCCCGGTAGAGGAAGTCACCCGAGGCGTCGCCGGTGAACATCCGTCCCGTCCGGTTGCCGCCGTGCGCGGCGGGTGCGAGGCCCACGATGAGCAGCGAGGCGTCCATCGGACCGAAGCCCGGGACGGGTTTGCCCCAGTAGTCCCAATCCATGAACGCCGCGCGCTTCACCGTCGCCGCTGTCTCGCGCCACGCGACCAGGCGCGGGCACGCTCGGCAGGCCGTAATTCGATCGTCGAGTTCCGTAGTGTTGCTCCCATGTCCGAGGAGAAGACCGAAGAGAAGCCCGCGTCTCCCGCTGATGATCTGGTCACCACCCAGCACAGCATCACCGTCAAGGGCCGCGAGCTGAACTACACCGCCACCACCGGGCGGATCGTGCTCAAGGAAGAAGTGCTCAAGGACGGCGTGTTCGAGGGCCACAAGCCCAAGGCCGAGGTGTTCGTGACCACCTACACGCTCGACGGCGCGGACCCGCTGAAGCGGCCCGTGACGTTCGCGTTCAACGGCGGACCGGGTTCCGCGAGCGTGTGGCTGCACATGGGGCTCCTCGGGCCGCGCAGGGTCCTCAGTGGCGACGTCGGCGACCTCACCGCCCCGCCGTACGGGATCGCGGACAACGAGGAGAGCCTGCTCGCCGAGAGCGACCTCGTGTTCATCGACCCGGTGTCGACCGGGTACTCCCGGGCCGCGGAGGGCGAGAAGCCCGGCAACTACCACGGCTACCAGCCCGACATCGAGTCCATCGCCGAGATCATCCGGCTCTGGACCTCCCGCAACGGCCGCTGGATGTCGCCGAAGTTCCTCTGCGGCGAGTCGTACGGCACGCTCCGCGCGGCCGGTCTCGCCGAGCACCTGCAGAAGAAGTACGGCATGTACCTCAACGGGCTCATGCTGATCTCCTCGGTGCTGGACTTCGCGACGCTGGAGTTCAACGAGGGCCACGACCTCGCCTACACGCTCTTCCTGCCGACGTACGCGGCCATCGCCAACTACCACGGCCTGCACGGCGACCGCCCGCTCAAGGAGGTGCTCGCCGAGGCCGAGGAGTTCGCGGTCCGCGACTACCCCTACGCCCTCGCCCGCGGCAACCGGCTCACCGACGTGGAGCGCGCCGCGACGATCGAGAAGCTCGCCCGGCTCACCGGCCTGTCCGAGGAGTACGTGGACGCGGTCGACCTGCGCATCGAGCACATCCGGTTCTTCACCGAACTGCTCCGCCGCGACCGGAGGACCGTCGGCCGCATCGACGCCCGCTTCACCGGCTGGGACACCGACTACGGCCGCGAGGGCATCTCCGCGGACCCGTCCATCGACGCGATCCTCGGCCCGTACTCGGCGGTGCTCAACCACTACCTGCACGCCGAGCTCGGCTACTCCAGCGACCTGCCGTACGAGGTGCTCGCGAGGGTCATCGAGCAGTGGTCGTACAAGGAGTTCGAGGGCCGCCACGTCACGACGGCGGGCAAGCTCTCGGCGGCGATGCGGGCGAACCCGCACCTCAAGGTCCACGTCGCGTTCGGCTGGTACGACGGCGCCACGCCGTACTTCGCGGCCGAGCACCTCATCGCGCACCTGCAGATCCCGAAGGAGCTCACGGCGAACATCGAGTCGGCCTACTACCCGGCCGGCCACATGATGTACGTCCACGAGCCCAGCAGGATCCAGCAGTCCGAGGACCTGGCGGCGTTCGTGCGGAACTCGTCCAACACGTGATCCTCGACCTGTCCGACGACACCGTCCTGCACGAGCTCTGGACGGTGCAACGACTGGCGTACGCCGTCGAGGCCGAGCTCATCGGCTTCGACGGCATCCCGCCGCTGCACGAGTCGCTCGACGAACTCCGCGCCTGCGACGAGACCTTCCTCGGGCTCTACGACGAGGAAGGTCTCGCGGGCGCGGTGTCCTACCGGCTCGACGGGTCCACTGTGGACATCTGCCGGCTCGTCGTGCACCCGCGGGCACACCGCCGCGGCATCGCGTCGAAGTTGCTCGACGCGCTGCCGGACGGGCCGCAGGTGGTCAGCACGGGCACCAGGAACGAGCCCGCGCTCGCGCTGTACCGCAGGCGGGGGTTCGTGGAGACCGGCACGCGCGAGGTCGCTCCAGGTGTGTCGCTCACCGACCTGAGCCGATGATCATCTTTCTCAACGGGACGTCCAGCTCCGGCAAGTCGAGCATCGCCGAGCAGCTGTTGCGGGTGCTGGACACCCCGTACTTCCACCTCGGCGTCGACGCCTTCGGTGCCATGCGCGCCGTCGAGCGGACGCTGGAGCTCGACGGGCCCGCGCAGGCCGAGGTCCTGCGCCGCACCAGGGCGGGCTTCCACCGGGCCGTGGCGGGAATGGCGCAGGCCGGCAACGACGTCGTGGTCGACCACGTCCTGAGCGAGCCGTGGCGCCTTCAGGACTGCCTGGAGGTGCTCGACGGCCTGGACGTCTTCCTCGTGGGCGTGCACTGCCCTCCAGACGAGCTGGAGAGGCGCGAACGGGCTCGGGGTGACCGGGTGCCCGGGCAGGCCGCCGCGCAGCTGCACAGCGTCCACCAGCACGGGCTTTACGACTTCGAGGTCGACACGAGCGTGAGCAGCCCGCGCGAGTGCGCGCTGGCGATCAAGGAGTTCCTGGGTCAAGCCACGGGAACCAGGGCCTTCGACGAGTTGAGGGGTCGTGCCCGCGGGCACGACCCCTCAACCGGCTGACAGCGATCAGACGACCGCGCGCTCCTCCGCGAAGTGGCACGCGGCGGGGTGACCGTCGTTGCGCACCACGAGCTCGGGAACCTCGGTCGCGCAGATGTCCTGCGCCTTCCAGCACCGCGTGCGGAACCGGCAGCCCGACGGCGGGTCGATCGGCGAAGGCACGTCACCCGTCAGGCGGATGACGTCGCGCCGGCCGCGCTGGGTCGGGTCCGGCACCGGCACGGCGGACAGCAGTGCCTGCGTGTACGGGTGCATCGGACGCTCGTAGATCTCTTCCTCGGTGCCGATCTCCACGATCTTGCCGAGGTACATCACCGCGACGCGGTCCGACAGGTGGCGGACCACCGACAGGTCGTGCGCGATGAAGACGTACGAGAGTCCCATCTCGGACTGCAGGTCGCCCAGCAGGTTCATGACCTGCGCCTGGATCGAGACGTCCAAAGCGGACACCGGCTCGTCGCACACGATCACCTTGGGCTTCAACGCCAAAGCACGCGCGATGCCGATGCGCTGGCGCTGACCGCCGGAGAACTGGTGCGGGTACCGGTTGATGTGCTCCGGGTTGAGACCCACGGTCTCCAGCAGCTCCTGGACCTTGCGCCGCCGGTCGCCCTTGGGCGCGACCTCGGTGTGGATCTCGTAGGGCTCACCGACGATGTCGCCGACCGTCATGCGCGGGTTCAGCGACGTGTACGGGTCCTGCAGCACGATCTGGATGTCGCGGCGCAGCTTGCGCAGCTCCGCGCCCTTCATCGCGAACATGTCGCGGCCCTCGAAGCGCGCCAGGCCCGACGTCGGCGGTTCCAGGCGCATCAGCACCTGGGCCAGCGTGGACTTGCCGCAACCCGATTCGCCCACGACGCCCAGGGTCTCGCCCTTGTTCAGCGAGAACGAGACGCCGTCGACGGCCTTGACGTGGCCCACGGTGCGCTTGAACAGCACGCCGACGCGGACCGGGAAGTGCTTGACGAGGTTCTCGACCTCGAGGATCGGCTCAGCCACGAGCGACCACCTCCTCCGCGATGTGGCACCGGCTGGTGCGGCCCATGCCGAGGTTGTGCACAGCAGGCACCTCGGAGACGCACCGGTCGAACGCGCGCGGGCAGCGCGGGTTGAACGGGCAGCCGGGCGGGATGTTGGTCAGCGACGGCGGCAGGCCCTTGATCGTCTTGAGCTCCTGGCCGCGCAGGTCCACGCGGGGCAGGGACTCGAGCAGCGACTCGGTGTACGGGTGCCCCGGCGCGCGGAACAGCTCGTAGACGTCGGCGTGCTCGACGATGCGGCCCGCGTACATGACCGAGATCCGGTCCGCGACGTCGGCGACGACGCCGAGGTCGTGGGTGATCAGGATCATGCCCATGTCGCGTTCCTTCTGGATCTCCGCCAGCAGGTCCATGATCTGGGCCTGCACGGTGACGTCCAGCGCGGTCGTGGGCTCGTCCGCGATCAGCAGCTCCGGGTCGAGGGCCAGCGACATCGCGATCATCGCGCGCTGCCGCATACCGCCGGAGAACTGGTGCGGGTAATCCGAGACGCGACCCTTGGCGTTCGGGATCTTCACCTGGTCGAGGAGCTCGACCGCCCGCTTGCGGGCGTCCGCTTTGGACATCCCGCGGCGGACCTTGAGCTGCTCCTCGATCTGGAACCCGATCGTGAACACGGGGTTCAGGGCCGAAAGCGCGTCCTGGAAGATCATGGCGATGCCCTCGCCACGAACCTGGCGGCGCTCTTCCGCCGACTGGGTCAGCAGGTCCTCACCGCGGAACTTGATCGAACCGTTGGTGATGAACCCCGGCGGCGTGTCCAGGATGCCCATGATCGTCTGGGCGGTCACGGACTTGCCGGAGCCGGATTCGCCCAGCACGGCAAGGGTTTCGCCCGCCGAGACGTGGTACGAAACTCCGTTGAGCACCTTCGCGACACCGTCGCGGGTGCGGAATTCCACGTGGAGATCCTCGACCTCCAGCAATGGCTGAGTCACAGGATTCCCCTATCGGGACTTGGGGTCGAGGGCGTCGCGCACGGCGTCGCCGAGCATGACGAAGGCCAGCACGGTGATCGTGACGAAGCCCGCGGGGAACAGCAGCATGTGCGGAGCCGACTGGAAGTAGTCGCGCGACTCCGAGATCATCACGCCCCACGACACCACCGGCGGACGCAGGCCGATGCCGAGGAACGCCAGCGTCGCCTCGGCGCCGATGAAGGCACCCAGGGCGATCGTCGCGTACACCAGCACGGGCGCCACGGTGTTCGGCAGCAGGTGCCGGAACACGATCCGCAGCGGGGACGCACCGAGCCCGCGGGCGGCCTTGACGTAGTCCTGCTGCTTCGCCACGAGCGTCGCGGAACGCATGATGCGCATGGCCACCGGCCACGACAGCACGGCGATCGAGAGCACCACCTGCGTGATGATCCGGAAGACGCCGGGGTTCTCCGTCGGCGCGTTGAGCGTCGTCAGGATGACGATCGCACCGAGCACGAACGGGATGCCGGCGAAGATGTCGCTGAACCGCGACAGCACGCTGTCGATCCACGTCTTCGCGTAGCCCGCGATGATGCCGACGGTCGAGCCGATCAGCACGGTCAGCAACGTCGCGAAGATGCCGACGAGCAACGACGCGCGGGCGCCGTGCATCGCACGGGCGTAGACGTCGTAGCCCTGCAGGTCGTAGCCGAACCACGCGTCACCCGAAGGCGGCTGCAGCGACTTGTCGAGATCGGCGGCACGCGGGTCGACCGACGTGAACAGCGTCGGCCAGATCGCCATCAGGACGATGATCGCGATGATCACCAGCGAGATGATGAACGTGGGCTTGGTGCGCAGGTCACCCCACGCGTCGCTCCAGAGCGAGCGTGGCTTCTTCTGCTTCTGCGACGAGTCGTCGACGTGGCTGAGCTGGTCGACACCTGCCGCCGCGGACGCCTCGAGTCCGGCTCCGCCGGACACGGATCCTGGGTCACTCATAGCGAATCCTCGGGTCGAGAACGGCGTACAGGAGGTCGACGATCAGGCTCATCAGCAGGTAGACGAGCACCAGCAGGGTCACGATGCCCGTGACCATGATGCCTTCCTTCTCCTGGATGCCGCGGAAGATCAGACCGCCGATGCCGTTGATGTTGAAGACGCCCTCGGTGACGATCGCGCCGCCCATGAGGCTGCCGAGGTCGGTGCCGAGGAACGTGATCACCGGGATCAGGGAGTTGCGCAGCAGGTGGATGCCGACGACGCGGCTGTGCGGCTGGCCCTTCGCGATGGCCGTGCGCACGTAGTCCGCGCGGCGGTTCTCGACGATGCTCGAGCGGGTCAGCCGGGCCACGTAGGCCATCGAGAGACTGCCGAGCACGAAGCCGGGCAGGATCAGCTCGCCGAACGTCGGATCGGAGCTGACCGAGGTGTCCATCAGGTCGAAGCCCTGCGGGCCGAGGTAGAGCCGCAGCACGAAACCGGTGACGAAGACCGGCAGGGAGATCAGGAACAGGGTCGAGACCAGGACCAGGTTGTCCAGGAAGCCCTGCTTGCGCAGACCGGTGAGGACGCCGGCGACGATGCCGATGACGGCCTCGATGATCAGCGCGATGATGCCCATCTTGAGCGTGATCGGCCACGAGGTGGCGATCTGCTCACCGACGGAGACGCCGTTGAAGGTGGTGCCGAAGTCACCGACGAGCAGGTTGCCCAGGTACTTGAAGTACTGGACGACCAACGGGTCGTTGAGATTGAGCTTTTGGCTCATCTCGGCGATGTAGGCCGGATCACACGGCCGCTGGCCGCACTTGCCCGCGAAGGGGTCCTGCGGAATCGCCCAGACCAGGGCGTAGATCAGAAAAGTGGTCCCCAGGAAGACCGGTATCAGCTGCAGCAGACGGCGCAGCACATAGCGACCCATGAGGTCGGCTCCTTGCGTGGTGGGGGGCGCCCGAGGTCCTGAACACCGCTCCGGCCCCGCGCCCGTAACGCTCGAGGGACGCGGGGCCGGACGGTTGATCAGAACTCAGGTGTTAGGCAATCAGGCCTTGACGCGGAACGACTCCAGAGCGCCCTGACGCTTGAACGACATCTTGGCGGCGAGCAGGTTCTTGGACCGGCCGCCGATGCCCTTCTCGTTCCAGGTCGGCATGGAGGGCAGGTCCTTCGCGATGAGGTCCTCCGCCTGCTGGTAGATCTTGATCGCCTCGTCCTCGTTCGCCGTCTCGTCGGCCTTCTTCAGAAGGGCGTCGACCTCGGGGTTCGAGTAGTTCGAGTCGTTCGAGGAGCCACCGGTGCGGTACAGCGGGTTGAGGAAGTTCTCGATCGACGGGTAGTCGGCCGACCAGTCCGAACGGCTCATGCCGGTCAGCTGCTTGCCGTCGACGATCTGGCGGAACGCACCGAAGTTGGTGGCACCGTTGAACTCGCAGTCAATGCCCAGCGCCTGCTTGATGCTGTTGCACGCCGCCTCGAGCGGCTCCTTGCGGCCACCGTCCTGGTTGGACTGGATGGTCAGCTTCTTGCCGGTGAAGCCCGACTCCTGGAACAGCTGCTTGGCCTTCTCCGGGTTGTACTTGCAGTACTCGCCGCAGGTGTCGGGGCGGTAGCCCTTGATGCCGGGCGAGACGAAGCTGGTGGACGGCACGTACGAGCCGGCCAGCACGGTCTTCGTGATCTGCTCCCGGTTGATGGCCATCGAGACGGCCTGGCGCAGCTTGACGTTCTTGAACTCGGGGAGGTACTGCGGGAACGCGATCGCGCTCTGGCCGAGCAGGTTGGCGTTCACCACGGCGTCACCGAGGTCGGCCTTGTACTTCTCGCCGACCTTGGCCGACGGGGGCAGGGCCTCCATGAAGTCCAGCTTGCCCGCGACCAGGTCCTGGTACGCGGTCTCCTGGGAGGAGTAGATCTTGTAGTCCAAGGTCTTGAAGTGGACCTTGTCCTCGCCCTTGTAGTCGTCGAAGCGCTCCATCTTGATCAGCGCGTTCGGCGTGCGGGAGACGAACTTGAGCGGGCCGTTGCCGATCGGCTTGGCCTCGGCGGCCTTCGGGTCCGCGAAGAACGAGTCGGCCATCGGCGAGAACGGCGTGTAGCCGATCATCGTCGTGAAGACCGAGGTCGGGCCGTTGAGGGTGACCTTGAACTCGTAGTCGCCCACCAGCTCGAGACCGGACATCTTGTCCTTGGCCGGCTTGGCGTTCTCGTCGGCCGGGTGGACGTCCTCGAAGCCCTGGATCGGGGCGAAGAACGATGCCGCCTGCTGAGCGTTCGGCGCGTACGCGGCCCAGTTCCAGGCGTCGACGAAGTTCTTCGCCTTGACCTCGGTGCCGTCGTGGAACTTCCAGCCCTGCTTGAGCTTGATCGTGTAGACCTTCGCGTCACTGGTCGTGATCGAGTCGGCCATCAAGTTGTAGGGCGCGCCGTCTTCGGTCTTGTAACCGACCAGCCGCGAGAACAGCGAGTCGGTGACCTTGCCACCGCCGGCCTCGGTCGTGTTGGCCGGGAACAAGGTGCTCTTGGGCTCGGTGCCGTAGATGGACACCGTGCCGTCCGGGTTGTCCTTGCCATCGGTGGCGTTGGTGCTACCGCCACCGCCGCCGCATGCGCTGAGCGTCATGGCGAGCGCGGTGGGAAGTACCACCCACGCAACCCGTGATCGCGACATCAGTCTCTCCCGCCTTTCCCCGGCGCCGCTCCGCAGATATTGCGTGCGCGCGCCTCCCCGGGAGGTCTCGTCCACCTCCCAAAACGTGAGAGGACGTTAACCGGGGCGTCCAGCAGTACGCGCACTGAAATCGGTCACAAAGTCGTCACGATCACCTCAAGCGCACCTTAATTCGGCGCTAGACCAGCGAAAACGCGATGCCGTCGAGGATGTCGTGCTCGCTGCACACGAGCGTGCGAATTCCCGCGCGATTCTCCAGTTCGTCGGCAATCGCACGCAGTACCACCGCTCCACCGCAGATCACATCCACTCGACCGGGGTGCATGGGTCCCAGCGAGGCACGCTCATCATGCGTCATGGAGAGGATACGGTCGGTGATTTCACGAACATTGTCAAGTGTGATGCGGCTGAGGTGAATATCGTCGCTGTTGTACACCTCCAACCCCTGGACCAGGGCTGACAATGTCGTAACGGTGCCGGCGACGCCGATCCACGTCTTCGTCTTCTCGACTGGAACGACTTCGAATGCTTCTTTGATCGCCGCACGCGCAAACGCTTCCGCCTGTGCGATTTCGTCCTCGGTGGGCGGATCGGACTTGATGAACCGCTCCGTCAGCCGCACGCAGCCGATGTCCATCGACCTCGCGGCCTCCACGTCGGAGCCCGTGCCGAGGACGAACTCGGTGCTGCCACCACCCAGATCGGTGACGAGGAAGGGTCCCTCGTCCGGGTCGAGGTCGGCCACCGCGCCGAGGTAGGACAGCCTCGCCTCCTCGTCCCCGGTGATCACCTCGGCGGGCGCGCCGAGGATCTGCTCGGTCATGCCGAAGAACTCGTCGCGGTTGCTCGCGTCACGCGTCGCACTCGTGGCGACCATCCGTGCGGTCTCGACGCCTTTGCGTTGCATCGTGCGCGCGTAGTCGAGAAGGGCCTGCCGGGTGCGCTCGATGGCGTCTGGGTGCAGCCGCCCGGTCGCGTCCACGCCCTGCCCGAGCCGGACGATCTTCATCTCGCGGTGGACGTCCCGCAGCCACGCCGTGCCGTCGTCGCGCTTGGTCACGTCGGCGATCAGCAACCGGATCGAGTTGGTTCCGCAGTCGATGGCCGCAACGCGCGACATGATCACTCCTCAGTGGTTCCGGTGTTCCCCGGCAAGCATCGCGTACACGAAGCAGTCGGCCCACTCGCCCTTGAAGATCCCGTGGTGCCGCAAGTGCGCCTCCCGGCGCATGCCCAGGCGTTCCATCAGCCGCCACGACGGCTCGTTCCGCACATCGCACTCGGCGACGATCCGGTGCAGGCCGAACTCCTCGAAGCCGATCTTGAGCATCGCCTCGGTGGCTTCGCGCGCGTAGCCCCTGCCCTGGAAGGCCGGGTGGAAGATGTAGCCGACCTCGCCCTGCCGGTGCTCCTCGCTCCGCAGGGTGATGTCGACCTCGCCGATGACTCGACCGTCGAGCGTGACAGCGGTGGTCAGCCACTGGCCCTCTGCGGTGATCTCGCGCAGGGCGATCCACTTCGCCAGGTTCTCCTCGGCCTCCGCGCGGGCGTACGGCTCGCTGAAGAGGTAGCGGTTGACCTCCGGAAGCCCCCGGTAGGCGACGACGTCGTCGAGATCGCCCGGCTGGAAGGGTCGCAGCAGAAGGCGAGCAGTCGTGATCGGGTAGTCAGGCCTGAGCACGCTCGTACTCCTCTTCCAGGAGTGCGTAGACGAACAGGTCGCCCCACTCGCCCTTGAAGATCTCCAGCTCCCGGAAGTGGGCTTCCCGCCTCATGCCCAGCCGTTCCATCAGCCGCCACGACGGAACGTTCCGCGGGTCGCACTCGGCGACGATCCGGTGCAGGCCGAGGCCCTCGAAGCCGAGTTCCAGCATCTTCCGCGCCGCCTCGGTCGCGTAGCCGTGGCCGTGGAACTCGGGGTTGAGGCTGTAGCCGATCTCGCCCTGCCGGTCGGACTCGCTGCGCCACTTGAGGACGGCGCTGCCGATGACCCTGCCCGCTTCCGGCAGGTGCACGGCCAGCGCGAGGCGTTGTCCCTCGGAGGTGAGCTCGTTGTCCTTCACGAGCTCGTCCAGCAGTTCCGCGCACTCCTCGCGGCTGACGGACTCGCCGTAGAGGTAGCGGAAGACGTCCGGGCGCGAGCGGTAGGCGTAGAAGTCGTCGAGGTCGCTCGTCTGGAAGGGGCGCAGGAGCAGGCGACCGGTCATGATCGGGTAGTCGAGACGCACACGCGCACCCTGCCAAGTAACGCGCGCCGTGCCACCCGATTTACGGCTGCTGGTCGCGGCGCGTGCTAGCTGGGCGTGCTCGTCAGCAGGCTCTGCGACGTCGTCTCCACCGAGCTGTTGCCACTGTTGCTCGTCGACGACTGAGTGGTGCCCGTGGACGACTGCTGCTGAGGCGTCGTCGTGGTCGTCGTCGTAGTGGTGGTCGTCGTGGTGGTCGTCGGCGGCGTCGTGGTCGTCGTCGTGCACGTGGACGGCGGCGGCGTCGTCGTGGTCGTCGACGTGGTGGACGAGGTCGTGCCCGTCGTCGTGGTCGGGCAGTTCGCCGGAGGCGTCGTCGTCGTGGTCGTGCTGGTGGTGGTCGTCGTCGGGTCCGTGGTCGGGTTGCCGGTGTTCCCGTTGCCGTTGGTCGGCGGGTTACCGGTGTTCGGGTTGCCCGGCTGCGGGTTCTGCTGGCTGTTGCCGTTGTCCGGCAGCAGCGGCAGCGCGTCGATGTTCTCGCTGTAGAGCTTGGCCCACTTGAGGACGTCCGCCACGTACTTGTCGGACCGGTTGTACCGGTAGATCGCGGCGGCGCGGTCCGTCAGCTTGGTCATGTCGCCGCCGCCGGAGCACAGGTAGCGGCCGGCGCCCAGGGCGGCGTCGTAGATGTTGTTCGGGTTGGAGACGCCGTCGTCGTTCAGGTCGCCGCTGAAGCTCGCCCACGTCGAGGGGATGAACTGCATCGGACCGACCGCGCGGTCCCAGGTCGCGTCGCCGTCGAGGCGGCCGCCGTCGGTGTCGCGGACCGCCAGCACGTCCTGGCCGCCGACCTTCCCGCCCTTGAGGACGGGGCCGAGGATCTTCGGGGTGGCGTCGCCGATGCCGTTCACACGGCCGTAGTTGGCGTGGTTCGACTCGATCTTGCCGATGCCCGCGAGCAGCGACCAGTCGAGGTTGCAGCCTGGGACGAGCTCGCCCATCTTGTCCGCGGCGCGGAGGTAGGCGTCGACCACGACGCCCGGGATGTCGTGCACGCCGGCGATGCTGTCGTCGAGCAGTTCGCCGTCGTCGAGGTCGCCCTCGTCGATGGTGCCGTCCTCGAGGTCGGCGAGCAGTGCGGCGCTCAGTTCCTCGGACAGCGGCAGGCGGCCGGCGGCGCCCAGCTCGGACGGGTCGCGGTGCAGGGCGCCGAAGACGTCGGCGGGCCCTAACGAGACCGCGATGTCATCGTGCTTGGCGAGGTTGACCCAGTCGACGAGCTTGGTGCCGACGATCATCGCGGGGGCGAGCATCGCAGCCAGCGCAGCGACGGCGAAGCCCTTTTGCCTAGGGCTCAACGCCGACGGACCACGCAGTTTGGCCATTGCCACGAATACTCACCTCTCGTGCGTCATCGCGGCTCGCCGTCCTGCAGTTACGGCGAACGCCCCCGTCGTGCCCTGTTCCACCCTGCCCCAACTACGAAGCCTAGGTGTACCCAAGACGGAGTGAAGCGTGTGTTCGGTTCCGTTGACTGTTAACTCGCCGAACATTCACCTGCGGGCCACAGGCCCTGCTCGCCCAAGATTGCCAGTGCTTCGTCGCCCATGGGGTTGACCCCGGGGCCCTTCGCGAGGGCGTGTGCGACGTGCACGTGCAGGCACTTGACGCGGACCGGCATGCCGCCCGCGGTGACCTGGGTGCCCAGCGACTCGATGGCGTCGCGCTCCGCGAGGTACGACTCGTGCGCGCGCTGGTAGGCGGCCGCGAGTTCCGCGTCCGTGGCGAGCCGCTCCTGCTGCTCCTTCATCAGCCCGCCGCCTTCGAGCGTGCTGACCAGGGAGTTCAGCTTCGGGCAGGTCAGGTAGTACAGCGTCGGGAACGGCGTCCCGTCGGGCAGCCGCGGCGCCGTCTGCACGACGTTCGGGTGCCCGCTGGGGCACCGCGAGGCGATCGCACGTGTCCCGCGCGGCGTGCGGCCGAGCTGCTGAGCGACCGTTTCCAGGTCAGCAGCACTTACTTGTGCGTCACCGATTCCCACAGTTCCTCGTACCAGGACCCTTCTGCCGCCTGCTTGCCCGACGGCCTCTCCGTCTCCGTGTTGCGACTCTCGTCACCCGGCAGTTGCACGATGTAGGGCGTCTCGCCGGGCCGCACCCAGTGCAGCCGCTTGCGCGCCTCGATCTCCACGTACGCCGGGTCCTGCAGCTCCGACTTGCGCTTCTCCAGCGCGGCGACCGTCTCGCGCAGCTTCTGCTGCTCGGCGCCCACGTCGCGCAGCTCGTCGCGCTGCGAGAGGTAGGTCCGCAACGGGACCGCGATGCTCAGCGCCAGTGCGCACAGCACCATCGCGAACATCGCGGCCCGCCGCGTACCGGTCATTCCGAACGCGCCACCCGTGCCCTCACTGCGCCGCGACGGCGCCTTGGGACGGGGTGGCTTGCGCGCGCGTGCGGGCCTCGCCTCCCGCTCTTCGCGGGGGCGGCGGGGACGACGCGCGCGCTCGGCCATGCCTTACAGCCTCTCAGCTCTCCGGCGTGTAGCGCGGGAACGCGAGCTCGCCCGCGTAGCGCGCCGCGTCGCCGAGGCTCTCCTCGATGCGCAGGAGCTGGTTGTACTTCGCGGTGCGCTCACCACGGGCCGGGGCACCGGTCTTGATCTGGCCGGCACCGGTCGCGACGGCGAGGTCGGCGATGGTCGTGTCCTCGGTCTCGCCCGAGCGGTGCGACATCATCGACTTGTAGCCGTACGACGTGGCCAGCGAGACCGCGTCGAGCGTCTCGGACAGCGTGCCGATCTGGTTGACCTTCACCAGCAGCGCGTTGGCGGCGCGGCGGGAGATGCCCTCCTCCAGGCGCTCCGGGTTCGTGACGAACAGGTCGTCGCCGACGATCTGGACCTTCTCGCCCAGCTCGGCGGTCATCTGGACCCAGCCGTCCCAGTCGTCCTCGGACAGCGGGTCCTCGATGGACACCATCGGGTAGTCGCGGACCAGCTCGGAGTAGTAGCCGATCATCTGCTCGGCGGACCGCTTGTTCTTCTCGAACGTGTAGGCGCCGTCGGAGAAGAACTCCGTGGCGGCCACGTCGAGCGCGAGCGCGATGTCACGCCCCGCCCGGTAACCGGCCTTCTCGATGGCCTCGAGGATCAGGTCGAGCGCGTCGCGGTTGCTGCCGAGGCTGGGCGCGAAACCGCCCTCGTCGCCCAGACCCGTGGCGAGACCCTTGCTCTTCAGCACGGACTTCAGCGCGTGGTAGACCTCGGTGCCCCAGCGCAGGCCCTCGCGGAACGTCTCCGCGCCGATCGGCGCGATCATGAACTCCTGGATGTCCACCTCGGTGTCGGCGTGCGAGCCACCGTTGAGGATGTTCAGCATCGGCACCGGCAGCACGTGCGCGTTCGGCCCGCCGATGTAGCGGAACAGCTCCAGGCCGGAGCTCGTCGCCGCCGCCTTCGCGACCGCGAGGCTCACGCCGAGGATCGCGTTGGCGCCGAGACGCCCCTTGTCCGGCGTGCCGTCCAGGTCCACGAGCTTCTGGTCCACGATGCGCTGCTCGACGGCCTCGATGCCGACCAGCTCCGGGCCGATCTCGTCGAGCACCGCGGTGACCGCGCGCTCGACGCCCTTGCCCAGGTACCGCTTGGCGTCGCCGTCCCGCAGCTCCACCGCCTCGTGCTCACCGGTCGAAGCACCCGACGGAACAGCCGCACGCTCCAGCGTGCCGTCGTCCAGCGCCACCTCGACCTCGACGGTGGGGTTGCCGCGCGAGTCCAGGATCTCGCGTGCTCCGACCTGTTCGATGACCGCCACTTGCGCTCCCTGTTTCTCCTGCGTCTCGTCTCGCGACGAGCCTACTTGGGCCAGGTGACCGGCCGGGGCTCGACACCGTCAGATCACAGTGGGCCCGTCACGCCTGTCTACTGAATCGTGCCAGACGCTCTACGTGCTGCCTATAGCGCTCAGCCGACCTCGGCCAGAGTCCGCGCCGCGCGCCGCGCCACCTCAGACAGGTGCTGCCTCGCCGTCGGCTCGTCGCCGGACACGACTCGAAGCCCGACGACGAGATCCCCGCGCACGAGGAAGGCCTCACAACCCCACACGGGGGGCGAGATCTCGGCGAAGCTGGAGCAGAACGCGTACGAGCCTTCGACGCCCTCGAGCTCAGGCAGTTCGACGTCGGCCTTGACCTCGCGCTCCGGCTTGCCGATCCCGTCGACCCACGTCCGGCAGGATCGAGCCTTGTCCCGCACCGCGCCCAGGACGTGCTGCGCATCGACACCCACCAGCCCGAACACGATCTGGTTGATGATCACGGGCCCCGCCCACGTCCGGATGCGCGAGGTGGTGACACCGAAGTCGACCTTCACCCCCTGACACACCCGGCTGAGATCGCCGTCGGTGGCGGCGGGCTCGGCGGTGAGCTTCGGCTTGTCCGACTCGAACCGGCGGCGAGAAGGGCACCGTGAGCACCGGGTCGGTCGCGGTTGGCGTGCAGGCCGTCAGCGCGATCGCGCACACGGCAATTGCGAATCTCATCAGTCTCGTTCCCCCAGGAACGCTCAGATCAACGACACGTCCTCACCGGCAGGTGCTTCACGCCGTTCTGGAAGTTCGACCGCAACCGGCTGATCTCCCCGTCGAGCTCCAGCATCCCCGGCAGGTCCAGGACGGCGTCGAACACGGCGCGCATCTGCGTGCGGGCCAGCTGCGCGCCCAGGCAGAAGTGCGGACCGTGCCCGAAGCTCAGGTGGTCGGCCTCCCGCCGCCCCACGTCGAACCGATCCGGCTCGGTGAACACCCGCTCGTCCCGGTTCGCCGAGGAGAACCAGACGACGACCTTGTCCCCCGCCCTGATCTCCTGGCCCGCCAACGAGGTGTCCCGCACGCACGTGCGGCGGAAGTGCATGACGGGCGTCCACCAGCGCAACATCTCTTCCACCGCAACGGGAAGCAGCGAGCGGTCGGCACGCAGGCGCTCGTACTGGTCCGGGTGTTCAAGGAGGGCGATCATGCCGCCGGGGATGCCGTTGCGCAGGGTTTCGTTGCCCGCCACGGAGAACAGCCAGAAGAGGTTCTCGAACTCCTCCAGCGAGATGTCCTCCTGCAGGAGGTTGCTCAGGACGTCTTCAGAGGGGTGATCGCGTTTGTACGAGCCCAGCGCGTGCGCGTAGGCGTAGAGGTCGGGCATGCCGTCGCGGGCGCGTGGGTCCCGGCCGTCGTCGGGGCGGAGCTCCAGCGCGGCGAGGGCCATGTCGGTCATGCCGACGGTGGAGCTGGACGACAGCGCGTAGTCGGGGTCCTGGAAGCCGATCACGCGGTTGCTCCAGTCGTAGAGCAGCGCTCTGTCCTGACGTGGGACGCCGAAGACGTCGGCCAGGGTCAGCAGCGGGAGGTCGGCGACGTCGGCGGCGAAGTCGCCGGACAGGCCGGCGACGATCTCGCGGGCGTTCGCGCGGATGCGGTCTTCCAGCCTGGCCACGGCCCGTGGGGTGAACGCCCTGGTCAGCATCCGTCTGAGCCGCGTGTGCGAGGGCGGGTCCTGGTTGAGCATCATGCGCTGGACGTACTTCAGGTCGTTCGGCAGCGGGTCGCGGATCTGGGTGGCGCCGCGGTGCGAGGAGAAGACGGAAGGTGTCTTCAGCACCGTTCGGACGTCCTCGTGCCGGAAGATCGCCCAGAAGTCGTCGATGCGCACCACGTCCTTCTCACGCAGCCGGGTTAGTGCGTCGTGCGGGACTCCCGAGGTATACGTGTCCGGGTCGACGATGAGGTCGGCATCGGTCCTGGGCATAGAACGGATTCTGACGTGCTTCATGTCGAACGTGGTGGAAGCGGGCCGTCGCTGGTGCTGCTGCACGGGCTGGGCGCTACCGGCGAGGTGTGGCACGACGTCGTGAAGGACTGGTCCGGCAGCTGGCTGGTGCCCGACCTGCCCGGTCACGGGCGGAGCGCGCGGATCGACCGGTACTCGTTCGGCTCGTTCGCGGCCGCTGTGGCCGAGGAGATCCCGCGTGAGCCGGTGACGATCATCGGGCACTCGCTGGGCGGCGTGGTCGGGCTGGCGCTGGCGAGCGGGTGGTTCGGGGTCGAGGTGACCACGTGCGTCGGCGTCGGGATCAAGGTGCGGTGGACCGACGAGGAGCTGCAGAAGGCGGCCGCGCTCGCCGCCAAGCCCGGGAAGGTCTTCGGCACCGAGGAGGAGGCGGTCGAGCGGGCGTCGAAGATGGCGGGTGTGAGGCTGACCCACGGAGTGTCCGAAGTGGACGGTGGATGGACACCGTCGCTGGACATGAGGGCCTTCGGCGTGGGCCGCCCGGTCATGGCCGGGCTGATCATGGCCGCACAGGCCCACGTCGTGCTGGCGGCGGGTGAGAACGACCCGATGAGCCCTCAGGAGCACCTGCGGGAGCTGGTGCCCGAGCCGGTCGTGTTCCCCGGCGCGGGCCACAACGTGCACGTCGAGTCGCCCTCGTCCCTGCACACCGTGCTGGCTCAGCTCGCGACGTAGCCGCCGTCGGCCGTGATCACCGAGCCCGTGATGAAGCTGGCCTTCTCGGAGGCCAGGAACAGCACGGCTTCGGCGATCTCGTCGGGCTGGCCGACGCGCTGGAGGGGGAGGTCCTTCGCGATCGCGTCGAACACCTCACCGGCCTCCGCCAGGGCCTTGTCGGTGGCGACCGGGCCGGGCGCCACGGAGTTCACGCGGACGCCGGCGGGGCCGAACTCGATGGCCCACGAGCGGGTCAGCGCGTCCATCGCGGCCTTGGAGGCGTTGTAGACGGAGCCGACCGGCGTGCCGACCACGGCCGCGATCGACGAGACGTTGACGATCGAGCCCTTGCCCTTGGCGACCATCGCCGGGGCGAGGGCCGCGGTGAGGAAGTAGGTGCCGCGGACGTTGACGTCGAACACCTGCTGGAAGCCGTCGACGGACTGCTCGGGCGTCGGCGAGAACGGGAAGATGCCGGCGTTGTTCACGAGCACGTCGACATCGCCGACCTCCTCGGCCAGCTTGCGGACGTCGTCGACGCTGGCGACGTCCGAGACGATGAAGTGCCCGGTGCCGCCGGCCTGCTCGATCAGCGCGACGGTCTCCTTGCCGAGCTCCGCGCGACGACCGGTGAGGTAGACGGTGGCCCCCGCCTCCGCGAGCTTGACCGCGATGGAGCGGCCGATGCCGGAGGTGGCGCCGGTGACGAGTGCCTTCTTGCCTGCGAGTTCCTTGGTTGACATGTCTCCGAACTTGCCGACGCCGGATCGTCAGGCCATAAATTCCGGATGAATCAGCTGGTCAGCACAGGTGCACGCCACCCGAAGTACATCCGCACGAACCGCGGCAACCGGTACCGGCCGAGCACCAGCGGTTCGATCAGGTGCACGTCGGCGAGCGACTCCAGCGCGTACTCGATCGAGCCGGGGTCGGCGCCGGACATCTCCGCCGCCTCGCACACGTCGATCACGTCCGCGTCGCGGCCCGCGAAGCACCGCAGCAGGTGGCGTTCGTGTTCGGTGAGCTGCTGCTCCGCCTTGATCATCGGTGCCACCACGGCCATGCAGTCGGACGGAATTGCGTCGCCGAGCCGCGTCTTGCGTTCCATCTGGGCCAGCAGCATCCCCAGGGTCCAGCTCGGGCGGCCGGTGAGCTTGCCGCCGAGCACGCGGATGGGGTTCGGCAGGTAGGAGACGCGCGACAGCACCTCGTCCACGACGTCCGCCTCGGCGTTGACCCTGGCGGGGTCCAGGACCTTGCGGAAGAACTGGTTCGCCTCCGCCTCGGTCAGTCCGGCGACCTTCACCCAGGTCACGCTGGGCAGCTCGTTCCACCTGCGCACGCTCGTGAGGATCATGGCCGAGCCGGGCGTGTGGAGCTCCGCGATCTGGGCGGGGTCGTGCACGTCGTCGACGACGATCAGGAACCGCCTGCCGCGCGCTTTTTCCCGCCACAGCGCGGCTTTGTCGCCGAGGGGGTTCTCGACGCCGACCGCGCGCAGCAACTCGTTGGCGACGTCCTTGCCGCGGACGAAGATCTGCCCGTCGGGGTAGCCGTGCTTGGCGAGATGCGCGACGTGGGTGGCCAGCGCGGTCTTGCCGCTGCCGTGCATGCCGGTGATGCCGACGGTGCGCGGGAGGGTCCGCAGCGCCAGCGCGATCTCGTCCGTGCGGCCGGTGAAGTCGGGCAGGCCGGGTGGCAGCTGCTCGGGCCGGCGCGTCAGGTTCAGCTCGCCCCGGAGGATCTGCGCGTGCACCTCACGCAGCTCGGGCCCCGGTTCGAGGCCGAGCTGCTCGTTCAGGAGAGCGCGCGCCTGGTGGAACTGCTCCAACGCATCGGCCTGCCTGCCGTCGCGGTAGAGGGCCTGCATGAGCAGAGCGCGCGTCCGTTCCCTGAGCGGGAAGGCGGCGACGTGCTTCTGCAGTTCGAGCACGTCCATCTCGCGTTCGAGCAGGGCTTCGCGGCACTGCAGCCGCTCGTTGCCGATCCTGACCCGCTGAGCCTCGAAATAGGTGCTGGTCAGGCCTGTGAGCGGCTCGTCACGGCAGTCGTCGAAGATCTCGGCCCGCAGTGTGTAGCCACCGTCCTTGGACTTCAGGTCCAGCTCGGGCAGCAGCTTGCGGATCTTGTACATGTACGTCCGCAGCGCCATGACCGCACTCGGCGTCGGGTCGTCCCAGACCATGCCGATCAGCTGGTCGTTGCTCAGCCGGATGCCGTTGTTCAGCAGCAGAGCCGCCAGCACCGCCCGCTGTTGCCGCGGGCCCAGATCGATCTCCTCGTCGTCGCGCCAGGCTCGTACCGGACCCATCAGTGAGAAGCGCAGGCTCATGCAACGTGACAACGCCCGCGGGCATTCCTCGCTTCCCGTCTCACGGACTGGTCGGCAACGGGCGCGGCCCGATCACCTGCTTCATCACGATCGTCGAGGTCAGCCCGCGCACTCCGGGCAGCTTCGCGAGCGTCTCCTCGTACAGCCGCTGGTACGACGCGAGATCCGCGGTGACCACGCGCAGCAGGTAGTCGGGGCTGCCGAACAACCGTTGCGCCTCCACGACGTTCGGCACGTCGACCAGAGCACGGTCGAAGTCGGCCATGGTGTCCAGGCGCACCTTGGCGAAGACGAGGGCCTCGAAACCGAAGCCGAGCGCCGCCGCGTCCACCACCGCCCGGTAGCCGTGGATGACGCCGTCGCGTTCCAGCTCGCGCAGGCGGCGCTGGCAGCGCGAGATGCTGAGTTGCACGCGCTGCGCCAGGTCGGTGACGGTGATCCGTCCGTCGCGCTGCAATTCAGCAAGAATCTTGCGATCCACGGCGTCCATGAGCAAAGAACGCAAACACCTTGCCCGCGAGTTCCCCTAGCTTTTGCCCCATGAGCAGCGCGAATCCGTTACGTCAGCTGACCCTGGACCAACTGAGGCGCCGCACCAGCATGAAATGGCGGTACTACCCCGAGGACGTGCTGCCCGTGTGGGTGGCCGAGATGGACGTCCTGCTCGCCGAACCCGTCGCCGAGGCGATCATCGACGCCGTGCGGCGGGGTGACACCGGCTATCCCAACGGGACCGCCTACGCCGAGGCGCTGGCCGGGTTCGCGAAGCGGCGTTGGGGCTGGGAGCCCGCCGTCGAACGCACGGCGATCGTGCCGGACGTGATGCTGGGCGTGGTCGAGATGTTCCGGCTGGTGTCGCACCGGGACGCGCCCGTCGTCGTCAACTGCCCGGTCTACCCGCCCTTCTACCGGTTCGTCGAGTCGCTGGGACGCCAGGCGGTCGAGGCGCCGCTGGGCGCGGACGTGCGGATCGACTTCGCCGCGCTGGAAGCGGCGTTCGTGCGGGCGGGCCGGGGTGCGGTGTACCTGCTGTGCAACCCGCAGAACCCGACCGGCACCGTGCACACCGCCGCCGAACTGGAAGAAGTCGCGCGGCTGTCCCGAGTGCACGGCATCCGCGTGGTGGCGGACGAGATCCACGCACCCCTCACGACCGCGGGCTTCGTGCCGTACCTCAGCGTCGCGGACGACGGGCTGTCGTTGATGTCCGCCTCGAAGGCGTGGAACCTCGCCGGCCTCAAGGCCGCGCTCGCCATCGCCGGGCCCGACTCCGCCGACGACCTGAAGAGGCTGCCCGAGGAGGTGGGCCACGGGCCGAGCCACGTCGGGATCCTCGCCCACACCGCGGCGTACGCCGAGAGCGTCGACTGGCTGGACGCCCTGCTGGAGGGCCTGCGGGAGAACCGGGAACTGCTCACCGGCCTGCTCGCCGAGCACCTCCCCGCCGTCCGCTACTCCCCCGGCCAGGGCACCTACCTCGCCTGGCTGGACTGCCGCGAACTCGGTGACGACCCGGCCAGGACGTTCCTCAAGCGGGGCAGGGTCGCGCTGAACTCCGGGATCCCGTTCGGCACGGGCGGTGCCGGTTTCGTCAGGATGAACCTCGCGACCTCGCCGGAGATCATCACCGAGGCCGTCCACCGGATGACGGAGGCATGGCACGAAAAGCCCGTTCCGCCCCCGTCCGGCTAGCCGGTCATGGCCCTGGTGACCAGCGCGAGCTGGTCGGGCGAGCGGCAGCTCGTGCACGCCGGTGCTCACGGTCGTTGCGGCCACTTGGGTGTTCCGTGTCCGCATTGGACTCAGGCAGGTTGCCGGTCTGCGGTGCCGGCGGCGTTGCGGAACCGGCACGGCCACTCAATCGAGTTCTGTCGCCCGGACGGCAGTCGAAGAACCGGCAGGCGGTAGGTAACGTTGATCGAATGACGGACGGCACCTTCGAAGCCTTTCGGAAGGCCGAGGCGTTGATGGCGCAGCGCAGGCCTCTCGACGCGCTGCGTGAACTGAAGCAGGTGCTGGACGAGGCCGGCGAGGCGCCGTCCGTGCAGCTGCTGGCCGGCCGGGCCTATCTCGGATCCGCGCAGCTCAACCGGGCTGAAGAGGCGTTCCGCAAGGTCCTCGACCTCGATCCGAGCGATCACTACGCGCGTTTCGCGCTCGGCAGGACGCTGCAACGGCAGAACCGCCTCCCCGAGGCGCTCGCCCAGCTCCGGATGGCGGTCGCGATGAACCCGTCACCGGAGTACCAGGAAGCGCTCGGAGAGGTCAAAGCCCGGCTGGCCCTGGGAAACTGATCACCGGGACAGGGTGTCTCCCCGTACCGCTCACCCCGTCCCCGACGGCACCGCGGAAGTGCCCGGATCCGTTGTGCTGCAGGTACTCCATCGTCTGATCCTCTGTGCACAGCGCCCGCCGCCCGACCTTGCACGCAGGCTCACCCAGCGCCCTGAACTTCAGTCCAAAATGGACAGGAGAGCCTTGCCCGTCTCAGCAGTCGATCGTGCACAGCTCGGCCACAACCAGCGTGGCCGCCCTGCGCATTCAGAATTCATTCCGATGAGGAAATCGACTGCTAAACCAATCTGGGCGCATATCTTCTGCCTACCGCAACGAATCAGGAATCCTTGTTCACAATAAAGCTCACTCGATCTTCCAGCCACCATCATCGGGTTTCATAACGCTTCACCCCGTCGCCACTCGCGCGGAGCACGTAGCCTGGGTGCCGTGGTCCCGCCGCCCGCAGTCCAGGAACCCGTCCGCCGCAACCGCTCCGGCAACATCTTCGGCCGCATCGTCCTGGTGCTGCTGCTGATAGCCGTGGTCGCGGCAGGCGCCTGGGGCCTGGGCGCCCTGAACCGCAGGGACGCCGCCCCCTTGAGCCCACCCCCGTTCCCGGTCCCGCTCCAGCAGGTCGAACCAGGCGCAGCGGCCCCGGGCAGCGCCGCCTCCCCGGGCACCACGGCAACCGCCAACCCGCTGGCCGAATGGGCAACGCGAGTGGCGTCGAAGACCGACATCCCACCCCGAGCCCTGCACGCCTACGCGCAAGCAGACCTGACGATGCAACAAGAGGCCCCGGCCTGCCGCATCAGCTGGGCAACGCTCGCGGGCATCGGCAGGATCGAGTCGCACCACGGCAACATCAACGGCGCCCGCCTGCAGGAAAACGGCCTACCGTCCCGCCCGATCATCGGCATCCCCCTGGACGGCGGCCCAGGCGTAAAAGCGATCAAGGATACCGACGGCGGCCGCCTGGACGGCGACACCACCTGGGACCGCGCGGTGGGCCCGATGCAGTTCATCCCGGGCACCTGGAACCGCTGGGCGAAACGAGCGGCAGGCGACGGCCTACCAGCAGACCCGCAGAACATCGACGACGCCGCCCTGACAGCGGCCCGCTACCTGTGCGGCGGCGGCGCACGAGACCTGGGCACCGGCCAGGGCTGGTGGGCGGCAGTACTCGCGTACAACAACTCCGTGGAGTACGGCCAAAACGTGTTCAGCGGAGCCGACGCCTACGCACGGGCAAGCATCCCGCAGTAGCGCGCCAACACGCTGACGCAGGGGTCCCCCTTGCCGAAGGACCCCCCGCGCCCCAACGTACAGAGCAGGTCTGACACTCCGACGAGGTCGATGCGGCGCGGGACGAGCGGCGCGGGACGAGGCGGGCGGGCGCACGAGGCGAGCCGGGCGGGGACGAGGCGAGCCGAGGCGGCACTAGGCAGGGCGGGCCAGGCAAGGCGGGCCAGACAGGGCGGGCCAGACAGGGCGGGCCAGACAGGGCAGGCCAGACAGAGCGGGCCAAGCAGGGCGGGCCAAGCAGGGCGGGCCAAGCAGGGCGGGCCAAGCAGGGCGGGCCAAGCAGGGCGGGCCAAGCAGGGCGGGGCGGGCAGGGCGGGGGCGAGCCGGGCTGGACGTGGCGCGGCGGCGCGAGACAAGGCAAGACGACACAAGGCAGAGCGGCGCTAGGCAGAGGTGAGACGGCGCGAGGCAGGGCTGGGCGGGGTGAGGCGAGCCGAGCCAGGCGGGACGAGCCGAGGCGACACGCGGCAGAGGCAGCGCGAGGCACGGCGGGCACGCAGGGCGGGCGGGCCTGAACCCAAGCGAGGCATCCCGCACGCCCCAGTAAGGGCCTGATCGCACACGACGCCGAAGGCGAGCCGTCTCACCGCGACGCCGAAGGCGGGCCGTACTTACCATGCGATCTGGGGTGGGGCGGTCCCGTCACGAGTCGCACCTCAGCCCTTGCTGCATCTGAAGAGGAGGGTCAAGTCGACACGCTCTTCGACACGCTCTTCGTCGACTTGACCCTCCTCTTCAGATGTGGCCCGCTCTGGTGCGGCTCGTGACGGGACCACCCCACCACCGCACCTCTCTAAGCAACGCAACTCCGCCCAAAGCAACAGGCGTGCCATCAACCTGCGCGTGGCGCAGGCCGGTCTTTGATCAGATCGCGGGGGGTCTGGGGGGCGGAGTCCCCCAGGAAGCAGCGCAACAGAACGCCCGCAACGCAACCACCTACGAACTCAAAACAGGAGAAACCAACGAAACCGCAACCGAAACCTCGCTCCCACCAGACCCAGGCAACGACCGCTCAACAGGAGGCTCAGCCCGATCACAAGGAGGCTCAGCCGGCGAAGGAACCGGCGAGGCAACCGGCGACGTGACCACAGGCGGAACCGGATCCTCAGCCCGAGGCGCAGACGCAGGCGGAGCCTCGACAGTCGACTCACCAGGCGGCACAACAGAACCAGGCGCCTCAGCAGGAGGAGCAGGCTCCACACTGGACACAACGGCAGAAGTCGTGACCACCGGCGGCGAAGCCGAGTCAGACGGCAACACGGGCTCTTCCTCCCCAGGCTCCCCAGGCTCGTTCCGCCCAACAGCCCCAGGCTTGGAGGAACTGACCCGAACAGTCTCGGTGACGGTGGTCCCGACCACCCGAGTCTGCGTGGCAGTACGAGCAGCCCGAACCTCCCGAGCCGCCCCTTCCACCACCACGGTCTCAGTAACGGTGGACAACGAGACCCCGGTCTCGAAGGGCTCGGTCCACCACTGAGAAGTGGGCCGGGAAGGCGGAGGCGCGGCCAACGGCGCCTCCGAAGGCGACCCCGTCAGCGCGATCAACGCGAACATGCCGCCCAGTGCCAGGAACGGCACGACGACCACGGCCCCGAAGCATCCACGGCCACTGCGCGGCTCTTCACGATGACTCATCTCCAGCACACCCCCGAACGGTGAGAACTGTTCCACTTGGTCAATCGTCCACATGGAACAGTCCGTCACAGTTCTTTAGTCACACGATGGGGTGTTCATGCCAGCGGCGGCAACTCCGGAGCGTGAGCGGCTGGCGAAGATGAAAGTGTTTCCAGAGCCAGGGAAACGGCCTTCTCCAGCTGCGGGTCGCGGCCGGACACACGGTCGGCAGGCGTCATGACCACCTCGATGTCGGGGTCGACGCCATAGTTCTCGACGGCCCACCCGTGGCCCTTGAAGTACGACGCGTACCTCGGTTGGGTGACCATCGTGCCGTCGACCAGCGTGTACATCATGTCGATGCCGATGACGCCGCCCCAGGTGCGCACCCCGACGACAGGCCCGATCCCGAGTTCCTTGATGGCCACGTTGACGATGTCTCCGTCGGAACCGGCGTACTCGTCGGCCACCGCCACGACAGGTCCGCGCGGCGCGTCCTGCGGGTAGGACTCGGACGCCGTGTACCCGCGGGCGACCGACCAGCCGATGACCTTGCGGCCGAGCTTCTCGATCACCAGCTGCGAGGTGTGCCCGCCGCCGTTCTCGCGGACGTCCAGGACAAGGGCCTCGCGGGTCAGCTCGACGCGCAGGTCGCGGTGCAGCTGGGCCCAGCCGGCACCCATCATGTCGGGCACGTGCAGGTAGCCCACGCGGCCGCCGGACTTCTCGTGCGTGAACGCACGGCGGTTCGCGACCCAGTCGTGGTACCGCAGAGGCTCCTCGTCGGCCAGAGGCACCACCACGACCCGACGCAGCTCGCCACCACCACCGGGCCGCACGGTCAGCTCGACGGGCTTTCCAGCGGTCCCCACCAGCAACGGGCCGGGGCCGGCCAGACCGACCGGACGACCGTCGACGGCCACGAGCGCATCGCCCGCGCGCACGGCCACACCAGGCGCGCACAGCGGCGAACGGGCGTGCGGGTCGGACGTCTCGCCCGGAATCACGCGCTCGACGATCCAGTCCGAACCGGAGCGGACCAGGTCGGCGCCCAGCAGGCCCTGACGACGGGACGCGGGCACGTGCGGTGCCGAGCCCCAGACGTAGGCGTGCGAGGTGCCCAGCTCACCCTGCACCTCCCACAGCAGGTCGACCAGGTCGTCGTGGCTGCCCACCTCGGCCACCAGCGGCCGGTAGCGGTCGAGTTCGCCCTGCCAGTCGACGCCGCCCATGTCGGTGCGCCAGAAGTTGTCGCGCATGAGACGCCCGTTCTCGGCGTACATCTGCGCCCATTCCAGCGCGGGGTCGACGATGACCCGCACGCGGGCGAGGTCGATCTCCACGTAGTCGGCCGAGTCCTCGTCGGCCTTGCTGTCCGTCGGCACGACCCGCAGGTCACCGCGGTCCTCGACGAGCATCCGCTTGCCGTCGCCGGACACCGCAAACGCTTCCGCGCTGTCCGCGAGGCACTCGGTCTTCCGCTTGCCGAAGTCGTAGCGCTCCAGCACGGTCCGCGGCGGGCGCGCCTCGGGTGACGCCAGGTTGTCGCCCAGCACCCCGAGCAACGGCCGGCGCAGCCACAGCAGACCGCCGCGAGCCGCCTTCAGCGACACGTAGTCGGCGGCCGCGACGGGCACCGGCACGACGCGGTCGGCGAGGCCTTCGAGGTCGACCTTCGTCACCGGGGCCTTGTCGTCGTCGTCCTCCGAGTCCTTGTCCTCGTCACCGACCGGGCGCCCGCCGTGCATCGGGGCGAACGGCGACGGCGTGGTGGCGGCCAGCGGCACGAGGTGCGGGCGGCAGCCGGTCGGGAACGACAGGTCGAACACGTGCGCGTCGTAGACCGGGTCGAACGTCCGGATCGACAGGAACGCCAGGTACTTGCCGTCCTCGGTGAACGTCGGCGCGAAGTCGGCGAACCGCAGCGGCGTCACGTCCACAACGGACAGATCCGCCGCGTTCACCATCTTGATGTGCCGCAACGGAGTCGGGCCGGGGTGCGACCAGGCCAGCCAGGCGGAGTCCGGCGAGAACGCGAGATGCGTGACGTGCGCGTTCGCCCCGCGGACGACCTCGCGCACCTCGCCGGAAGTGATGTCCACCAACAACAAGCGGCCGTCATGTGTGGCAACGGCGACCCGCGCACCGTCAGGTGCGGCAGCCAGCGACATGACCCGGCCGAGAGCACCGGAAGCGATGCGGCGAGCGGTGTTGCCCGGCTCGACGCCGCCGACGGGCGCGATCTCCAGCGCCTCCTCGCCCTCGACGTCGGTCACCCACACCACGTGACCGGTCTCGCCGAGCACCTTCGGCAGCCGTGCCCGGACGTCGGACCGGTCGGCCAGCACCCGGACCGGGCCGTCGCGATGCGTCACCCAGTGCACGGAGCCGCGGACCTCGACGGCCGACGCGCGGCCGGTGTGGTCGACGCTGAACGACTCGACGTTGCCGGAAGCCTTGACGTGTCGCGGTTGCAGGCCGGTGCGCGGGCCGCCGAGCTTGATGTCGAGCTTGCGCAGGTCCTCCAGGCCGTCGAGCAGCCACAGTTCGCCGGCCTGGTGGAAGATCACCCGCGAGCCGTCGGTGGAGGCGTTGCGCGCGTAGAACTCGCCCTCCGAGTGGCGGCGCAGGCCGGTGCCGTCCGGCAGCACCGAGTACAGGCTGCCGACGCCCTCGTGGTCGGAGAGGAACACGATCCGCCCGTCGACCCACATCGGGTTCGACAGCGTCGACTTCAGCTCGGACAGGATCCGGGTGAAGTCACCGGAGCCGTCGGCGTCGACCCACAGCTTGCCCGCCGTGCCGCCGCGGTACCGCTTCCACATCGACGGTTCCTGCATGTAGCTGGAGGACGTGACGACCTGGCCGTCCGGCCCGTAGGAGACGTCGTTGACCCAGCCGTACGGCAGCACCTCGGACGGTCCGCCGTCCAGCGGAACGGCGTGCGCCCGCTTGCGGTTGCGCGACATCTGGCCGGTGCTCGACACCGCCAGCACTCGCCCGTCCGGCGTCCACCCGGACACGGCCGTCCGGGCCACGCCCCAGTGCGTCAACCGGCGTGCCGGGCCACCGTCCACAGGTGCCACGCGCACTTCCGGAGCGCCGTCGATCACGCTGGCCCACGCCAGATGTGTGCCGTCGGGCGAAAAACGGGGTGTACGGGCCGGAACCTGATCGGCGGACGCGCGCCAGGCCCTTCCTCCGTCGACGGGCGCGAGCCACACGTCGTCCTCGGCCACGAAGGTCACCAAGTCACCGCGCAGGTGCGGATACCGCAGGTAAGTCACGAGATCGACGTTAGCCCACGCTCACCGTTTCAGGAGGGCAAAAAACGCCGCCAGTCCTCAGCCGCAAGAGAATCAAGACCTTCGGCCCGCGCCTTGGCCTCCGCCTCGCGCACGTTCGCGGCGAATCGGCGGCAGACCTGGCGCAGTTCCGTCTCCGGGTCCTCGCCCGCGAGCTTCGCCAACGCGGTCACGGCGAACAACGTCGTGCCCGTGTCGTCACCCTCCGGCAGCAGGTCGACGGGGAAGCCCGCGCGTTTGGTGCGCTGCACCAGCTTCGCGGCCAGCGCGACGGCCGGCTGACCCAGCGCGACACCGTCCACACTGGACTCACGCTGCTTCTCGGCCTGCTTGAGCTCCTCCCAGCGGTGCTGCTGCGAGGTCGCGTCGTGCACAGCCGGGTCGTTGCCCTCGAACACGTGCGGATGCCGGCCGACGAGCTTCGCGACCAGCTCGGACGCGACGGCGTCGATGTCGAACGGGTCTTCGGCGGCCTCGGCCGCGACACGGGCGTGGAACAGCACCTGCAGGAGCACGTCGCCGAGCTCCTCGCGCATCGCCGCGCGGTCGCCGTCCTCGATCGCCTCCAGCAGCTCGAAGGTCTCCTCGACGAGGTACTGGCGCAACGAGTCGTGCGTCTGCTCGGCGTCCCACGGACATCCGCCCGGCGAACGCAACCGGTGCATGACCGCGGCCGCGTCGAGCAGCCCCGCACCCAGCGGCTCCGGCGTCGTGATCACGTGAGCGTCCGGGTACGCCTCGGCCGAGGTGGTGATCACCACCGCGCCGGCCTCGACGACGGCGGGCGCGGGCCCGTCGACACCCAGAGAGGACCAGAACTCCACGGGCACGCCCTCGCCCGCGTAGACGGCCTCGGCCTTGCGCAACGCGGGCAGGGCAGCGGCGGGCAGGACGGCGCCCAGCCGCTCGCTCAGGACGACGACGGTGATCAAGACTTGTTCTTGACCGCCGGCACGCCGACGAAACCGGCCCTCTCACCGGCGTTGCCGACGACCTGCGCGTTGGTCGGGTCCCACACGCCGTAGCGGGGGTTGACCTCGATGTTCAGGTCCGCGGTCAGGAACTGCGCGATCCGCAGGCCGAACGCCGCGAGCAGCTGCGGGTCGATGCGCTCGATCAGGTCTTCCTCGCCCGGCGTCGGCGAGACCTTGTTGCGCTCCTTGACCAGCGCGACCATCCAGCTGGACTGCTGCTCGTCGGCCGGGAAGGCGACGACGGTGCCGGGCTTCACACCCCACAGCATCGTGTGGACCAGCGACGGGTTCTCGGTGACGCGGACCCGCTGGTTCGTCGCGGACGCCTGCTGGCCGCCGGTGGTGCGCGGGGCCTCCTGGATGAACCGCGACATCTTCGACGGGTCGGCCGTGACCTCCGCGGCCTTCTCCTTGGCTTCCTTCGGGTCCTGGACCTGGAAGAAGTCGATCACGATCTCGAGCGTGGAGAGGTTGCGGCGGGCGAGCTCACCCATCACCAGCACGTCGCGCTGACGGCGGTAGATCGTGGTCTCGTCCTGCTCGCTCTGCTTGGCGGCGGCCTCGGCGCCACCCTTCTCCTTGATCGCGTCGTACACCTTGGTCTCGTCGACCGTGATGTTCTCGCGCTGCGCCGCGGTGGCCGCGAGCCGGTGGCTGATCTCGTCGGCCAGCACCAGCTTCGAGACCTGGTCGAGCTTGCCCTGGTCCTGCATCTGCTGGGCCGCGGGCTCCTTCTTGAGCACCTTCACGGTGCGGTCCTGGACGGTCTGCAGGCCGATCGCCTGGTCGCCGACGATCGCGGCCGAACTGGCCTTCGCGGGCCCGGTCGCGCATCCGGTGGCGAGGAGTGCCACAGCCACACCGACCAGCGAGAAACGCTTCAGAACAGTGCTCACGAGGATCTACCCTCTCACGCCTTGGTGACTCCGGTCACGGGAGTCCCCGCGAGTGAGTCGAGGAACGCACCGCACCAGTCCAGCAGCTCCTGGTCGCGCAGCTGCGGTGCACCCATCCGGCCGCCCGCCGCTCCCTCCGTCGGCCTAGGCACGGTGACCGTGCCCATGGCCTGCTTGTAGACGGCCTTCGGGAACAGGCGGCGCAGCCTGACCAGCTGCGAGTCGAGCAGCTCCAGCTTCGCGAACCGCAGGTTCTGCCCCATCGCGATCACCTCGGTGACCCCGTGGCGGCGGCAGGCGTGCCGCAGGCGGGCCACGCCGAGCAGGCGTTCGACGGGCTCCGGCGGCGTGCCGTAGCGGTCCTTGAGCTCGTCCCAGACGGACTGCAGCGCGGCCTCGTCGGAGGCGGCCGCGATCTTGCGGTAGGCCTCCAGCCGCAGCCGCTCGCCCGGCACGTACTCGTGCGGGATGTGCGCGTCGACCGGGAGGTCGACCCGGACCTCGGCGAGCTCCTCCTCGACCTCGCCGCCGTCGGCGCCCGCGTGCTTGCGGAACGCCTCGACGGCCTCGCCGACCAGCCGGATGTACAGGTCGAAACCGACGCCCGCGATGTGACCGGACTGCTCGGCGCCGAGGATGTTGCCGGCGCCGCGGATCTCCAGGTCCTTCATCGCCACGGCCATGCCGGCGCCGAGCTCGGTGTTCTGCGCGATCGTCGCGAGCCTGTCGTGGGCGTGCTCGGTGAGCGGCGTCTCCGGCGGGTACAGGAAGTACGAGTACCCGCGCTCGCGGCCACGGCCGACACGGCCGCGCAGCTGGTGCAGCTGGGCCAGGCCGAGCAGGTCACCGCGCTCGACGATCAGCGTGTTGGCGTTGGAGATGTCGAGGCCCGTCTCGACGATCGTGGTGCAGACGAGCACGTCGTACTCGCGTTCCCAGAACCCCTGGATGAGGTGTTCGAGCTTGTCCTCGTTCATCTGGCCGTGCCCGGTCACGACCCGGGCCTCGGGCACCAGCTCGCGGATGCGCTTCGCGGCCTTCTCGATCGTCGAGACCCTGTTGTGCACGTAGAAGACCTGGCCGTCGCGCATCAGCTCGCGCCGGATCGCCGCGCCGACCTGCTTGTCGTCGTACGCGCCGACGTAGGTGAGGATCGGGTGCCGTTCCTCCGGCGGGGTCAGGATCGTCGACATCTCGCGGATGCCGGCGAGCGACATCTCCAGCGTGCGCGGGATCGGCGTCGCGGACATCGTCAGCACGTCGACGTGCGTGCGCAGGGCCTTGATGTGCTCCTTGTGCTCCACACCGAACCGCTGCTCCTCGTCGACGATCACGAGGCCCAAGTCCTTGTACCGCACGTTCTTCTGCAGCAGGCGGTGCGTGCCGATCACGATGTCGACCTCGCCGTCCGCGAGGCCCGCGATGGTCTGCGCGGACTCCTGGGCGTCGGTGAAGCGGCTCAGCCCCTTGACGTTCACCGGGAACTGGCGCATGCGCTCGGCGAACGTGTTGAGGTGCTGCTGGGCGAGCAGCGTCGTCGGCACCAGCACGACGACCTGCTTGCCGTCCTGCACCGCCTTGAACGCCGCGCGGACCGCGATCTCCGTCTTGCCGTAGCCGACGTCACCGCAGATGACGCGGTCCATCGGCACGGAACGTTCCATGTCGGCCTTGACCTCGTCGATCGCGGCCATCTGGTCCTGCGTCTCGGTGAACGCGAACGCGTCCTCCAGCTCGCGCTGCCAGGGCGTGTCGCTCGAGAAGGCGTGGCCGGGGGCGCTCTGCCGGGCCGCGTAGAGCTGCACCAGCTCGGCCGCGATCTGCTTGACCGCCTTGCGCGCCTTGGACTTCGTGTTCTTCCAGTCGCTGCCGCCGAGCTTGTTCAGCGTGGGCAGCTCGCCGCCGACGTACCGGCTGACCTCGTCGAGCTGGTCGGTCGGCACGAACAGCCGGTCGCCGGGCTGGCCGCGCTTGGACGACGCGTACTCCAGGACCAGGTACTCGCGGGTGGCCCCGGCGACCGTGCGCTGGACCATCTCCACGTACTTGCCGATGCCGTGCTGCTCGTGGACCACGAAGTCGCCGGCCTTGAGCGCGAGCGGGTCGACCGCGTTGCGCCGCTTGGACGGCATCTTGCGCATGTCCTTCGTGGACGTGCCGCCGCGACCACCCGTCAGGTCGGTCTCGGTGAGCACCACCAGCGCGAGGTCCGGCAGCACGAACCCGTCTTCGAGCGAGCCGCGCACGACCGTGACGGTGCCCGCTTTCGGTGCCTCGTCGAGGGAGTCGACGCAGACGGCCGAGACTTCGGCTTCCTTGAGCCGTTCGACGGCGCGCTGCGCGGTACCGGCGCCGGGCACGACCAGCACGGCCGCGCCGCCCGTCGCCGTGTGCGCCTTCAGGTCCGCGAACGCCCGCTCGACGTCGCCCTGGTAGGCCTCGACCGGCTTGACGTCGAGGTGGACGACGTCCTTGGCGTCGCTGGTGAGCTGGCTGAGCGTCCACCAGGGACGGCCGCCTGCCTTCGCGTGCTCGGAGATCTCGCCGATGCCCTGGTAACCGCTGCGGCCGAGGTCGATCGGCGCCTTGCCGCCCGCGGCGGCCGCCATCCAGGACGCCTCGAGGAACTCCTGCCCGGTGCGCACCAGGTCGGCCGCGCGGGCCCGGATCTTCTCCGGGTCGTTGAGCAGGACGTGCGTGCCCTTCTCGACCACGTCCGTGAGCAGCTGCAACTCGCCGGGGCACAGCGCCGGGATCAGCGCCTCCATGCCCTCGACGGCGATGCCGCCCGAGATCTTCTCCAGCATCTCCGCGAGGTGCGCGTCCGAGCGGTGTTCCTCGGCCAGCTCCGCCGCGCGGTGCCGGACGTCGTCGGTCAGCAGCAGCTCGCGGCACGGCGGCGCGACGAAGCCGGTGACCTCGTCGGGCAGCGATCGCTGGTCCTGCACCGAGAACGGCCGGATCTCGCTGACCTCGTCGCCCCAGAACTCGACGCGGAACGGGTGCTCGGCGGTCGGCGGGAAGATGTCGAGGATGCCGCCGCGCGTGGCGTACTCGCCGCGCTTCTCGACCATGTCGACGCGGCTGTAGGCGTTCTCGCCCAGCGTGGTGAGCAGCTCGGCGAAGTCCTGCTCCTCGCCGACCTTCAGGTGCACGGGCTTGAGGTCGCCCAGCCCCGGCGCCATCGGCTGGATGAGGCTGCGGACCGTCGTGACGAGGACCCTGATCGGGTTGCCCTCGGGGTGCTTGAGGCGGCGCAGCGTCTGCAGGCGCGCGCCGACGGTGTCCGCACGCGGACTCAACCGTTCGTGCGGCAGCGTCTCCCAGCTGGGGAAGAACGCGACCTTGTCCGGGCCGATCAGGTCCTTGAGGACGCTCGTCAGCTCTTCGGCTTCCCTGCCCGTGGCGGTCACGGCCAGCACCGGCCGGACCGTGGACAGCGCGGCGGTGACGAGCGGGCGGGCGGCCAGCGGGCCGTCCAGCTCCAGCTCGGGGACACCGGCGGATTCGATCAACGTGCGGAGGGCTTTGTCGGGCAGGACACCATCGAGCAGGCCGAGCAGCGGCATGTGAGAAACCCCGGTCGAGTGCGGATTGCCGGACGAACTGCGAACGCCGGACAGACCCCTGCCTGGGACGAGGGGTCTCACC
Organism: Lentzea kristufekii; assembly: GCF_033949925.1. Classification (NCBI taxonomy): domain Bacteria; kingdom Bacillati; phylum Actinomycetota; class Actinomycetes; order Pseudonocardiales; family Pseudonocardiaceae; genus Lentzea; species Lentzea kristufekii. The sequence continues at coordinate 88,432 of NZ_JAXAVV010000032.1, forward strand.
ACCCACCTTAGCTCGTTCCGCGCCCCCTTATCGGGTGGCTTGAGCACGCCCCCAGCAGCCATCCTGTGCACGTGTCGACGAGAGAGATCAGGGCTGCCTACGACGATCAGTCCATCGTGGTCTACCAGGCCTATTCGCCCGCGATCGCCGAGCCCGCCGTGGCCGCGCAACGGTTCGTGCCGCCGTTCAAGCTGGAGCGGATGACGTGGATCAAGCCGTCGTTCCTCTGGATGATGTACCGCTGCGGCTACGCCCGGAAGGAGGGCCAGGAGCGCGTCCTGGCCGTGCGCATCACCCGTGCGGGGTTCGACTGGGCGGTCTCCAACGCGGTCGAGAGCAACATCAAGGGCAAGCCGTCGGTGCGCGTGCAGTGGGACCCGGAACGCGGGCTGAACCACGAAGCCCTGGAGCACCGCTCCATCCAGATCGGACTGACGCGCGAGGCCGTGGACATGTACGTCAACGAGTGGACGATCGGTATCACCGACGTGACGGCCCTCGCGCGCGAGATCCACGAGAAGGTGCGTGCGCGTGACCTGGACGGAGCGCGCGCGTTGCTGCCCGTTGAGCGGCCTTACGGAACCTCCACGGCACAAAACGCATAGTTGGGACATGCGCGCACTCGTTGCTGCTGGGTTGGTGCTGGTCGTCGCGGCGTGCTCGTCGCCGGAACCGGGCGGCAACGCGCCGTCGAAGGCTCCGGCGCCGCAGGGCCTGAAGGTCGAGGAGGTCGCGGGCGGCTTCCAGCACGGCTGGGACATCGGGTTCCTGCCCGGCGGCTCGCTGCTGGTCACCGAACGCCCCGGCGGCGTCAAGCTGGTCAAGGACGGTCAGGTCACGCCCGTCGACATCGACCTCGACGGCCTGCAGGCACGGGGCGAGGGCGGCCTCATGGGGCTGGTGATCCATCCCGACAACCAGCGCTTCACCGTTTGCTACAACACGTCGAGGGACGTGCGGCTGGTGACGTTCCGCCTCGACGGCACGAAGGCGACCAAGACCAAGGACCTGCTCACCGGCATGCCGTCGAACTCCAGCGGGCGCCACTCCGGCTGCCGGCCGACGCTGGCGCCGGACGGCTCGATGTTCGTCGCGACCGGGGACATCGCGCAGGCCCGCAACCCGCAGGACCGCACGAGCCTCGGCGGCAAGGTGCTGCGGATCGACCCCGAGACCGGCGAGGGCGCGGCCGGCAACCCGTTCATCACCTCCGCGAACGCCAACGAGCGCCGCGTCTACACCTACGGCCACCGCAACGTGCAGGGCGTGGTGTTCCGGCCGGACGGCGACCAGATCTTCTCCAGCGAGCACGGCCCGAGCGTCGACGACGAGGTCAACCTGCTGCAGAAGGGCGCCAACTACGGCTGGGACCCGTCCGAGGGCGGCACGAAGAGCGGGTACGACGAGAGCGTGCCGATGACCGACCTGCAGCGGTTCCCGGACGCGGTGCCGGCGATCTGGTCGTCCGGTTCTCCGACCGAGGCGATCTGCCAGGCGGCGTTCTGGAACGGCAAGCTCGCGATCACCGCCCTGAAGGGCTCGAAGCTGCTGCTCTTCACGCTCGACCAGGCCGGCAAGGTGCAGAACGTGAGCGTCCCCGAGGAGCTGAACGACAAGTACGGCCGCCTCCGCGCCGCCCGCACCGCGCCGGACGGGTCGCTCTACCTCACGACGTCCAACGGCACCGACGACAAGCTGCTCAGGCTCTCCGGGAACGGATGAGCCCTTCCGAGCCGTTCGACCCCTCGACGAACGGCTCGGACGCCAGGCTCCACTTGGAAACATCGCTCAGGCGCACCCGGACCGTTTCACCGTCGCCGCGCATTAGGCGTCCTGCACCAACGCCGGGTCCGTCATACGTGCAGATGCACTAAGCGCAGCTCACGAACGGCTGCGCAGCTTGGGTTTGTGCTCCATCGCCGACAGGCCGTTCCACGCCAGGTTCACCAGGTGCGCCGCGACCTCGTCCTTCTTGGGCTTGCGGGCCTCCAGCCACCACTGCCCGGTCAGCGCGACCATCCCGACCAGCGCCTGCGCGTACAGCGCGGCGAGCTTGCGGTCGTAGCCCTGCTTGGCGAAGTGCAGCCCGAGGATGTGCTCGACCTGCGACGCGATGTCGTTCAGCAGGGAGGAGAACGTGCCGGAGGCCGACGCGACGGGCGAGTCGCGCACCAGGATGCGGAACCCGTCGGTCGAGCCCTCGATGTAGCCGAGCAACGCGCAGGCGGCCTGTTCGAGCAGTTCACGCGGGTGCGAGCCGCCGTCGAGCGCGTTCATGATCTGGTCCATCAGGCGCTGCATCTCGCGGTCCACGACGACGGCGTAGATGCCTTCCTTGCCGCCGAAGTGCTCGTAGACGACGGGCTTCGACACGCTGGCCCGGTGCGCGATCTCCTCGATCGAGGTCGCGTCGAAGCCCTTCTCGGCGAACAAGGCACGGGAGACGTCCAGGAGCTGCTCTCGGCGTTCCTTGCCCGTCATCCTGACCCTGGCCATCGACTCAGCCTACAAAGCCGGGGGCTTTGGCCACCGGAGACCCACTCACGGGCAGTTCTCAGGAACGGCACGCTGTGTCGCCTGGAATCGAGACCTCGACCCGGCATCATCGAGTGATGGCCAGACGCAAGATCATCCGGATCACCGCGACCTCGTTGCTCGTCCTGCTCGTGCTGGTCACAGCGGCTCTGGGCGGTGTCGGCTGGTACTACAGCGGTGAGCTGCTCGAACCGGGCGAGGTGCCGCGGCGCTACCCCGAGACCGCGCTCGGCGTCGACGACAAGAACGTCGTCCTCGCCGAATCGAAGCTCACGCTGCAGCGCGGCACGTTCGGCGTCGTCTGGCCCGGCGGCACCGCGAAGGTCGGTGACATCGCCTCGACCAAGGACGGCCGCGTGGAACGTCCTCTGCTGGAGGGCACCGCACCGCCCGAGGGCACCAAGGTGCGGATGGAGACCAACGTCTACGAGGGCAACCCGAAGACCTCGCTCGGCCTGGTCTACAGCGACGTCGCGATCCCGGGCGAGCTCGGCGACATGCCCGCGTGGTTCGTCCCGGCGTCGAACCCGGACACGTGGGTCATCACCGTGCACGGGCGTGGCGCGTCGCGCGAGGAGGCGCTGCGGGTGGTTCCGCAGTTGCACGGCGCGGGCTTGCCCGTCCTGCTGATCACCTACCGCAACGACCCCGGCGTCCCGAAGTCGCCGGACGGCCTCTACCACCTCGGCGACACCGAGTGGCACGACGTCGAGGCCGCCATCAGGTACGCGCAGGGCCAGGGCGCGAAGAAGATCGTGCTCTACGGCTGGTCGATGGGTGGCGCGATCGTCGGCCAGACCCTCGCCCGGTCCGGCCTCGCGGTGGCCGTGACCGGCGTCGTGCTCGACTCCCCCGTCACGAACTGGACGCAGACGCTCAACCTGCAGGCGGAGAACCGGGGCGTGCCGACGTGGCTCACGCCGGTGGCCGAGGTGGTGTCCGGCTGGCGCGCGAACATCGACTTCGACCGGTTCGACCTGGTCCGCAGCCCGCCCGCGCTCAAGCCGCCGACGCTGCTCGTCCACGGCTCGGCGGACGGCACGGTGCCCGCCCAGTCGTCGCGCGACCTCGCGACCGCGGCGAACGGGCTCGGGTGGCCGCTGCAGTACGTGGAGATCCCGGGTGCCGACCACACGTCGGGGTGGAATGTGGCGACGGACACGTATCGCACCGCGCTCGGCGACTTTCTGACCAGGTCAGTCGGCGCGAAGCCGTGATCTTGAACTGAGCCGAGCGAGTGGTGGTTGGACAAGAAGAGGACCACTCGTGACAACATGTGCCCTGAGCGGACGCGAGTTCGCTCATTCCGCCATGGTGTAAAGGCAGCACCTCTGATTTTGGTTCAGATGGTCCAGGTTCGAATCCTGGTGGCGGAGCAGGGCACGGTCAGTGTGGTCTTTGGGAGGTGCGAAGCTGCCCGAGGAAACGGTCGACGAGCAGGGCAACGTGGGCCACCGCCATCACGAGATGTCCGACGCGTGGCTGGTGGGCCGCGCGAGCGAACTCGTCGCCGTGGCCCAGAGCAGCCACCTCGCCGCGCAGCTGGACGCGGCTTCGGAGATCGACCGCATCCTCGCCGAGGCGCAGGGCCGCGGTGAGCCCCGCATCGTCGCGCAGCTGCTCAGAGCCGCGGCCGTGGTCAGGCTGGTCACGCCGGGCCTCGTCGACATGTCCGATCCGCAGCTCGACGAGATGCTCGCCCACTGCCGCCGCCACGGCCTGATCGTGCTGGAGGCGGACGCGCGGGCACTGCGCGGACGCCGGTTCCTGCTGGGCAACGCCGAGGACAAGGCGCTGACCGAGATCGCGTCGGCCCTGGCGATGATGCTCGACGAGAAACCCGACGTCGATCCGGTCTTCGACAAGCGGATCTGGGACCAGCTGCTCGCCACGACGCTGCAGGACATCGCCCTGGTGCTGACCCAGCTCGGGGTCTACGAGATGGCGGACGACGTGCTGGCGGGCGCGAACAACGCGTTGCGCGAGAGCGGCCAGCCGCACCAGATCTACGTCCACCTGGTCAACCGCGCCCGGCTGCGGATCGGCTGGGGCCTGCGGCTCGAACGGGTGAACCTGCACGACGCCGCGCACGAGCAGTTCAAGGTCGCCTCCGGGCTCGCCGAGGCCGCCGAGGTGCCGTTCCGGCAGTCGCTGCACCCCGGCCGGCGCGACCTCGACGCCGCCGAGCAGGTGCCGATCCTCGGCGCCGCCCACGCGCTGACGAACCCCAAGGAAAGCCACCTCGACCGGCTGTGGTCGTTGCGCGGTCTCTCGATGTACGCGCGGGAGCTGATCATCGTCGCGATCGCGCTGGCCAGGTGCCTGGTCGAGGCGAACCGGCTGGACGACGCGCTCAAGGTCCTCGACGACACGCGCACGCAGATGGAGCACGACACGTCGGAACCGTCGCTGGTGTTGTCGCTGGAGCGCGAGTACGCGCACCTCTCCGGCCCGCACACGACGTCGGCGCTGCAGGCCTACAACGCGGCCCTGGAGCTGGAGCTGTGGCAGATGCGGGAGTCCCGCGTGGCCACGCTGCAGACGCGCCGTGAACACGAACGGCTGACGCGTGCGCACGGCCAGATCGCGCAGCAGGCGTTGCAGGACCCGTTGACCGGGCTGCCGAACCGCCGCGCGCTCGACGACAAGATGGGCGAGCTCATCGCCGGTCAGGTCAACCCGTTCTCGATCGCGCTGGTCGACCTGGACGGGTTCAAGGGCGTGAACGACCGCCATTCACATGCCGACGGTGATGATGTTCTTCGGGTGATTGCCAGCACACTCCGGCAGGCCCTGCGGGGTGACGACATGGTGGCCCGCTACGGCGGCGACGAGTTCGTCGTGCTGCTGCCGGGGGCCCCTCTGCACGCCGCGGAAGCGGCACTCGGCCGGGCCGTGGATGCGGTGGCAGGCTTGCCAATCGACCTCTCCCGGGGCGTGACGCTGTCGGTCGGCGTCATCTCGCTGCGCCCCCGCGAATCCGCCAACCAGGCCCTGTCAAGGGCGGACTCGGCGATGTACGTGGCTAAGCGCCAAGGTGGCTGCCAGGTTGCGGCCGTGGCCGGGGAGCCGTCCGCGGAGGCTTAGGCTGGTCCGCGGACTTCGAAACACCCAGCCTGTTAGGGAGAGCATTGATGCTCGAGGGCCCTGTCAGCACGGTCGTGCTCGCCGCCGGGGAAGGCACCCGCATGCGGTCGTCCACGCCCAAGGTGCTGCATCGGATCGCCGGCCGTTCACTCGTGGAACACGCGGTGCGCGCGGCGGCCGGCACAGACCCGGACCACCTGGCCGTCGTCGTCGGTCACGGCCGTGAAGCCGTCACCGAGCATCTGGAGACCCTCGCCGGGACGCTGGGCCGCAAGGTCACCGTCGCGGTGCAGGCCGAGCAGAAGGGCACCGGGCACGCCGTCTCGTGCGGCCTGGCCGAGCTGCCGCACGACCTGGCCGGCACGGTGATCGTCAGCTACGGCGACGTGCCGCTGCTCGACACCCAGACGTTCACCGCGCTGCTGGCCGAGCACCGCTCCGCCGGCAACGCGGTCACCGTCCTGACGGCCGTGGTGGACAACCCCACCGGGTACGGCCGGATCGTCCGCGACGCCGACGGCACCGTCCAGCGGATCGTGGAGCAGAAGGACGCCGACCACGCCGAGCAGCTGATCAACGAGATCAACTCCGGCGTCTACGCGTTCGACGCGGCCGTGCTGCGCGACGGGCTCTCACGGTTGTCCACCGACAATGCGCAGGGCGAGCTCTACCTGACCGACGTCCTGGGCATCGCCCGCGGCGACGGCAAGCGCGTCGGCGCGCTGATCGCGTCCGACCCGTGGCTGGTCGAGGGCATCAACGACCGCGTGCAGCTCTCGGCCGTAGGCGCCGAGATGAACCGCCGCATCGTCGAGGGCCTCATGCGCGGCGGCGTGACCGTCGTGGACCCCGCCTCGGTGTGGGTGGACGCGGACGTGACCGTCGGCCAGGACGCGCTGATCGAGCCGAACGTGCAGCTCCGCGCGGGCACGGTGATCGGCGCACGCGCCGTGGTCGGCCCGGACACGACGCTGTCCGGTGTGAAGGTCGGCGAGGGCGCCTCGGTGATCAGGACCCACGGCAGCGACTCGGTGATCGGCGACGGCGCGTCCGTCGGCCCGTTCGCCTACCTCCGCCCCGGCACCTCCCTGGGCGTGAAGGGCAAGATCGGCACGTTCGTCGAGACGAAGAACTCGCAGATCGGCGACGGTTCGAAGGTCCCCCACCTGTCCTACATCGGCGACGCCACGATCGGCGATCACAGCAACATCGGTGCAGCATCGGTGACCGTCAACTACGACGGCGTGAACAAGCACCGCACGATCGTCGGATCCCACTGCCGCACCGGCTCGGACAACATGTTCGTAGCGCCGGTGACCGTGGGCGACGGCGCGTACACCGGCGCGGGCACCGTCCTGCGCCGCAACGTCCCACCGGGCGCGCTCGCCGTGTCCGGAGGCCCGCAGCGCAACCTCGAAGGCTGGGTCCTCAGCCGTCGTGAAGGCACGGCCGCCGCTCAGGCAGCAGCCGAGGCCCTGGCGAAGCAGAATGCCGACGAGAACACAGAGGAGGGTCGCTGACCGTGAACCCGCAGATGCCCGGCACACCGAAGAAGAACCTGATGCTCTTCGGCGGGCGTGCCTACCCGGAGTTGACGGAAGAGGTCTCGAAGCACCTCAACGTCACGGTGACTCCTCAGTCGGCCTACGACTTCGCGAACGGCGAGATCTTCGTCCGCTTCGAGGAGTCCGTCCGCGGCTGTGACGCCTTCGTCATCCAGTCGCACACCGCACCCATCAACCAGTGGCTGATGGAACAGCTGATCATGGTCGACGCCCTGAAGCGGGCCTCCGCCAAGCGCATCACCGTGATCATGCCGTTCTACCCGTACAGCCGTCAGGACAAGAAGCACCGCGGCCGCGAGCCCATCTCGGCCCGCCTGGTAGCCGACCTGTTCAAGACCGCAGGCGCGGACCGCCTCGTCTCGGTCGACCTGCACACCGCCCAGATCCAGGGCTTCTTCGACGGCCCGGTGGACCACCTGTGGGCCATGCCGCTCCTGGCAGACCACATCCGCGGCAAGTACGCGGGCCACGAGATCACCGTCGTCTCCCCCGACTCCGGCCGCACCAAGCTGGCGGAGAAGTGGGCGGACACCCTGGGCGGCACCCCGATCGCGTTCATCCACAAGACCCGCGACCCGCTCCGCCCGAACGAGGTCGTCTCGAACCGCGTAGTCGGCAAGGTCGAGGGCCGCCTCTGCATCGTGATCGACGACATGGTCGACACCGGCGGCACCATCGCAGGCGCCGTGAAGCAACTCCTCAACGAGGGCGCCTCCGACGTGGTCATCGCCGCGACGCACGGCATCCTCTCCGGCCCTGCCACCCAGCGCCTGCGCGACTCAGGCGCCCGCGAGGTCGTCTTCACCGACACGCTGCCAATCCCAGCGGAGAAGCGCTTCCCGAACATGACCGTGCTCTCGATCGCGCCACTGCTGGCACGCGTGATCCAGGAAGTGTTCGAGGACGGCTCCGTGACGTCACTGTTCGACGGCAACGCCTGACCAGCAACTCGAAGAAGGGCCTTCCGCATCCCGATCACGGACGCGGGAGGCCCCTTCTGCTTTTCGCGAAGCCGAAGGCGAGCCGTCTTTCCATACGGGCCGGGCGCAACCCTCAAAGCAACCGGCAGCCGCC
>NZ_JAXAVV010000033.1:0-95497 GCF_033949925.1 Lentzea kristufekii
TAGCCGCGACGCTCTACTAGTGCGTTCACCAGCCTCCGAGCCTGGACGACCGCCTTGCTGGAACCCTTGCGGGCCGCCACCTCCGCCAGACCGCCGACGGTGCCGCCCGGCTTGAGGCGCTGGGCCAGTTCGACCGCGAGCTCGACCAGGTCCGCGACCCTGTTGTGCGACCACGCCTTCGGCAGCGCGGTCGCCAGCAGGTCCCACATCTGCGCGGCGGCTCCGGAACGTGCGGCGTCGCGCAGGCACGGCACCACGCGGTTCAGCGCGAGTTCGCCGCGTTCCAGCAGCAGGCCGACGACCTCGCCCAGCGCCTTGCCGTCGAGCTGGTCGCGGGCCGCGAGGATCAGCAGCGCGTCGACGGCGTGGGCACGGCCGACCGTCCCCTCGGCGCCCAGCCCGTAGGCGAGCGCGAGATGCGTGGCTGCGCCGATCGGACCCTCCGCCTCGGCGAGTGCGGGCAGCACCGGGCCGTCGTCGACCTTCGACTCCCGGCCGTTCGCGAGGATCGGCACGAGGTAGGCGGCGACGACCTCTCGTTGCGCCGGCAGGACAGCGGGCCAGCACAGGAGCATGGCGCCCCAGCCGTTGTAGCTGAACCAGTACCGCTCCGGGTCGGGCAGTCCGGGCGTGAGCGTCACGAGCAGCCGCTTCTCCGGAGGCGGCGGGGTCCCGTAGGCGTGATGCTGCTTGCGCGTGCGTTCGACCAGTTCGGACACCGGATCACTCGAGTCCTCGAGCCACTCGCGCAGCAGCTTGCCCGCGTTGCTCGTCAACGACACGAAGTCCTCCGGCCGGGTGTCTCGCGGCAGCCGGTGGTAGGCCTGCCGGAGGTCACGAGGCCACGGTTCCCAGTTCTCCGCCTCGGCCTTGGCGAGCCGTTCGAGCAGCGTGGCGGCGGCGAGCAGGCCGCTCGTCACGGTCGGCGTCGACACCAGCGCCGGTCGCGGCGAGTCGACGACGCCCTTGGCGATCTCGTTGAGCCGCTTGGCGAGCTGCAGGCTCACCGAGCCCACCTCCGCCCGCCTGAGCTGCTTCATCCACGTCCTGGCCGCCTCCAGCACCGACTCGATCGGGCCGAGCGGTGCGGCGGTCTCGGACACGGCGCCGATGATCGAGACGAGCACCGACCAGCAGTCGCGCCGGGCGTGGTCGGGGTACGTCTCGTAGGCACCGCGGTTCAGCACCCACGGGTACTTCTCGAAGATCGGCGCGAACGCGCTGGCGATCGCTTTCTTGTCCTGCCAGGCGAAGCGGACCACCGCCTCGATGATCCGTTCCGCGGTCACCAGGTCGACCTGCCCCGCGTTGCGGCCGAACAGCCCGTGCACCTCGCCGGTCAGCTCGTCCAGCGTGGCGATCGGGTCCGGCCACGGCCGCGGCGTGAACGGTGCGAGCTCGACCGTCTCCTCCGCGACCGTCTCGGCACCGAGCTGGGCGGCGAGGTCGGCAGGCAGTTGCCCGGCCAGCGACAGCAGTTCGGTCCGGGTGGTGTCGCCGATCTTCGCCTGGTGCTGGGCGATCAGCGTGACGGCCTGGCCGCGCAGGTCGTCCGACTCGTGCGCGAACAGCTCCGCGACGGTCAGCACGACCTCGTCCGGAGTGGACTTGGCGTGCTTGCCGAGCCACGTGAGCTGGGTGCGGATCAGCTTCTTCTCGGTGCGGCCGAAGACCCACCGGCTCGCGTCGGCGAGCAGGTCGAAGTCGAGCCTTCCCGCTTCGTCCAACGACTTCAGCCGGTCCTGCGCGAGGGTGGCGACCGTCGAACGCGAGTCGGGCAGCATCGCGACGTAGTCGCGTACGTGCTCGGCGGTCTCGTCCAGCGTCACGTCGAGAGTCTTGTGCAGCGCGAGGAAACCCTCCATCTCCGAGGCGCTGCCGCCCTGCTGGAGCCGGGCCAGGCAGCCGTCGAGGAGCACCCGCCGGTCTGCCCGCTCGCACAGGAACTGCGGCCACTGCCCGGTGTTCGCGAAGATCGCCCCGCTGCCGACGACCTCCAGCATGCGCGGGATCAGCGCGTCGAAGGACGGACGCCAGTCCGTGTAGCCGCCGTAGAACAGGAAGTGGAACAGGAACCCGTCGGTGTCGGGCGGGTTGTCGCCGCAGAACTCCAGCACGATCCGCATCAGGTCGTGCCGGCTCGGTTCCCGAGTGGGCATCTTCGCGGCGACCCGTGCGACCAGGTCCGGCAGCCATGCGGGGTCGCGGTGCCGCAGCACGTCCAGCGCCTCGGTGATGCCGTTCTCCTGGCTCATGCCGTGCCACCAGATCTGGTAGCGCACCAGCCACGGCGTGAGCGTGGAGGCGTTCGGCAGCAACCCGATGCCCGCGATCTGCAAGGCGGCGTGGTGGTCCCAGTTCCGGCCGGACGCCCGCCGCTTCTTCTCGTACGCGACGAGGTCGGCAGCGCGTTCCTTGCGTTCCTCCGGCGTGAGGCTCTTGAGCACCTCCCCGAGCGCGAGCAACTGGTCTGATTCGATCAGAGCCTGGATCCTGTCGAAGCTCACGCGGTCCCTCCCAGTGCGCTCATCAGCCTCTTCGCCTGCACGACGGCCTTGCTCGATCCCTTGCGGGCGGCGACCTCGGCCAGTCCGCCGACCGTGCCGCCCGGCTGGAGCCGCTGGGCCAGTTCGACCGCGAGCTCGATCACGTCCGCCACCCGGTTGTGGGTCCACAGTCGCGGAACGGCTGTGGTCAGGGCGTCCCAGATCTGGCGTGCGGCACCGGAGCGGGCCGCGTCGCGCAGGCAGGGCACGACCCGGTTCATCACGAGGTCACCGCGTTCGAGCAACCGTCCCAGGAAATCACCGAGCGTCCGGCCGTCGAGCTGGTCGCGTGCGGCGAGGATCAGCACCGCGTCAACGGCGTGGGCGCGGTTGACGGTCAGCTCGGCCCCGAGTCCGTAGGAGAGGGCGAGGTGCAGGGCAGGGCCCGCTGGGCCGTGGGCTTCGGCGAGCATCGGCAGAAGTGGGCCGTCGGCGCCCTTCGAGGCCGTCCGCGCCCGCAGGTGCGGAACGAGGTGAGCGGCGACGACCTCCCGCTGGACGGGCAGCGAGGAGGGCCACCACTCCATCATCGGGCCCCAGCCGTCGTTGTCGCGCAGGAACTGCTCCGGCTCCTCCAAGCCGGGGGTGACGGTCGCGTACAGGCCGGTCTCGGCCATGTAGGACGAGTACCGCCACGGATGCCGGTAGGTGCGTTCCACGATGGCGATCTCGGGGTCGGTCCTGCTCGCGAGCCAGTCGCGCACCTTCGCGGCCGCCTTGCTGGTCAGCGACGCGAACACGGCGGTGTCCGTGTCGCGCGGCAGGCGCTGGACGGCCTGGCGCAGGTCGCGCTGCCACGGTTCCCAGCCCTCGGCCTCGGCCCTGGCCAGGCGGTCGGCCAGCGTCGCAGGGTCGATCAGGCCGGACATCTCGGTGGGCGTGGACACCAGGGCCGGCTTCGGCAGGTGCACGAGGCCTCTCCCGATCTCGTACAGCCGCTTGGCGAGTTCGTCCCCGACCGCCCCGATGCCGTGCTCCGGCTTCCGGTTGCGAGCGAAGTCCACTTCGGTGCTCACCCCGTGCTTCAGCGGGCGCGGCTTGTCGCGCGCGTCGAGAACCGCTCCGATGAGCTCGGAACGCGGGGTGTGCTGGGAGTCGTCGAACCACGGGGTGTTCTCGGAGAACGGCCGGATCGCCTCGCCGAGAGCTTCCCTGTCCTGCCAGGCGAACCGGACCACCGCCTCGATGATGCGTTCCGCTGTGGACGGTTCGACGTAGCTCGAGTTGCGGCCGAACGCGCTGAGCAGCTCCCCGGTGAGTTCGTCGAGGGTGGCGATCAGACTCGGGAACGGCCTGGGCTCGAACGCGGCCAGTTCCGGGGCTTGTTCCTGGGACGTGATGCCGCCGAGCTGTTCCGCCAGGTCTCCCGGCAGCTGCTCGGCCAGGGCCCGGACCTCGGCCTGCGTCGTGTCGCGGGCGTTGCCGAGGTGCTTCGCGATCAGCTTGACGGCTTGGCCGCGCAGGTCGTCCGACTTGTGCGCGAACAGCTCCGCCGCGGTCAGCACCACCTCGTCCGGGTTCGCCTTGCCGTGCTTGCCGAGCCACGTGAGCTGGGCGCGGACGAGCTTCTTCTCGGTGCGGCCGAACACCCACCGGCTCGCCTCGCACAGCAGGCCGAAGTCGAGCCTTCCGGCATCGTCGAGCCGCTTCAGCTGGTCCTGGGCAAGACCGGCGACCGTCGAACGCGAGTCCGGCAGCATGGCGACGTAGTCCCGCGCGTGCGCGGCGATCTCCTCGACCGTGACCTCGATGACCTCGTGCAGGACGAGGAAACCGCCCACCTCGGCGGCCGTTCCGCCCTGCTGCAGGCGGGCCAGGCAGCCGTCGAGGAGCACCTGCCGGTCCGCCCTGTCGCGCAGGAACTCGGGCCACTGGCGCCGGGCGCCCATGATCCCGCCGCTGCCGACGACCTCCAGCATCCGCGGGATCAACGTGTCGAACGCGGGCTTCCACCTCGTGTGGACGCCGGAGTCCATGAAGTGCAACAGAAAGCCGTCCGAGTCCGGCGGGTCGTCGCCGCAGAACTCGAGGACGACGTGGAGGAGGTCCTGCCGCCAGCGCTCGCGCGTCGGCATCCTCGCGGCGATCCTCGTGACCAGGTCCGGCATCCACGTGAGCTCGCGATGCCGCAGCACGTCGACGAGAGCACCGGCGTTGTCGTCGTGCCGCCGGCTGTGGTGCATCGATATCGGGTAGCGGACCAGCCACGGGGTGAGGGCCGACGCGCTCGGAAGCAGTCCCGCGCCCGCGATCGCCAGCGGCTCGCCGTGCTGCCAGCGCCCGTCGCTCGCCCGGTGCGCCTTCTCGTACGCGATCAGGTCTTTCGCGCACTCCTTGCGCTGCTCGGCGGTGAGGCCCTTGAGCGCTTCCCCCAGCGGGTAGGCGCGACCCGACTCGATCAGCGCCTGGATCCGGGCGAACGTCACACCTTTCCCCTGACCATGTCCGCCGCCAGCACGTGCTTGCACTTGCCGCGCCCGCCGCGGTACTCGGCCCACCACTGGCAGGTGCACGCCTCGCCGTTGACGCGGTACGACCCCACGACCGCGGTGTCGCCGTCCCAGCTGACGGCGTTCTGCGTGACGAGCGCCTTCGCGTTGCGCAGCCTGGGGTTCATGGCCTCGACGTCGATGCCGCCGTAGGGCAGTTCGCGGTGGAAGTACGACGCCTCGGCGAGGTCGTAGCCCACCCGGCCGGCCGTGCCCAGTTGCGCCAGCGCGTCCTTCACCCTGGCCGAGGCGAGTCCGGACCGGTCGGCCAGGTCGGCGACGTCCACGCGGGGTTCGAAGTCGAGCAGCGCGCCGACCAGTTCGGCGTCGGTGTCGGCGTCTCCCGCCGCGAGCCCGTCCAGAACGGCGCCTTCGCCGGACAGGCCTCGGGTCACCTCGGGCGACAGGACGAGCGTCAGGCGTTGCGCGCCGAGGTCGACCTCCCAGCCGCTCGCGACGGGCTTGCCGGCGGGCGGCGGGCCGTAGAGCCGGACGGCCTTCGCGAAGCGCAGCAACGGGATGAGGGTCTCCAGGCGGTTCGGGCCCGCCAGGCACACGGCGTTGGCCGAGGCCGTTCCGCTGAGCCGCAACGACTTCCCGGACGGCACGGCCCACACCGCCGCGCGGCCCTTGGGCAGCGTCTTGAGGAACCGCTGCGCGTCCGCCGCCGAGAGCTTGGCCTTCAGGTCGAACTTCGAGGTGAGGACCTGGGTCTCGGCGAAGCCCCGCAACCAGCGCGGTGGCAGCGGGACCTTCTTCTCGACGACCGCGCCGTCGAGCGTGCCGAACTCGACCTGGTCGGGCCCCACCGTGAGGTGCAGCGGGTCGCCCTTGGTCACGCGGGCGAGGGCACGCCGCAACGGCTCGTTGACGTCGACGTTCGTGGTGCCGCGGTCGTGCACCTCGCCGTCGAGGGCGTCGCCGAGGACGTCCAGGCGCGCGTAGACACCGCAGCAGCCGGAGAACGACTCGAAGCGCAGCCGGTCGCCGTTGCAGGTGACGACCGGGTCCCGCAGGCGCTCGGTGGTGGGCTGGAAGTACCGGGTGCCGGCGACCTTGGCGATCGCGAGCAACGCCGTCGCGGCCTGCTGCGAGTCGCCGAGGAACCCGGTGAAGAAGCGCGGGTTCGGCGCCCGGCCGCCGGAGGTCTGCAGTCCGAGGGCGCGCCGTGTCTCGTCCAGCCGGGAGTCGGCCACGTAGGCGTACGAGTGCATCGCGCCACTCTAGGGAACAGGCGTTCGACTCGGCACCCGAATGATCAAACGTAGCGGCGCAACAGGTCCTCCTCGGTCTCCCTGCGCACGATCGGCCTGGCGACCCCGTCCTTGACGGCGATGACCGGCGGACGGCAGACCTGGTTGTAGTTCGACGCCAGGGCGTGGTGGTAGGCACCCGTCGCGGGGACGGCGAGCAGGTCCCCGGCGTGCACGTCCCTCGGGAGGAGCACGTCCTCGGCGAGCACGTCGCCGGCCTCGCAGTGCCTGCCGACAACGGTGACAGGCTTGGGTTTTCCACCTCGGCCCACGAGCCGGACGGCGTATTTGGCTCCGTACAACGCGGGACGCGGGTTGTCGCTCATGCCACCGTCGACGGCCACGAACGTGCGCACTGATTCTTTGACCGCGCACACCCGGTACAGGGTCACACCGGCGTTCGCGACGATCGAGCGGCCGGGTTCGACGAGCAGGCGCGGCGGCGGCACGCGGTGCAGCGCGCACTCGTAGTTGAGGGCGCCCAGGACCCGGTGGGCGAACCCCGCGAGGTCGAAGTCCGAGTCGCCCCGCAGGTACGGCGCGCAGAAGCCGCCACCGAGGTCGAGCTGCTCGATCCTGGTGCCGCAGGACGCGATCAGGCGGACCATCCGGCGCACGGCTTCCTCGTAGCTCGCCACGAGCCTGATCTGCGAGCCGAGGTGGCAGTGCAGGCCCACGAGTCTCAGCGACGGCTGCTCGACCACCCGCAGGACCGCTTCCAGGGCGGCGCCGGAAGCCAGTGAGAAACCGAACTTCTGGTCCTCGACGCCGGTCGCGATCTTGGCGTGGGTGTGGGCGTCGATGCCGGGCGTCACGCGGATCATGACCTCCTGGCCGCGGGTCGCCAGGGCACCGAGCTGGGCGATCTCGTCGAACGAGTCGACGACGATCCTGGAGACGCCGTGCTCCAGGGCCGCCTTGAGGTCTTCGGCGGTCTTCACGTTGCCGTGCATGACCATCCGCGTCGCCGGGAACCCGGCGGCCCTGGCCAGTGCGAGCTCTCCGGCCGAGGACACGTCCAGGGACAGGCCTTCCTGCGCCATCCAGCGGTAGACCTCGGGGCAGGGCAACGACTTCCCCGCGAACACGACCTCGGCGCCGGGCAGTGCGGCGAGGAAGGCCCTCGCCCTGCTGCGGACCGTCTGTTCGTCCAGGACCTGGCACGGGGTGCCGAAGCGCGCCGCCAGCTGCGTGACGGGAAGTCCACCGATGACCAGGTCCTGGCCGGCGATCCGGGTGCCGTCCGGCCAGAGACCGTCCTCCAGCACCGGTTCGGTGGAGCATCCGGTGCTGGGCAACAACTCCGCGAGTGTCATGCGTCCAGCACACGCCTGCCGCGGGTCCGTGCCCAGATCCCGGACGGGACCCTGACACGGGCGGGCCCCGCCTTGACGCGATCCTGACGATCGCGGTGGCGGGGACCACATCAGTGCGCGCAGCACCCCATCGGCGTCGCCGGTGCCTCCACCGGTTCCTGTGCGGCGGCCTCGATCTCCCGGAGGACGCGCGTGCGGTCGGCCGGGCCGAGGTAGCGGCCCCGGCTGACGACGGCATGGATGCGGCCCACGTTCGTGATGTCCCGCAACGGGTCCGCGTCCAGCACGACCAGGTCCGCCCGCTTGCCCGGGGTGACCGTGCCCGACTCGTGCTCCCGGCCGACGCAGCGCGCGGCGTCGCGGGTGGCGGCCTGGAGGGCCTGGTCCGGGCTGAGGCCCGCCTGGACCAGCAGCGCCAGTTCGTCGTGCAGGGAGAAGCCCGGGAAGACGTAGGCGAAGCCCGCGTCGGTACCCGCGACGACGCCCACGCCCGCCTCGTGCATCTGCTGGAGCAGGCGCATGCGGGCGTCCCCGAACCTCCGCAGCTCCGCGACTTCCTCGGGCGTGCGGGCGGGGCGGCCGGACATGATCTGCTGCCACTGCGCGCGCAGGCCGACGGGGATGTAGCGCATCCGTTCGAGGGCCACCGGGTCGTTCGTGATGGTCTCGGGTGAGCGGGACATGTTCCGTTCGACGAAGAGGGTCGGCGACTGCCACGTCCCCTGCCTGGCCATAGCGGCGAACAACTGCCGGGCGCGGGCCGGTGAGTGGGTGGCGACGGCCGCGCGTTCCATCCGGCCCGCGTGGCGGCCCCACCAGTTCGGGTCGGCCGGGTCGTCGGGCATGGCACGGAGCTGGGCGTACAGGGCGTCGGCGTTGTCCGATGTGGACGTGAACAGGTTGTAGAGGTGTTCGTGGGTGTGCTGCGCCAGCGCGTCCTGCACCGGCACGCGGGCCGGAACGTGCCCGGCGAACGGGATCCGCAGCCTGCGGGCCTCGTCGGCGATGGCGGCGTGGCACTCCGGCGAGAGGAACGAGTAGACCTTGACGAAGTCCGCTCCCCCGTCCCTGGCCCTGCGCACGGCGGCGCGGGCCTCCTGCGGGGTGCGGACGACGTCCGAACCGGGCCAGATGGAGCCGGGTCCGTCGACGATCGTGCTGGCGACCACCATGCGCGGACCGAGGATCTCGCCGGACTCGATGCGACGGTGGGTGTCGTGGGTCTCGGGCCGGCCCCACATCTCGCGGATGCCCGTGACGCCTTGGACGACGTGCAGTGGCGCGACGGTGTTCTCGAAGAACGTCGCATGCGTGTGCAGGTCCCACAGGCCGGGGATCACGTACTTCCCGGCCACGTCGATCACCCGCACGCCGCGGGGCACGTCACGGTGCCGGCCGGCGGCCAGGATCCGGTCGCCGGCCAGCACGACGGTCGCGTCGCGGACGGGCGGGCGGCCGGTGCCGTCGATGAGCGTCGCTCCTCGCAGCACGGTCACGCCGCTCGCCGCCATCGCGGGTTGTCCCACCGCACCCAGCGCGACCGCTCCGAGTGCGCCTTTCCCCAGCCAGGACAGCACGTCCCGGCGCGCAAGCTCCCCCACTGCTCCACCTTCCCCCGAAGTCCCCTGTTGCCACGCTAGCGACTTCGGGGCGGTGGAACAGTAGGGCTAGCCGGAAGAACTACGGCCGGGTCCACACCGCCACGTAGTCGACCGCCATCGAACGGCCGGGCGTCGTCTCCGGGACAGGAGTGCCGCGGCCAGCCACGCCGTTCGGGAACGCGCCGCCCATCGCCACGTTCAGCAGGATGAAGTAACCCTGGTGGGACGTCATGTTGTTCCAGGTGGTCGCGTCCATCTGGTTCTGCCGCACGGTGTGGAACTGCTGGCCGTCGACGTACCAGCGCAACTGGTTCGGGCTGACCGAGCGGTCCCACTCGAAGCGGTAGGTGTGGAAGTTGCCGGGGCACTGGCTGCCGGGGCAGGCGCGGGAGGCGCCGAGACCGTTCGTCTCGTTGCACGGACCACCCGGGTTCACGCCGCAGTGCAGCACGCCCCAGACGCTGTTGATGCCGTTGACGTTCTCCATGATGTCGAACTCGCCGATGCTCGGCCAGTTCCAGTAGTTGCCGCGGTACGGGGCACCCAACGCCCAGAACGCGGGCCAGTAGCCGAGCGCGCCGGTGCCGGTGATGTTCGGCATCTGGATGCGGCCCTCGATGCGCAGCACGCCGCCTGCCGGTGCCTTGAAGTTCGCCCGGCGGGATTCGATGCGGGCCGAGGTCCACTCGCCGTTGGCCGCACGCCACGGAATGATCCGCAGGTTGCCGGTGCCGTCGAGGCGCAGGTTGGCGCGGTCGTTGGTGTAGCGCTGGATCTCGCCGGTGCCCCAGTTGCCAGGGCCGCCGGGGTAGCCGTGACCGGTGTCGACGATCCAGTTGTTCGAGTTCGGCGCCGTGTTGTTCGCACCGTCGAAGTCGTCCGACCAGGCCAGCGACCAGCCGGGCGGTGTCGGTGGGACCGCCGCCCGGGCGACGCCGGACAGCGGGAGCGCCAGGAGCAGCGCCAGGAGCGCATACCGAAGTTTTCGAGCCACGATGATGACCTCTCTGTCACGATCGTGCGGCAGCGGACTCCCATGGAAGCGCTCTCACGCCTCCGCGTCAACCTCAGAGCTCGAACCGGTATCCCATTCCCGGCTCGGTGATCAGGTGCTTCGGGCGGGCCGGGTCGTCCTCCAGCTTGCGCCGCAATTGAGCGAAGTAGACGCGCAGGTACTGGGACTCGTTGACGTGCATCGGCCCCCACACCTCCTGCAGCAGCTGCTTCTGCGACACGAGCCGGCCGGGGTTGCGTGCCAGGATCTCGACCAGGCCCCACTCGGTCGGTGTCAGGTGGACCTCGCGGCCTCCTCGCTGCACCTTCTTCACCGCCAGGTCGACGACGAACGACGCCGTCTCGACCACGGGATCGCCGGCCTCGCGCGCCACGGTGCGGCGCACGGCGGCACGCAGCCTGGCCAGCAGCTCGTCCATCCCGAACGGCTTGGTCACGTAGTCGTCGGCCCCGGCGTCGAGGGCCTCGACCTTGGCCGACGAGTCGGTGCGCGCGGACAGCACGATGATCGGGATCGTGGACCAGCCGCGCAGCCCGGCGATCACGTCCACGCCGTCGATGTCGGGCAGGCCGAGGTCGAGCACGACCACGTCCGGCTTGCCCTCGACGGCGACGCCCAAGGCGGATCTGCCGTCGTAGGCCGTCATGACCTCGTAGCCGCGAGCGCTGAGGTTGATCCTCAACGCACGGACGATCTGCGGTTCGTCGTCGACCACCAGCACTGATGTCATCGGGAAGTCTCCTCGTAGGCGGGCAGTGAGATGACCACGGTCAGTCCGCCGCCCGGGGTGTCCTCGGCGCTGATCTCCCCTCCCATGGCGGCGGTGAAGCCCTTCGCGACGCTCAGCCCGAGCCCGACGCCCGGTGTGGCGGAGCGGTCGCCGAGGCGCTGGAACGGTGCGAACAACCTGTGTCCCGTCTTCTTCGGCAGGCCGGGACCGTGATCCACGATCCGCAGTTCGACGGAGGAACCGTGGTGGCTGGCACGGATCGTGACCGGCGACGGACTGCCGTGCCGCAGGGCGTTGTCCACCACGTTGGCGACCACGCGCTCCAGCAGACCCAGGTCCGCAAGGACGGGCGGGAGGTCCTCGGCCACCACCACCGTCACCTCTCCCCCGATGCCGGCGAGCGCCCTGGCCACGACCTCGTAGTAGCCGACCGGCCGCAGCACCGGCTCGACCGAACCGGTCGCGAGCCGGGACGAGTCCAGCAGGTTGTCCACCAGGCCGGTCAGCCGGTCCGCGGACTCCTCCACGGTCGCCATCAGCTCGGTGACGTCCTGTTCGGACAGTGGCAGCGAGGTGTCGCGCAGGCTCCCGATCGCCGCCTTGATCGACGTCAGCGGTGTGCGGAGGTCGTGGCCCACCGCCGACAGCAGGGCCGTGCGCAACTCCGACGTCTCCGCTTTCCGTTGCGCGTGCAGGGCGTCGGCGGCCATCCGCTGCTGCCGCAGTGCCACGAACGTCTGCCCGGCCGCGGCCTCCAGCACCCGCTGGTCGCTCGCGGGCAGCACGCGACCGCTCAGCCTCAGCCGCACGTCGTCCGTGACCGTCACCTCGGTCACGGGACCGGAGTCCCTTCCGGCGCACTCCACGCGGGTCCAGGTGCCGTCCCGCCGCTCCACGAGAGCGACCGACTCCAGGCCGAAGTTCTCCCGGATCTTCTCCAGCAGCCGGGTCAGCGGACACGGGCTCGTGAGCACGGTCCGCGAATAGGAGGCCAGCAACGCGGCCTCGGTTCGCGCCCGCGCGCCCTGTTCCGCCAGCCGGGCCGCCCGGTCGACCGTCAGCGCCACCACGGTCGCGACGATCACCATGGCCGCCAGCGTGATCACGTTCTCCGGCGTGCGCACGGCCAGGCTGTAGTACGGCTCGGTGAAGAAGTAGTTGAGCAGCCCGGCTCCGAGGACCGCGCAGAACAACGCGGGGCCCAGCCCGCCCGCGATCGCCACCACGCACGTGACCAGCAGGAACGCCACCAGGTCGGTCGAGAAGTCCAGTTCGTCGCGCCACAGCATGCCCAGCGCCGTCACCGCCGCCGGCAACGCCAGCGACAGGCCCCAGCCGATGAGGCGGCGCCGGAGCGACAGCGGGTCCGCGCCGGTCTTCCACCGCAGACCCCGCCGCGACTCGTCGTGCGTGACCATGTGCACGTCGATCGCGCCGGACTCCTGCACCACGGCCGCGCCGATGCCCTCGTCGAACGCCCGCGCGACCCGCGACCTGCGCGAGGTCCCGAGGACGAGCTGGGTGGCGTTGACCCCGCGGGCGAACTCCAGCAGTGCCGTCGGCACGTCGTCGCCCACCACCGAGTGGAACGTCGCGCCGACGTCCTCGGTGATCCTGCGGGAGCGGGCGATGTGCTCGGGCGCGGCGCCGGACAGCCCGTCGCCGCGCATCACGTGCAGCACCAGCAGTTCCGCGCCCGCCCGCGTCGCGATCCGGCGCGCGCGGCGGATCAGCGTCTCGCTCTCCGGGCCGCCGGTGATCGAGACGACGACCCGTTCCCTGGTCTCCCAGGTGTCGGTGATCTCCTTCTCGTTGCGGTACCGCTGCAACGCGACGTCGACCTGGTCGGCGACCCAGAGCAGCGCCAGTTCGCGCAACGCCGTCAGGTTGCCGGGCCGGAAGTAGTTGCCCAGCGCGGCGTCGATCCGGTGCGCCGGGTAGACGTTGCCGTGCGCCAGCCGCCGTCGCAACGCCTCCGGGGTGATGTCGACCAGCTCGACCTGCTCGGCGCGGCGGACCACCTCGTCCGGCACGGTCTCCCGCTGCCGGACACCGGTGATCCGCTCGACGACGTCGTTCAGCGACTCCAGGTGCTGGACGTTCACCGTCGACAGGACGTCGATGCCCGCTTCGAGCAGTTCCTCGACGTCCTGCCACCGCTTCTCGTTGCGCGAGCCCGGAGCGTTGGTGTGCGCGAGCTCGTCGACCACCGCGACCTCGGGCCGGCGGGCCAGGACCGCGTCCACGTCCATCTCGGACACTTCCAGCTCACGGTGCCGCATCACCCTGCGCGGCACCACTTCCAGGTCTTCGAGCAGGGAGGCGGTCTTGTCGCGGCCGTGGGTCTCCACGAGTCCGACCACCACCTCCGTGCCGCGCTCCCGGCGCCGGTGTGCCTCGCCGAGCATGGCGAAGGTCTTGCCGACGCCGGGAGCGGCGCCGAGGTAGATCCTCAGCTCACCCCGGCGACCGTCAACGCCCATCATTTTTGGGTTGCGCTGTCGATGGCACGGTTCAGCGCAGTCACGTTGACGGTGGTGGTGAAGGTGCCGTGAGTGTGGGCAGCGACCAGCTCACGCACCTCCTCCACCGGCAGCCCGGACGCGCGTGCCACACGGGGCACCTGCAACGCCGCGTAGTCCGGGCTGATGTGCGGGTCGAGGCCGGACGCGGACGCCGTCACGGCGTCCTGCGGCACCTGGCTCTCGGGCACGCCTTCGCGTTGCGCCACAGCGGTGCGGCGCTCGGCGACGACCCTGGTGTAGTCCTCGTTCAGCTCGCCCTTGTTCGAGCCACCGGACGCGGGCAGCGTCGCGGCCGACGGCCTCGGCACGAAGTACCGGTCGCCCTCGCGGGCCACCGCGACCAGCGTCGTGTCCGTGGCCTCGGCGTTGGCGTGCAGGCCGGGGATCCGCGACACGCCCCACACCGACAGCGGGTAGAGCACACCGAGGAGCACCGTGAGTGCGAGCAGGATCCGCAGACCCGCCCACGACTGCTTGAGGAAGTTCGTCATTCGCTTCAGCCGATCCCGGGGATGAGTCGCACGAGCAGGTCGATCAGCCAGATCCCGGCGAACGGCGTCACGACGCCGCCCAGGCCGTAGATCAGCAGGTTGCGCCGCAGCAGCGCCGAGGCACTGGACGGCCGGTACCGCACGCCCTTGAGCGCCAGCGGGATCAGCGCCACGATGACCAGGGCGTTGAAGACCACCGCCGACAGGATCGCGGACTGCGGCGTGGCCAGGTGCATGATGTTGAGCTTGTCCAGCGCCGGGTAGATCGCCGCGAACATGGCGGGCAGGATCGCGAAGTACTTCGCCAGGTCGTTCGCCACGGAGAACGTCGTCAGCGCACCACGCGTGATCAGCAGCTGCTTGCCGATCTCCACGATCTCGATGAGCTTGGTCGGGTCCGAGTCGAGGTCGACCATGTTGCCGGCCTCCTTCGCGGCCGACGTGCCGGTGTTCATCGCGACACCCACGTCCGCCTGGGCCAGCGCGGGCGCGTCGTTCGTGCCGTCACCGGTCATCGCGACCAGCCGGCCGCCCTCCTGCTCCTTGCGGATCAGGGCCATCTTGTCCTCGGGCTTGGCCTCGGCGAGGAAGTCGTCGACCCCGGCCTCCTCCGCGATGGCCTTGGCGGTCAACGGGTTGTCACCGGTGACCATGACCGTCCGGATGCCCATCGCGCGCAGCTCGGCGAAGCGTTCCTTCATGCCGGGCTTCACCACGTCCGACAGCCGGATGATGCCGAGGACCTTCCCGTTCTCGGCGACGACGAGCGGGGTGCCGCCCTGCGCGCTGATCTCGTCGACGATCTCGCGGGCCGTGTCGGTCAGCTCGAACGCCGACGCGGCGCCCTTGCGGATGCTGCGCTCCCCGAGGTCGATGCCGGACATCCTGGTCTGGGCGGTGAACGGGACGAACTCGCCGGTCTTCTCGTGCTCACTGGCGGGTTCACCGCCCGCCAGCTCCAGGATGCTGCGGCCTTCCGGGGTGTCGTCGGCCAGGCTCGCGAGCCGGGCAGCCGCGACGAGCGTCTCGCCGGAGGTCGGGCCGACCGCGATGAACTCGGTCGCGCGCCGGTTGCCCCAGGTGATCGTGCCGGTCTTGTCGAGCAGCAACGTGTCGATGTCGCCGGCGGCCTCGACCGCCTTGCCCGAGGTGGCCAGGACGTTGCGCTGCACCAGCCGGTCCATGCCCGCGATGCCGATGGCGGACAGCAGCGCGCCGATGGTCGTCGGGATCAGGCAGACCAGCAACGCCGTCAGCACGACGACCGACTGCTCGCCGCCCGAGTAGATCGCGAACGGTTGCAGCGCCACGACGGCCAGCAGGAAGATGATCGTCAGCGTCGACAGCAGGATCGTCAGGGCGATCTCGTTCGGCGTCTTCTGCCGTTCCGCACCCTCGACGAGCGCGATCATCCGGTCCACGAAGGACTCGCCGGGCCTGGTCGTGATCCGGACGACGATCCGGTCCGACAGCACGGTCGTGCCTCCGGTGACCGCACACCGGTCGCCGCCGGACTCGCGGATGACGGGCGCGGACTCGCCGGTGATCGCGGACTCGTCCACCGTCGCGATGCCCTCGACGACGTCACCGTCGCCGGGGACGACCTCGCCCGCCTCGACGACGACCAGGTCACCGATCTTCAGTTCGGTGCCCGCCACGACGTCACCGTTGACGAGCCGCGCGACGGCGTCGGACTTCGTGCGGCGCAACGACTCCGCCTGCGCCTTGCCACGGCCCTCCGCGACGGCCTCGGCGAGGTTCGCGAACAGCACGGTGAACCACAGCCACGCCGCGACGGCGATGGTGAACACGCTCGGCTCGGTCACCGCGAACACGGTGACCAGCAACGAACCCACCCAGACGACGAACATGACGGGACTGCGCAGCTGGTGGCGCGGGTGCAGCTTCTTCAGGGCCTCGGGAAGAGCGGCCGCGAGACCGGGCTTGGTGGTCACAGCAGTGCCTCCGCGATGGGACCGAGAGCGAGAGCGGGAACGAACGTCAGCGCGGCGACCAGGACGATCGAGCCGGTCAGCAGGGTCGCGAACAACGGACCGGTGGTGGGCAGCGTGCCCGCCGTCACCGGCACCTTCTTCTGCGCCGCAAGGGATCCGGCGAGCGCGAGCACCGCGACGATCGGGACGAACCGGCCGAACAGCATGCACAGGCCGAGCGACGACTGGAACCAGTCGTTCGTCACCGTGATCCCGCCGAACGCCGACCCGTTGTTGTTCGACGCCGACGCGTAGGCGTAGAGGATCTCCGACAGGCCGTGCTCTCCGGGGTTGTTGAGAGCGCCCTGCGTGCTCGGCAGGATCGCGGCGATGCCGGCGCCGATCAGCAGCACCGTCGGCATCGCGAGGATCGACACCGCGGCCGCCGTGACCTCCTTGCGCCCCAGCTTCTTCCCCAGGTACTCGGGTGTGCGGCCGACCATCAGGCCCGCCAGGAACATCGCGATGACCGCCATCACGAGGATGCTGTAGAGCCCCGTGCCGACACCGCCCGGCGTCATCTCGCCGAACAGCATGTTGAGCAGCGCGGCACCGCCGCCGAGCCCCGTGTAGCTGTCGTGCAGCGAGTTGACCGCGCCGGTCGACGTGCCGGTGGTGGAGTTCGCGAAAAGAGCGCTGCCGGGAATGCCGAAGCGGAGTTCCTTGCCCTCCAGGGGCCTGATGCCGTTGGCCTCCGCGGCCCAGATCACGGCGAGCATGGCCGTCCAGATGACGCCCATGACGCTGAGCAGGACGTAGCCCTGCTTCCTGTCGCCGGCGAGCCGGCCGAACGTGCGGGTCAGCGCGACCGGGATGACCAGGATCAGGAAGATCTCGATCAGGTTGGTCCACTCGCCCGGATTCTCGAACGGGTGCGCTGAGTTCGCGTTGAGGACACCGCCACCGTTGGTGCCGAGCTCCTTGATGACCTCCTGGCTGGCAACGGGTGCGTTCGCCACGATCTGCCCGTCGACGTCCACTCCGGACTTGAGCGACATCGTGACACCGAACGCGATCAGCACGATCGCGCCGATGAACGCGATCGGCAGCAGGATCCGGAGGGTGCCGCGCACCAGGTCGACCCAGAAGTTGCCCAGCCGGTCGGTCTGGTGCCGCACGAAACCGCGGACGAGCGCGATGGCCACGGCCAGGCCGACCGCCGCCGACACGAAGTTCTGCACGGTCAGGCCGATCATCTGGACCGCGTGGCCCATGACGGCTTCCGGCACGTACGACTGCCAGTTCGTGTTGGCCACGAAGCTGATCGCCGTGTTGAACGCCATGCCGGGACCGACGTTGCCGCGGTCGAAACCGAACGGCAGCAACGACTGTGCGCGCTGGATCACGTACAGGAACACGATGCCGACGAACGAGAAGCCCAGCACGCCGTACGCGTAGGTGCTCCACTTCTGCTCGGCGTCCGGGTTGATGCGGGCGAAGCGGTAGATGGCTCGCTCGGCTTTCAAGTGGCCCTGGGCGGTGAAGACGCGGGCCATGTAGTCGCCGAGGGGCCGGTACACGACCGCCAGGGCCGTGACGAGGATGCCGGTCTGCAGGAGGCCGGCCACGAGGGGTGACATCAGAACTTCTCCGGCCTGACGAGTGCGATGAACAGGTAGACGACGAGCCCGAGTGCGATCACGCCGGCTACGGCGTTCGCGACGAGTCCCGTGCTCACAACTTCTCCAGTCCACGCACCGTCAGGCCCAGCACGACGAAACTCCCGATCAGCAGCAACGCATAGGCCAGGTCGGCCATGACGCCGCTCCCTTCAACGACAAGATGTTCTTGATGACGCCCGGAAGCGTGCATCACGAAATCCCTGATCAGGGGATGCCTGACAGCGTCCTTACGGGGGCGGGTCCGGCTTTTACGCGTTCTTGAGGCCGGGGAGACCTGGGTCTCAGCCGATCGGGCCTGGCGCGGTCACGATGTGTGAAATCGTGCCGGGGTGCTGAACGAGATCGCTGCTCTGCTGCCCGCACGTGGACTGGTCGCGGTCGACGGCGTCGACGGGGCGGGCAAGACGACGTTCTGCGACGAGCTGGCCGAGGTGTTGCGTTCCAGCGGCCGCGAGGTCGTGCGGGCCTCCGTGGACGACTTCCACCACCCGCGGGCGATTCGCTGGCAGCGGGGGAAGGCGTCGCCCGAGGGGTTCTTCCTCGACAGCTTCGACTACCCGCGGTTCATCGACCACCTGCTCACGCCGTTCGCCGAAGGACGGCCGTTCCGGCGAGCGAGCCACGACCTGGAGACCGACGAGTACGTCGACCCGCCGGCCGAGGTCGCGTCACCGGACGCGCTCCTGCTGGTGGACGGGATCTTCCTGCACCGCGACGAGGTCGTCGCGCGCTGGGACTTCTCGGTGTTCCTCGACGTCAGCTTCACCGTGTCCGTCGCGCGCATGGCCGGGCGCGACGGCAGCCCGTCCGATCCGGACGATCCCCGCAACCGCCGCTACGTCGAGGGCCAGCGGCTGTACCTGGCGACGTGCGACCCGGCGTCGCGGGCCGGTCTGGTGATCGACTACGACGCACACCGACCCCCAAATCGTTACCGAACGTGATAACGCCAGGTCACTTCTCGACGACGTAAGGGCGACAGCGTCCGAACGGCGTAACGAGGAGGCCGCAATGGCGACCACGTTCTGGGCTTGGTTCGTGTCCGCAGTCGTCATCGTGCTGCTCGCGGTGGTGGTCCCCTCCCGTCTCAGTGCGCAGAACGTGCTCAGGGACGCCCGTGGCCGCTACAGCCTCTCGCGGGTGCAGGTGATGGTGTGGACGGTCGTGCTGCTCTCGCTGGTCAGCGGCATGGCGTTCGGCCGGTTCGCGGCCGGGCAGGTCGACGTGGCCGGGTTCCAGATCCCGGACCAGGTGCTGTGGCTGCTGGGCATCTCGGTCGGGTCCGGCGTGGTCGCGACCGCCATCAAGGTCACGAAGAGCACGACCCGGCCCGACTCGGTGGCGGCCTACCCGCTGGGCGCGAAAGGCGGGCGGTTCTGGGAGATGCTCACGGCCGAGGAGGGCACGTCGGCGGGCAAGTCGATCGACCTCGCGAAGTTCCAGAACTTCGTGATCACCGTGCTGCTGGTGCTGGTCTACATCGCGCAGGCCGTCTCGGCTTTCCGGGCCGTGGACAACCCCGCCGGCATCGCCGGGCTGCCCGAGTTCTCCAGTGCGTTCCTGGTGCTGCTCGCGGTGAGTCACGCCGGGTACCTGCTGGGCAAGGTGCCGTCGCCGATCGGAACCCCCGAGGGCGGCACGATGGCCGAGCGCCTCGCTTCGGTTGCATCGGAGGAGAATGTGGCGAAGGTCGTCCCGGAGGTGCGCCCCGCGTGATATCCACTCGCGGGTGATCAAGCCAGTGCGCCGCGGCGAGACGTGGCACCGCCCGGCCAGGACCGGCCATCCGGACCCCGTGAAGATGCTGGGCCACGTGTGGCCGGTCGTCGAGGAGCTGCGGGGCAAGCCCCGCGAGGAGTGGCCGGCGCCGGACGCACTGGCGGACGCGCTGACGGAGCTGGCGGAGTACTTCGAGGAAGCCGGGTGGGACGACTTCGCCCTGCGGACCCACCACGAGGTCCTGGAGTTCCGCCGGGAGCTCGGCGACCCGGAGAAGCTGCGGGTCGTGCTGACCTCGTTGCGGGACAACCTCATGCGCCAGGAGCGGTACGAGGAAGCGCTGGCGGTCGTGCAGGAGGAGCTGCCGCTCGCCCTGCGACTCGCAGTGCCGGGCAAGCGCAGCACGGGGATCGCCAACACGGCCCGGTACTGGACCACCAACCTGCTGGGCAGGCTCGGCCGGCACGCCGAGGCCGCCGAGAACGCCCGCGAGGCCGTCGCCGAGCTCGACGGCCAGGAGCTGGTGCCGTACTCGCTGCCGGGCTACGACCTCGCGCACGCGTGGCTGGAGTACGCGCACCGCCTCGCGGCGATCGGCGACCACGAGCAGGCCGCGGAGTTCACCGCGATGAACGCGGTGTTCTGGCGGGACAACGGTTCGGGGCGCAACATCAACGGCCACAGCGCGTTCGAGGAGCTCTGCCTCCTGCAGGTGCGCCTGGGCAGGTTCGAGGACGCCCGCGTGTCCGCCGACGAGGCCGTGGCCGTGCTGCGGAAGCACGCGGACGAGGAGGGCGACCGGCAGTCCCTCGACGACCTCGCCGGAGGAGTCCACAACCACGGCAATCGCCTTCTGGACCTGGGCGTCTTCGCGGAGGCGGTGGAAGCCGCCCAGGAGTCGGTCGACCGCTACCGCGCGCTGCTCGCCGACACCGAACGCCGTGCCATGGTCATGAGAGTGGAGTTGCGGCTCGCGGTCGCGCTCGTCAGTCTCGGCAGCAGGCTGCACGACGTCGGCAGGCTCGACGAGTCGCTCGCCGCCAACGACGAGGCCATCGCCCTCGCGACCAAGCACGAGGACCGCGAACTCGGCCGCAGGGAACTCGCGCGGGCGTTCAACAGCCGGGCCAGCCTCCTGATCACCCGCGCCGAGTACCCCGAAGCCGCTGAGGCCGCCGCGAAGAGCGTCGAGCTGTACCAGGCGGCGGACGACAAAGCCATGGCGCGCAACACCTTCGCCCTCGCGTCCGCGCACGCGGGCTCGCTCGACGCGGCACTGGAGCCGTCGTCGCAGTCGGTCGCCCACTACCGGGAACGCCACGCGGAGGACCCGTACGAGTACAGCTACCTGCTCGCCGACGCGCTCACCGACCACGCCGAGATCCGCGTGCTGCGGTCCGAACGCGCCGAGGCCGAGTCCGCGATCGCCGAGGCCCTCGCCATGTACGAGGAGCTCGCCGCGTTCCACCCCGCCCGCTATCAGCGCGAACTCGACCACGCGCGTTCGGTGGCCGCCCGCGTCTAGAGGTTCTTCGCGAAGAACTCGACGACCCGCTCGACGACCTGGGGCACGTACCTGTCGTGCAGGTCGACGTGCGACGCGCGTCGATCCAGTGGAACTCCTCGAGTCCACTCGCCTTCTGGAACGCTCGGCGCGGGAGTGCGTCGCGGTGCTGCGGATGGAAGCCGGCCGCACGCCGCACGACTCGGCGCTGTCCTCGCTGGTCGGCGAGTTGAGCGTGAAGGACCCGGACTTCCGGACCTGGTGGGCGGCGCATCAGGTGCGCGGGCCGCGGCAGCTCGTCAAGACCTACCACCACCCGACGGCCGGCACGCTCACCGTCGACGTGCAGCAGTTCACTGTGGACACTCACCCGGACCAGCTGCTCGTCGCCTGCACCGCTGCGGACGACGCGTCGCGGGAGGGCCTGCGCCTTCTTCTGCTATCGGCGCAGGCCCTCCCGTCGGATCACTTGCCGGCGCGGTAGGCCGTCCAAGCGCTCTGCATGCGGGTGTTCTGGCCAGGGGTGAACTGGTTGTAGCAGTCGTCGAAGGAGTAGTCCATGTAGTTGTGGATCGGGTCCACGCCGCCGAGCGAGCAGGAGTCGCGGCCCTCCGGGCAGCCCGAGGTGGGGCCGGCCTGCGCCGGGGTGTCCGCGACCTCGTCGTTGGTCGCGGTGCATTCGCCCTGGAAGGTGTGCCAGAGACCCATCCAGTGGCCGACCTCGTGGGTGACCGTCTTGCCGAGGTTGAAGTTCACCTCGGAGCCGCCGGGCACGGTGGCGTAGTCGACGACGACGCCGTCCATCTTCGGGTCGCTCTTGTACCAGCTCGGGAACGTGGCGAAGCCGAAGCCGTCGATGTCGGTGAACCAGATGTTGAGCGTCGCGGCCGTGCCGACGCGGGTCTGGGTCTTCATCTTGCGTTCGGTGCCCGCGTTGTCGGCGCCGCCGTTGAACCACGTGTTGTTCGCGTAGCGCTTGGTCTGCTGCAGCACGAACTTGAAGCCCGTCTGCGCCGCGGCGCTCGACTCCGCGCCGGCGAACCCGTCGTTGAGGACCTGGAGCTGCTTGGTCAGGGTGGCGTCGGTGATCGCGCCCTTGCCGGCCGTGGTGGTCACGACGTGGAAGACCACGTTGATCGTGCCGCCCGCCTGCGCGCTGAACTCTCCCAGCGAGTTGTTCTTGGCGATCTTCGCGCGCAGGTCGGCGTTCATCGCGGCCGCCTGGGCGTCGGAGATCTCGTTGCGGTCGTGGCCGGTGCTACCGGGCCTGCCGCGGGCAGCCGAGTGCTCGTCGGCGTGCGTGTCGGCGCACTCGGCCGAGCCGACGGCGGTCGCGGCGGGGGAAGCGCCGAGCAGGGTGATCGCACTGGCCGCGAGCAGACCGGCGGCGAACGCCGGCAGCACGCGCTTGCTCGTGAGAGACATTGAACTTTTCCTCCATGCAGGGTGGAGGAATGGTGACTCACGGATCGTCCTTTGTGGATCTTGACGTTTTCACACAATACGAACGTCGTGGGCCGGAAGGCCGTTCCACCACCGTGCGTAACGCTTGTACACCTGCGGTTCCCGATCACCGAGGAGCTTGCGCAGGGACGCGGCCTCGTCGGCCAGCCCGGCCCATTGCTCCTCGTCAAGGGCGTGGAACGCGGTCGCCTCGACACCTCCGTCCTCGGTCGGGCGCCACACCCCGGCCACGTGGCCGTCGACGAGCAGGGTCGGCAGAGTGTCACCGTTGTCGCGGATGACGAGCTTGCGGTATTCGTCCGGAATGATCCGGCTGCGGTCGGCGTAGGCGAGCAACGTGCTGTCCCACATGGCCATCAGCCGCGGCGGCGCCGGGGTGTCCTCGTCGGGGATCGTCCGATCAGGAACGTCGTAGTGGTCGCCGTCCCGGACGAGGTCCAGCGATGCCAGCGCCTCCCGGATCGCGGTGCGCGGCAGCATGCTGAACTGGTTCATGTCGAGGACGGTCGCCGGCCCGAAGCCGGTGAGGTAGCGGCGCAGCATCTCGGCGACGGCGGCCAGTTGTTCGCGCGGCTCGGTCGTCACGGCCTGATAGGACGGTCGCAGCCCGAACGACCAGGGCCCGCCCGTCGGTGCGTGCACGAGTCCGCCGTAGGTGCGCAGCGCCCACCAGACGCCGGGCTCGCCGACGTCGCCGACGTGCGCGTGCAGCAGTTCCTCGATCTCCGCCTTCTGCCGGGGCGTCGCGGCGAACTCGAGCAGGTGCTCCAGCAGCGCGTCGGCCTGGTCGATCGTGACGTTCATCGACTTGAACCGCTTGTCGTACAGGCGTGACGCCCTCAACGCGGGGAGCATCGCGTGGTGGAACGCCTCGTGGTCCGCGGACGTCACGGCGTGCAGGGTGATCCGCATCAGCGATGCCTTGCGGACCACCCCGCTCACGAACGCCTCGTCCAGATCGGCGGGGTCGAAGCCCTCGATCCGGTTCCACAGCGCGATGTACGGCGACGCGGGTTCCTGCGCCTGGATCGCCACGACCCGGTCCACGGCCGTCGGCACGTCGACCGGTTCGCGCCGCAGCAGCATCTGCCGGTCGAGCGTGGCGCGGTTGAGCTGGCGTGCCGTGAAGGTCATGCCGAGATCCTGGCTCACCTCAGCTTCGACGGCCACCAGATTCGCCCGCCGACGTCCACGGACAGCGCCGGCACGAGCAGCGACCGCACCAGCAGCGTGTCCAGCAGGACACCGAACGCGACGATGAACGCGATCTGCGTGAGGAACAGGATCGGCAGCACGGCCAGTGCCGCGAACGTCGCCGCCAGCACCACACCCGCCGACGTGATCACGCCACCGGTCAGGCTGAGGCCCCGCAGCGTCCCCTCGACCGTGCCGAGCCGCTGGGTCTCCTCGCGGACGCGGGTCATCAGGAAGATGTTGTAGTCGATGCCCAGCGCCACCAGGAACACGAACCCGAACAACGGCACCACGGGATCGGAACCGGGGAAGTCGAGGACGTGGTTGAACACCAGCGCCGACACGCCCATCGTGGCCGCGAACGACAGCACGACGGTCGCGATCAGCAGCAACGGTGCCAGCAACGACCGCAGCAGCATCGCCAGGATCAGGAAGATCACGACCAGCACGATCGGGATGATCAGCATTCGGTCGTGCTCGGACGTCGTCCTGGTGTCGAGCAACGTCGCCGTCGGTCCGCCCACCAACGTCGCATCGATGCCGTCGACGGCCGCACGAAGTCGTTGCACGGTCTCGACCGCGGCATCGGAGTCCGGCGCGTCCTTCAGCGTGGCCTCGATGCGCACCAGGCCTTCGGCGGTTCCGGACGGCCGCACGTCCGCGACACCGTCCACCTTGGACTTCTGCACGACCTCGGCGGTCTTGTCCTCGGCGGCGATGATCACGGTCGGCGAGCCGGTGCCGCCGGGGAAGTGCCGGGACAGCAGCTCCTGTCCCGCCACGGACTCGACCGGGGTCAGGAACACGTCGGACTGCGCGGTGCCGGACGCCTTGAGCTGCGGCAGGAACGCGGCGCCGACGAGCAGCACGAGCGTGGTGACGATCCAGATCGCGCGCGGCTTGCGGCGCACCAGGTTCGCGACGCGGGCCCAGAGCCCGCTCGTCTCGGGGTGCTTCGAGCCGAACTTCGGGGCGAACGGCCAGAAAGCGCCACGGCCGAGCAGTGCGAGGGTCGCGGGCAGGAAGGTCATCGTGGTCAGCAGCGCGGCGCCGATGCCGATGGCGGCGACCGGGCCGAGGCCCTTGTTCGAGTCGAGGTCGCTGAACAGCAGGCACAGCACGCCGAGGATCACCGTGCCGGCCGAGGCCGCGATGGGTTCGACCGTGCCGCGCCAGGCCGCCTTGACGGCCGCGAACCTGTCCTGGGTGTCGCGCAGTTCCTCGCGGAACCTCGACACCAGCAGCAACGCGTAGTCCGTCGCGGCGCCGAACACCAGGATCGAGAGGATGCCCTGGCTTTGGCCGTTCAACGCCAGGACGTCGTTCTTCGCGAGCAGGTAGACGACGAAGCTGGCCAGCCCCAGCGCGAACACCGCCGACACCAGCACGACGACCGGCAGCAGCGGACTCCGGTAGACCACCAGCAGGATCAGCGCGACCACGGCACCCGCGACGATCAGCAGCAGCCCGTCGATCCCGCCGAACGCCTCGACGAGGTCCGCGACCTGCGCCGCCGGGCCCGTGACCAGCACGGTCAGCCCCTGAGGTGCACCTCGCGTGCCGTCGCGGAGCTGGAAGACCGAGTCCTTGACGTCCTTGGCCGGGTCGAGCAGCAGGACGACCTGGGCGGCCTGGTCGTCGTTCGGCGAGGGGATGACCGGCGACGCCTGGAAGCCCTTGACCTGGTCGGCGAGATACTTCTTGTCCTCTTCGGTCAGTCCGCTGGACCGTTCGACCACGACGATCGCCGGGATCGCGTTCTCGCGCTGGAACTTCTTCTGCAGCTCGGCGACCTGCGTGGACTCGGCGGAGTTGGGCAGGAACGCGCTGCTGTCGTTCTCCGCGACCTCCGACAGCTTGCCCGCGTACGGCCCGGTGAAGCCGCCCAAGGCCAGCCAGACGACGAGCAGGATCCCGGCAAGCACTCGCATCAGACATTCCTTCGATCGTCGAACGTTTCGATGGTCGAAACAGTAAGCTGTGCGCGTGAGCGATGCAACCGACTACGAGCTGAGCATGATGCTGCGCGCGCTGGTGATGGAGTCGAACCGGTTCCTGGAGATCTTCAGCGCGGCCCACGAGTTGCATCCCACGGACATGACAGCGCTGAACCTCATCATGACCGCTCCGATGACACCCGGCACGCTGGCGAAGGCCCTGAACCTCAGCGCGTCGGCGACGACGTCCGTGCTCGACCGCCTCGAGAGGGCAGGTCACGTCGTCCGCGATCGCGATCCCGGTGACCGTCGCCGTGTCGATCTCCGGGTGCTCGACACGGCGACGGAACTCGCCTCCACGTTCTTCCAGCCCTTGGCGCGCGGCTACGCGGCGGCGTGGGGGCGGATGAGCGCGGAGGAACGGCAGGTCGTCGCGCGCTTCCTCGCGGCGACGATCGAGGCGACGGCCCGGGTGCGCGAAGAGGTGGTCAGCTGAGCCGGCCGGCCGGCAGCGTCCGTCCGCAGACCAGCAGCAACAGGTCCTGGGCCAGTCCCCTGACCGGCTCGCCCTCACCGAACGTCCAGTCCAGGTCGGTGGCCTCCAGGCGTTTGCCGTCGAGGTCCGCGCCGAAGTACCTGACGTTGGCGGGCTTCATGCCGTCGAGGACGATGCGGAGCCGGTCGTGCGGGACCCTGCGGTCCAGTCCCAGTGCGACGGTGATGTCCAGACCGTGGATGACGTCGTGCGACAGCGCGCCGGCCGGGCCGCCACCGGGCGGCGTCCACGGGTGGTCGATGTTCTTCTTCAGCGCGTTCAGCAGGTCGCTCGCCGGGAGCCGGGCGTCCTTGCGGGCCATGCGGTCGGAGGCGTGGTTGAACCGGCCGGCTGATCTCAGGATCTCCAGGACCACTCTGGTTCCCGACGCCCGGAACGGCAGCGTCGTGTGCGCGACGACGTGCTTCACGGTCCAGCCCTCGCACAGGCTCGGCGCGTGCCACTGTTCCGCGGTGAGGCCGCTCAGGAGTTCTGCCTGGGCACGCCGTTCCGCCGCCACCGCGGCGCGGATGTCTTCGGTCATGTCCGGATGTACGAGTCGAGCGACGGGAACTCATCGGTCCGCGTAGGGTCTTGTGCGTGATCGAGACGCTGGAGCCGTTCCGGGTCGAGCTGACCGGCTACTGCTACCGCATGCTCGGCTCCGGCTTCGAGGCCGAGGACGCCGTGCAGGAAACACTCGTGCGCGCGTGGAAGGCGTTCGACAGCTACGACTCCGGGCGCGCGTCGCTGCGGACGTGGCTCTACCGGATCGCCACGAACATCTGCATCGACATGCAGCGCAGTGCTCAGCGGCGCGCCCTGGCCGTGGATCTGGGCCCGTCCGGCGGGGAACTGGGCGCTCCTCTGCTGGAGAACGCCTTCGTGCAGCCCGTGCCGGACGCCTCCGTGCTGCCGGAGGACCAGACGATCCGGCGCGAGACCGTCCGCCTGGCGTTCGTGGCCGCCCTGCAACACCTGCCGCCCCGCCAGCGAGCCGTGCTGATCCTGCGCGACGTCCTGGCGTGGCAGGCCTCCGAGGTCGCCGCACTGCTGTCGGACTCGGTCGCGTCGGTGAACAGCGCACTGCAACGAGCCCGCGCAACACTGCGGGTAGCCGACGTCGGTGCACCGCTGGACGTGTCCGATCCCGTGCAGAAGTCTCTCCTGCGCCGCTACTGCGAGGCGTTCGACCGGCATGACGTGCGGACGCTCGTGGCTTTGCTGCACGAGGACGCGACCATGTCGATGCCGCCGTTCAGCTGGTGGCTGCGGGGCCGCGAGTCGATCTCCCTCGCGTTGAGCGTTCCCAACTCCCCCTGCGACGGCGCCTGGCTGGTGCCGGTGCGGGCCAACGCCTCGCCCGCGTTCTGGCAGATGCGGCCTGGCTTGGACAAGCCGTTCGGGCTGGTGTTCCTCGACGTGCGGGACGGGTTGGTGACCGGCAGCACCACGTACCTGAACGTGGAGGAGTTCCTGCCTTTGTTCGCCTCGTCTTCGGCCACGCCGATCATTTCCGGGCGGCCGTCCCGTACATCTGTGGACGACTAGTTCTGGAGGAAGTCCATGGCTGTTCAGCCCATCATCGTGACGCCCGACCTGGACCGGGTGCAGGCGTTCTACTCGCAGGTGCTCGGCGCCGTCGAGGTGTTCCGCCACCCCGCTGACGGACCGGTCTTCTACAAGACGCTCAAGATCGGCGACGGGGAGCTGGGGCTCGTGGCCGAGGAGGTGGACGTGTCGCTGCCCGCGCGCATCGTGCTGAGCATCGGCGTGGAGGACGTCGACGCGGTGCTGCCGCTGGTCGAGGCCGCCGGCGGGCGGGTGCGGGGGCCCGCGAACGACATGCCCTGGGGACAGCGCGTGGCGCACGTCTACGACCCGGACGGCAACCCGGTCAACCTGACCCAGGACCTCTAAGCACCTGGCCTGACGTCTTGTCCGAAACCTCGGGGCTCTCGTGGCGGCCACAGGCGTCTGCAAGTACCACCAACTCTTGATCGAATCGCCGTCAACCACACCCAACCTGTTCGCTGCCCGCCGAACTCGAACCGTCCTGGCTGGTCCGGTCCACGCTGTTGGCGGTAGAAAAGTGCCTGTTGATGTTGGGTTGGTGGTACTTGCAGACGCCATCAGGGCCACGTTCGGGCGAGGTCGCGGCGCTGGCGCTCGACTGGTTCCGCTGACCTGCGGATCCGGCCCCACGGCTTGAACACGGAGAGGAAGTAGGCGAACAGCAGCAGCGTCGGCGCGACCACCACCGGGTGCAGGATGCCGGACGGGATGACCGCGGCCGGGTCACCCGCCAGCATCCGCTCGCCGATCTCGGCCGCCTGCGCGACGCCGGGCCGGAGCGCGAACGCGATCAGCAGCGACATGCCGGCGTTCAGGACGAGCTTGGTAGCGACCCACCAGTACCTCACGAGCCCGTACTTGCTGCCGAGACCGAGGACGACGCCGGAGATCATGCAGACGACGCCGGCACCGAACATCGGCCAGATCGCGAAGAGGTCGACCGCCTGGATCGCCACCCCGGCGGCAGTGCTGTCCTCAGTGGACAGTGCGACCACGACGAGGATGCCCAGCGCGAGGTCGATGCCGAGCCACGCCGCCGCCGACAGGACGTGCACGAGCAGCACTGCCTTGCGGGTGCGGCCGCTGAGCTTGCGGATGGTGGCCATCGCGATGCACTCCTTCTCCCGTGGTGTCGCGTCCTGCTCTCGCCACCACGGGCGGCTGCATCATCCGCTCACGTTCTGATCTCGCGTACGTCAAATTGCGTACGGTCTAACCGCCCGGAGTGACGATCCCTCTCTCGTAGGCGAACACCACGGCGTGCGTGCGGTCGCGCAGGCCCAGCTTGGTGAGCACGCGCGACACGTGCGTCTTCACGGTGGTCTCCCCCAGGAACAGCGTCGCGGCGATCTCCGCGTTCGACGCGCCCTTGGCCAGTTCCACCAGCACCTCGAACTCGCGATCGGTGAGCTCGGGCGGGCGGGTGCGTTCCCTCGGCGCCGTGCTGAAGCGCGCGATCACCCGTCGGGTGACCTCGGGCGAGAGCAACGCGTCCCCGCGCGCGACGACCCGCACGGACTCCACGAGGTCTTCCGGGGAGGCGTTCTTGAGCAGGAAGCCACTCGCGCCCGCCTGCAGTGCCTCGAAGAGGTAGTCCTCGCGGTCGAACGTGGTCAGGATGACGACACGGGTGCCGTGGCCTGCGGAAAGGATGTGGCGGGTGGCCTGCAGTCCGTCCATGCGGGGCATCTGGACGTCCATCAGGACGACGTCGGGGCGTAGCTCGGCGACGAGTTCCACGGCCTCGGCGCCGTCGCCCGCCTCGCCGACCACCTCGATGCCGGGCTCGGTGCCGAGGATGACCCGGAAGCCGGCGCGGACCAGGTCCTGGTCGTCGGCCAGCACTACTCGCAGACTCACGCCTTCTCCTCCAACACCGTCGGCAGCGACGCACGGACCAGGAAGCCCGCCTCGCGCCGTGGCCCTACTTCCAGCGAACCCCCGTGCACGGCAAGACGTTCGCGCATCCCGACGAGGCCGAAACCTGGGCTCGTGGAGGTGGAACGGCCACGGCCGTCATCGGTGATCTCCAGTTCCAGCGCGCTGTCCAGGAACCGCATCCGCACGTCGACGTGCTGCGCGTCGGCGTGCTTCACCACGTTCGTCAGTGCTTCCTGCACGACCCGATACGCCGACAACGCGACGCCGGACGGCACCTCGCGCGCGTCGCCGTACACGCCGTGCGAGACCTCAAGGCCGGCCGCTCGGGCGCTCTCGAACAGCTCCGGCAGGTCGTCGAGGCCGGGCGCCGCCTTCAGGTCGGTGTCCGCGTCCGCGCGCAGCACGCCCAGCAGGCCGCGCAGCTCGCTGATCGCGGTGCGGGCGGTCTGCTCGACGGTCTGCAGGGCGTCACGGGCCAGGTCGGGGTCGGAGTCGAGGACGCGGCGCGCGGCACCGGCCTGGATGCCCATGACGGACACGTGGTGCGCGACGACGTCGTGCAGGTCGCGGGCGATGCGCATGCGTTCGGCCGCGATGGCGCCACGGGTGTTCTGCTCCTGCGAGCGGTGCAGTTCCTCGGCCTGGAACTCCAGCTGTGCCCGGCGCCGGGCACCCGACCAGGCCATCTCCCCCACCACGTAGGCGAGCAGGAAGAAGAAGATGTTGAACTCCAGTCCGTAGAGGACGGAGGCGAGCACCGGGTCCATCGGCCCGGCCGCGTCCTTGAAGTCCCCCTTGGGTCCGAGCAGGGCACGCACGAGGCTGAACCCGAGCCACAGGAACATCGCGGTGATCACGCCGATGCGCGACCAGCGCGCGAAGCGGCGGTTCTGCTCCCAGGCGCCGACCGTGTAGATCGCGAGGAACAGGATCGCGGACGGCACCAGGGTGTCACCGGCCCGGTTCACCTGCGCTGCGATGAACAGCGCGGACACCACGAGCATCACGGCGAGCGGGTAGCGGCGGCGCACCACCAGCGGCACGGACAGCACGAACATCCAGGCGACCTGCACCAGCAGTCCCGGAGGGTTCTGGAAGACGTAGGCGCCCATGCTGTTGACGAGCGTCGTCACCTCGATCGCGCACAGCAGCACGATCACGGCGATGCCGATGTCGCGCCGCCGTTGCGCGGCGGTCGGACCGGGCCGCCGCCACTCGTTCCACACGGGCTCCTCCACGCGATCAAGGTACCTGTCGCGCGTTTCCGGGAACCGGGACGTGATCTACCGTTGACCGATGGACCTCAGCCTGACCGTGCTCGGGTGCGCGACGCCGTACCCGAGCGCGGACAACCCCTGCTCGGGCTACCTGGTGTCGCACGGCGACACTCGTGTGTGGATGGACGCCGGCACCGGCACGCTGGGCCCGTTGCAGCGCCACACGCGGCTGGAGGACCTGGACGCGATCTGGATCTCCCACCTGCACGCGGACCACAGCGCGGATTTGCTCACCGCCTACTACGCGCTGCTCTTCGCAGACGTCGAACGAGACCCGGTGCCGTTGTACGGCCCGCCCGGCACCGCCGACCGGCTGGCCGGGTTCCTCACCAACGGTCCGGTGCGCAGCCCGGTCGAGGACGCGTTCGAGGTGGTCGAGCTGCACGACGGCTTCGAGGCGGCGGTCGGCTCGATGCGGCTTACGACAGCGGCCGTCGAGCACGGCATCCCGGCGTTCGGCGTGCGGATCGAGGCGGGAGGCGCGTCGCTGACGTACTCCGGCGACACCGCGCCGTGCCCGAGCCTCACCGAACTGGCGAACGGCACCGACGTGTTGCTGTGCGAGTCCGAGAGCGCGGAGAAGACGCCGGACATGGTCCACCACACGCCCGAGGACGCGGGCGACACCGCCGCCGCGGCGCAGGCGCGAAGGCTGGTCGTGACGCACGTGGGCCGCTTCCTGACCCCGCAGGAAGCGGTCACCCGTGCCTCGGTCCGTTTCAGCGGCCCGGTCGGCTACGCCGAGCCGGGCACCACGGTCAGAGTTGGTTGATGCGGACCAGGTTGCCCGCCGGGTCGCGGAACGAGCAGTCGCGCACGCCCCACGGCTGGTCCTCGGGCTCCTGCAGCACCTCGCCCGCGCCGGACGACTCGACCCACGCCCGTGCGCGGTCGAACGTGCCCTGCAGGTCCTTCGTGGCGAGCGAGAGCGCGGTGTAGACGCCCTTCGCCATGAGCACGGCGATCGTGCGGCGTTCCTCGTCGCTCACGCCGGGGTCGGCGGCGGGCGGGTGCAGGACGATGCCGGTCTCCGGCTGGCCGGGCGGGCCCACGGTGATCCAGCGCATGGTGCCCTGGCCGACGTCCTGGCGGACCTCGAAGCCCAGCGCGTCGCGGAAGAAGCCGAGCGACTTCTCGGGGTCGTCTGCGGGCAGGAACGCGGCGGCGATGATGACTGACATGGCGGTCAACCTAATCGGACGGGCCGGTCGCCGCTTCTCGATTCCTGATCGGCCGCATGACGGCTTTGGCGAGGCAGTTCGGGATGCCCTGGCCGTCCTCGGCGGCGACCTTGCGGTACTGGCTCGGCGACATGCCGACCAGCTCGGAGAAGCGGGTGCTGAAGGTGCCGAGCGAGGTGCAGCCGACCTCGAAGCACACGTCGGTGACGGACATGTCGCCCCGGCGCAGCAACGTCATGGCCCGCTCGATGCGGCGGGTCATGAGGTAGCTGTAGGGCGACTCGCCGAAGGCCGCGCGGAACGCGCGCGAGAGATGGCCCGCCGACAGGTGCACGCCGCGGGCCAGCGCCGCGACGTCCAGCGGCTGGCGGTAGTCGCGGTCGATCCGGTCGCGCACTTTGCGCAGCAGCACCAGTTCCTGCAGGCGCGGGTCTTGGGCGGTCACGATGGACAGCCTAAGCCCCGCGCCTGACAGATTCCTGACATCTACGACGGACTAGCAGGCACCCTGGTCGCGCCAGACGCCCCACTCACCCGTGGTTCCGGGCTCCTCGTTGGTCGTCCACCACTGGGCCCGCCACTTGCGGCCCTTGTGCGACACCTCGTTGCCACCGGTGTAGACCTTGCCGGCCTCCCACGCGGGCAGCGTGCAGGTCGGCGGCTTCGTGGTGGTGGTCGTGGTGGTCGTCGTGGTGGTGGTGGTCGTGGTCGAGGTGGTCGTGGACGTGGTGGTGGAGGTCGGCGGGTTGCCACCACCGATGCGCGGGTGGTCCGCGCTGATCGCGTACGACTGACCGCCGAACGTGAACACGAAGTTCGACGGCGTCGAGATCGGCAGCTGGTAGCTGACGGTCACCTCGATCGACGCGCCCGGTGCGAGCGACTGCCACGACGGCAGCGTGAGCTCCGCCTTCTGGAAGTCGCCCTTCAGGCCGCCGACGTTGGGCCCGCTGTGTCCCTTCGAGACGACCTTCAGGCCGAAGCCGGACTGGTCGCCCATGCTGCCCGGCGCGCTGGTGCCGTAGTCGAACGCGATCTTCGTGCCACCGGGGATGGTGACGGTCGAGCGGTTCGTGAACTTGATCTTCGGCGTGATCGGGTAGTTGTTGTCGCCCAACGCGAAGCCGTGGACGTCCACGTCGACCGCGAGGGACTGGGTCTGCTGCGTCGAGGCCTTCAGGTTGCCGTAGGGCGCGGCACCGTTCAGGCCGGTGTTGATGGTCGACAGCAGCGTGTCACCGATGAAGTACTCGTTCTTCCCGGAGTCGAACCTGTAGTCGCCGGCGAGCTCCCAGATCATGATGCCGCCGAGGCCCTTGTCCTTGACGTACTTGGCCTTCTCGGCGATCGACTGCTCGGTCTCGGTGGAGAGGAACACCTTCTTGTCGTTGTTCCACAGCCACGGCGACTTCAGCGTCGAGTCGTAGTACGGCGTGTAGGTGCCGGTGAGGCGGTCGGTCGGGTCGTTGACCGGGTCGAGGCCGTACTGCGTCCCGTAGGAGCCGGTGATCTTGGCTTCCAGGTTCTTGGTGTGCCACAACGGGTTCACACCGG
The DNA here is from genome assembly GCF_033949925.1 of Lentzea kristufekii. Lineage (NCBI taxonomy): Bacteria > Bacillati > Actinomycetota > Actinomycetes > Pseudonocardiales > Pseudonocardiaceae > Lentzea > Lentzea kristufekii. The sequence continues at coordinate 33,404 of NZ_JAXAVV010000033.1, forward strand.
ACGGGACCTCGGCGCCGCCCGCGGTGACGTCGTGCCAGATGTTGTCGATGCCGGCCGCGCCGTTGCCGCACGGCGTGGTCGAGCCGACCGACGAACCGGTGCCGGGCGGGCACTGCGACTGGTTCGGCAGCGGGGCCTTGCCCCACAGGCCGTTCGTGCCGCCGGTGACGCCCTGCCAGCCGCGCGAGTAGAACGGCACGCCGATGTTGATGCGCCCGGCCTGCATGGCACCGCGGTAGTAGTGGTACGACCAGTCGGTGTTGAGGTAGCCCATGCCCTCGTACTGAGGCGCCGTGTACACGCCACCGGCCGCGAGCTCGCCGTCCTTGCCGTCGTCGTAGAGCGCGGCGTTCGGTCCGACGAACTGGTTCCACGAACCGTGCAGGTCGTAGCTCATGACGTTCAGGTAGTCGAGGTACTTGACGACCTGGTACGCCTCCTGGCCGCGCAGCAGCCAGCCGGAGGCGGGCACGGCGGCGGTCAGCATGTAGTGCTTGCCGTCGGCGGCACCGGCGCGGTCGAGCTTCTCGCGCAGCGTCTTCATGATCGCCTGGTAGCCGGCCCACAGCGTGCCGCGGTTGGCGTTGGAGATCCAGAAGTCGTCCGGGTTGCCGGCGTGGTTGTTCGACGTCGCGTACTCGTAGTCGATGTCAGCGCCGTTGAAGCCGTACTGGCGCAGGAAGGTCACGACGCTGTCGGCGAACGTGTCGATCGCGGCCTGGTTCTGGCCGAGCTTGTAGAAGCCGCCCGACGCGTTGCGCGTGCCGTCGGCGTTGAAGAAGCCACCGGTCTCCGCCCAGCCGCCGACCGAGATCAGCGTCTTGACGTTCGGGTTCTGCTTCTTGAACTTCGTGAGCTGGTTGAAGTGCCCCTTGTAGGGCAGTGACGGGTCCATCTCGGCGCCGGCGACGCCCGGCCACTCCATGCCGATGGACGAGTTGTTCGCGTCGTTCGCGCCGACCGAAATCTTGTTCTGGGCGTCGATGTGCGCGAACGCGTAGTTCAGGTGCGTGACCTTGTTCCAGGGGATGTCCTTGGCGAGGTACCCGGGCTGACCGTTCTTGCCGGTCCGCCAGCTGGTGAAGTACCCGATGACACGTCTGGACTTGTCCCCCATGGTCTCGCGGCCGGCGGTGTCGTAGACGGTGCAGTACGGCACCTCGACGCCCGGCGTCTTGTACAGGCCGTCCGGCCGGCAGTCCTCGTGGGCTGCGGCTGCGGTCGGCGCGTTGGTCACGGCTATGACGGTCCCGGCTAGCAGGGCTAGCACCGGGACCACTCTGGCGAGCAGGCGCAAGGGAAGGACCTCCTGGCTAGGGCGGCGGCCACTGCCGGGAACGGTAAAATGGTCCAGACCTTTAGGTCAATAGTCGATCACTGACAAAAGGTGTCAGTGAATCGGTTTAGCTTCTTTTCCATGAGTGAGAACGATTTCAACTTCCTCCACGGCCGCTGGCGGGTGGCCAACCGCAAGATCGCCGACATCGTCGGCCGAGGCACCGAGTGGGTCGAGTTCGAGACGCAGGCCGAAGCCAGACCCCTCCTGGGCGGCGCGGCGATCATCGACAGCGTCTTCGCGGAGGACTGGGAGGGCATGACGCTGCGCCAGTACGACCCCGCCGCCGACGTCTGGCGCATCTGGTGGGCCTCCACCCGCGCTCCCGGCCACCTCGACCCACCGCTGGAGGGCCGGTTCACCGACGGGCACGGGGTGTTCTTCGGTGACGACGTGGTCGGCGGGCACGCGGTGAAGGTGCGGTTCAACTGGACACCCGGCGACGAACCCGTCTGGGAGCAGCGGTTCTCCTACGACGGCGGCGAGACCTGGGAACCGAACTGGGTCATGCGCTTCACCCGCGCCTGAGCGGATCAGCCGATCTGGGTCAGCGCGAGCCCGCCTGCCATCAGCACGGCGCACGCCAGGCCGTGCACGACGGGGTTGCGCACCAGCAGCGCCACGAACTCCCGCAGGAACGCGCTGGGCACGAAGTACCAGGCCGTCGGCGCGCCGATGACCTGCAACCGCAGGCCCTGCTTGCGGGAGAGCACGGCGGTGCGGAACACGTGGTAGTTGTTCGTGACCGCGACCACCCGGCCGTTGAGACCCCGCTCGGCGAGCAAAGCCTTGCTGTAGCGGAGGTTCTCCTCGGTCGTGGTCGCCTGGTCCTCCAGTACGACGTCGTCCTCCGGCACACCGCGTTCGAGCAGGTACCGGCTCATGGCGAACGCCTCGGACACCTGCTCGTCCGAGCCCTGCCCGCCCGACACCACGATCACCGGTGACCGGCCGGCCTCGCGGTCACGGCGGTAGAGCCGCAGCGCGCGGTCGAGCCGGTTCGCCAGCAGCCGCGGCACGCGGTCCCCGATCAGACCGGCGCCCAGCACGACGATGCCGTCGAACCCGTGGCGGCGGCCGGTGCGGCCGTAGATCACCGAGTACAGCAGCAGGCTCACGAACAGGAACGCGATGTACGCGGACACCAGGAACAACCCGAACGCGGAGCCGCGGATCCAGTCGTTGGGCTGGGTGATGCCCCACGCGAAGTAGGCCATCTCGCCGAGCAGGGCCAGGCCCGCGAGCAACGACAACAGGTTGCCCAGCGAACGGCCCTCGCGGCGGACCATGACCACACCGTTGGCGAGCAACGCGAGCGGGAGCAGCAGCAGGCCCAGCACCGCCAGCGTGAACGCGAGCAGCAGCGGCATGCTCAGCACCGGGTTGTCCCGCCCGGCCTCCGCCAGCAGCAGGAGCAGCATCACGAGCGCGATGCCGAGCCAGACGGCGTTGCTCAGCCTCCGGCGGTCTCGGACCACGCCGATGACGAAGAAGGTGGCGGGGATGAGGAAGAGCAGCCCGGCTAGCACCGGGCAAGGGTAGTACCGGTGATCACTCGGTGCCGTCGGTGCTCTCGGGTTGCGGCGCGGGCTTCGGGCGCGGCCTCAAGCGGACCGCGCCCGCCGTGAGGTCGAGCGGTCCGGTCTCCTCGTAGTCCTCGCCCGTGCCCGCGTCCGTCGCCTCGCGGCGGACCTTGGGGCCGGGGAACAACTCGCCCAACTGTCCCATGCACCCGACCCTACCCTCAGAACAGAGCGATGAGCAGCACGATCACGGCGATCGCGACCACGATCCCGATCCACATTGAACCCTGCGGCCTGCGGTAGTGGCTGCGGACCGTCGTGGTGCGGAACCAGCTGTACGGGGCGCTGCGGCGGTGGCGGCGAACCCAGGGCATCTCGTCCTCCTCGACTGTGGCTGTCAGAGGGGGGTTACCCGATTCCAAGCCGGTGCTGTACTCCAGCCAGCCCAACCTTCACCACCTCGGGATCACCGATGTCGTTGCCGTACAGGACCTCGTGCCACGGTCCCAGCCGGTGCCAGATCAGTGCCCGCTTCCGCAGGTCGGGCGTGACGCCATAGGCGTCGGCGAGCGCGTCGGCGAACTCGGGCGGTGTGGAGTGCAGTGCCCACGCGAGGTCGATGGCGGCGTCGCCGACGTGCAGGTCGCCGAAGTCGATCACGCCGGTCAGCACGCCGTCGCGGCCCAGCACGTGCTCGGGTCCGAGGTCGCCGTGGACGAGCGTGTCGGCGGGCAGGCCGTCGAGCGCGGCGAGCAGTTCCTCGGCGCCGGGTACGCGCACCTCCGCCCGGAAGCGTTCGATCGGCAGCCGCCTCGGGCCGACGCCGCGTCCGACGGCCTCGGCGACGGGTGCGGCGTGCAGGGCACGCAGGAACTCGCCCAGCTGGCGACCCTGAACGGCGTTGAGCGCGTGCTGCTCCTCCCCTGGCACCAGTTCGTGCCGCACCACCACCGGTGCCTCGGACACGACCACGGGCACCGGGACGGGCAGCGGCAGCCGGGGTGCGAGCCACGGCATGACCACCGACTCGCGCACGAGCTGCGGCCCGATCTCCGGACGGCGCGGCCGCCGTTCCACCCAGCGTCCGCCGACCAGGACGGCCGTGCTGTCCCAGCCCTCACCGAGGTACGTCACCCGCCCAGTGTTACCAGCAACTCCCGTGCGTCCGAAGCGACTTTCTCCTGGCCGCGGCGCTCGGCGGCGGTGAGCGCCGCGCGTGCCGTGTGGACGGACCCGGTGATCTGCGCGCGGACGAGCAACGCGCGGGACTGGTCCATGAGGCTGTCGGTCTCCTCGATGGTGCCGAGCACCTCGTCGATCAGCTCGGCCGACCCGGTGGCGCGGGCGAGCAGGATCGACGCGGTGATCACGCCCGGCCCGTAGCCGATCTTGCGGCCGAGCTCGGCCGCGTCCGCCGCGTGCTGCTTCGCACCGGCCGGATCCAGCACGGCCATCGCGACCAGGCAGTCGATGCGCGCCTTGGGGTGCTCGGTCTCCCTCGCGACCTCGAAGCACCTTTCCGCCGCCGCCAGGCCTTCGGCGATCTCGCCGCGTTCGGCGTGGATGCGGGCGAGACTGGCCAGCGCGTTGGCGAGTGCTCGCTGCTGGTCCTGGCTCTCGTGCAACCGCACCGACTCGAGGCTGGTGGCCAGTGCCTGGTCCAGCTCGCCCAGCTCGAAGTAGGCCACGGACAGGTTGTCGAGGGTGATCGCGGCCTGGTTGAACAGCTCGAGCCGCAGGCTGAGGTCCGCGCCCTCCCGGAAGTGCTGGGCAGCCTCGCGCAGGTCGCCGCGGGTGCCGTGGGTGATGCCGAGGTTCATCAGCGTGCCGATGGCGCCGTGGTCGTCGCCGATCTCCCGGCGCAGCCGCAGGGCCTCGGCGAAGCACTCCTCGGCCCGGCGGGTGTCGCCCGACTCCAGGTGCACGATCCCCATGCCGTTCCTGATCGCCGCCATCGCGAACGGCGTCCGGGCGTGCTCCAGCGCCTGCGCGAAGTGGTCCAGCGCGTCGCCGTACTCGCTGCGGGTCCACGCGGACATGCCGAGCCCGAACAGCGCGGCGCACTGCCCTTCCCCGTCGCCGGCCGCCCGTGCGGTGCGCAGCGCGGCGTGGAACACCATGGCCTTGTCGATCTCGAACCGGCCGACGTGCAGGTAGATCCGCAGGACGTCGGCGAGCTGCTGCGCGTACGGCGACGGTGCCGCGACCACCTCCGCGACCAGGTTGGCGTGTTCCTGCTCCAGCCACGCCGCCGCCTCGGCCCGCTCGCTGAACGCGAGGCTCGGCCCGGCCAGGTCCGGCCGGGTCAGGAGGCTCGTCTCGGGCACGACCTTCGAGATGGCGTTGTACGCCGTCCTGAGGTACCACGCGTACATGTCGAGCAGGCCGGCCCGGTCGTCGTCGTCCGCTGCTTCGGCGGCGAACAGCCTGATGAGGTCGTGCAGCTGATAGCGAACGCCGACGTGGTCGACGAGCCCGGCTTTCACGAGTTCGCCGAGCTGCGGCCCGGGATCACGGCCCGCGAGCGCGGCGGTGGCGTCGAGCCCGGTGTCCGCGCCCGGCGGCAGGCCGAGCCGCCGGAACACGCGCTTCGCCTCGTCGCTCAACGCCCGGTAGGACAGCTCGAACGTGGCCCGCACGGCCGCGTCGCCGTCGATCTCCAGCACGTCGAGCCGATCGCCGCGCAGCTCGGTCAGGTAGTCCTCGATGTGGCCGTGCGCCACGTTCGCCCCGGCGATGCGCAACGCGAGCGGCAGGTGCGCGCAGAGCCTGACGAGCTCGGCGCGTTCCTCGGGCGTGCCCTGAACGCCCATGCGGGTCAGCAGTTCGTGCGCGTCGTCGTCGGTGAGCACGTCGAGCCGCAGCTGGCCGGGCAGGTCGTGCCGGCTGGTGACGATCGCCAGGCAGCCGGGCGCGCGCGGCAGCAGCGGTTCGACCAGGTCCTCGGCCGCGTTGTCGAGCACGACCAGCACCTTCCTGCCGTCGAGCTTCTGCCGGTACAGCTCGGTCTGGGCCTCCAGGTCGGGCGGGATGGCGGTCTGCGGCACCCCCAGCGCGCGCAGGAACCCGCTGAGCGCCTGCTCCGCGGTGACCGGCGACCCCGAGGAGAACGCGCGCAGGTTCACGTACAGCTGGCCGTCGAAGTACCGCTCCCGCAACCGGTGCGCGAGCCGCACGGCCAGCGCGGTCTTGCCGACGCCGGGCGCGCCGGTGATCGTGACGCCGGGCAGGCGTTCGAGACGCGCCAGCTCGTGCTCGCGGCCGACGAAGTCCGGGAGGTCGGCGGGCAGCTGGCACGGGCCGGGCGTGCGCACCCTGAGCCGGTAGCCGGAGGCGTCCGTGACGATCTCGTCCGGAATGGAGCGACGCAGCCGTTTCACCAGGCTGCGGAGTGCGGGCAGGGGGCCCGCGGGCGGGTTCTCGCCCCAGACCTCACGGATCAGGTCGGCGAACAGCACCGGCTCGTCGGGGTGTGCGGCCAGCGCCCGGTGCAGGGCGCGCAGCTTTCCCTCCGGTGTCACGGCCATCCGCCCGATACTAGCCCTGGGCTTCACCGGCTGAGCTGGGACGGACCGGGCAGAATCCCCAGGGTGGCCGCCACCGTCTCCTCCAAGCTGCTGTCGCTGCTCGGCACCTTCGACAGCCGGCACCGCCGCCAGACGCTGAGCGGCATCGCCCGACGCAGCGGGCTGCCGATCAGCACCACCCACCGCCTGCTCGCGGAGCTCGCGGAGTGGGGCGCGGTGCGGCGGCTGGACTCCGGCGAGTACGTGATCGGCAGGCGGATCTGGCGGCTCGGACTGCTGGCCGCCGGTGAGGTGGAGCTGAGCCGGGTCGCGGAGCCGTTCCTGCACGACATCCACGCGGCGACCCGCGCTGTGGTGCACCTGGCCGTGCGGGAGGGGACCGAGGTGCTGTACCTGGACCGGGTCTCCGGGCACGCGTCGGTGCCGATCGTGAGCACCACCGGGAGCAGGTTGCCGTTGCACGCGACCGGAGTCGGGAAGGTGTTGCTGGCACACGCGCCGAAGGAGGTGCAGGAGGAGGTGCTCACGCACGGGCTGACGCGCATCACGGCGTTCACGGTGACGGAGCCCGGGCGGATGCGGGCTCAGCTGCACCGGATTCGGCGGGACGGGTACGCGCAGACGTTCGAGGAGATGACGCTCGGGGCGTGCAGCGTGGGGGTGCCGGTCGAGGTGGACGGGCACGTCGTCGCCGCGCTCGGGATCGTGGTGCCCGACCTGCGCAACGTGCGGGCCCGGCTGGTGGCGGCGTTGCAGGTGGCGGCTCGGGGAATCGCGCGGATGCTGGAGCCCAGTTTCCACCCACCGGAAGCCGGGCTTGGATGATCAGGTGGTCTGCCGCTTGAATCCGTGACCGTGGCAAGCGAAAAACGTGAGCTCCTCATCGGCGGCGACAGCGTTCCGGCGCTGGACGGCCGCACCACCGACGACCTCAACCCCTTCACCGGCGAGGTCTACGCCGTCGTCGCGGCGGCCGGTCCCGCGGACGTCACACGGGCCGTCGACGCCGCCGAGCAGGCGTTCGCGGGGTGGGCGGCGACGTCGCCGTCCGTGAAACGCGGGATCCTGCTGCGGGCCGCGGACGGGCTGGAGGCCAGGACGGCCGAGGTCGTCGCCCTGATGGCCGCCGAGGTCGGCGGCGTCGGCGGGTGGGCGGGGTTCAACGTCGTGCTCGCGGCGAACGTCCTGCGCGAGGCGGCCGCGGCGGTCACCCAGCCGGTCGGCGAGGTGCTGACGACGGACGTGCCCGGTCAGCTGTCGCTCGCGGTGCGGGAGCCGCTCGGCGTCATCGCGGCGTTCGCGCCGTGGAACGCGCCGGTCATCCTGAGCACGCGGGCCGTGGCGGCGCCGATCGCCGCCGGGAACACCGTCGTGCTCAAGCCCAGCGAGGACGCGCCGATCGCGGCCGGGCTGCTGATCGCCGACGTGCTGCGCGAGGCCGGGCTGCCGGACGGTGTGCTCAACGTCGTCACGAACGCCCCCGAAGACGCCGCCGCGGTCGCCGAGGCGCTGATCACCGACCCCCGCGTGCGCGCCGTGAACTTCACCGGCTCCACCGAGGTCGGCCGGATCGTCGGAACCCTTGCCGCACAACACCTCAAGCCCGCCGTGCTGGAGCTCGGCGGCAAGAACTCGCTGCTGGTGCTCGACGACGCCGACCTCGACCACGCGGTGGACGCGGCGACGTTCGGCGCGTTCCACAACGCGGGCCAGATCTGCATGTCGACCGACCGCATCCTGGTGCACCGGGCCGTGGCCGAGGAGTTCACCGCGAAGCTCGCGGCCAAGGTCGGTTCGCTGCCGCACGGCGACCCCGCCGACCCCGGCACCGTCATCGGTCCCGTGATCAACCCACGAGCGGCTGCGCGCGTCGCCGCGCTGGTGGAGGACGCGGTCGCGAACGGCGCCACCGTCCGTGCGGGCGGCAACGGCGGCGCGACAGTGCTCGACGGCGTCACGCCGCAGATGCGGGTGTTCCAGGAGGAGATCTTCGGCCCGGCCGTCATCGTCGTGCCCGTCGCCGACGACGACGAGGCCGTGGCGATCGCGAACGACACCGAGCACGGCCTCACCGCGGGCATCCTCACCGAGGACTCGCGGCGCGGACTCGGGCTCGCGCAACGCATCCGCACCGGCATCGTGCACGTCGGCAACCAGACGGTGGACGACGAGCCGCAGGCACCGTTCGGTGGCGTGAAGTCCAGCGGGTACGGCAGGTTCGGCGGCCGCTGGGGCATCGAGGCGTTCTCCGCGACGCGCTGGGTGACGATCGCCAGCGAGCACGGCCACTTCCCGTTCTGAGCGAACTCTTCTAACCGATCAGGCCCGCCTCGTGGGCCACGATGGCCGCCTGGACGCGGTTCTCCGCGCCCAGGCGGCTCAGGATCGCGCTCACGTGCCCCTTCACGGTGCCTTCGACCAGGTCGAGGCGCCGGGCGATCTGCGCGTTCGACAGGCCCTCGCCGAGCAACGCCAGCACGTCGCGTTCCCGCGCGGTCAGCGACTCCACCTGCGACCGCGCCTGCCCGACCCGCCCGCCGCGGAACCGCGTGATCATCCGGGCCGCCACCTTGGGCGCCAGGTAGGCGCCGCCGGACGCGAGCGCGTGCACACCGGCGATCAGCTCGCGCGGATCGCCCGACTTCAGCAGGAACCCGCGGGCGCCGCCGTCCAGCGCCCGTTCGAGGTAGCCGTCGTCGTTGAACGTCGTCAGCATCGCCACGCCGAACCCGAGACGGGCCAGTTCGCGTGCCGCCTCCAGGCCGTCGAGGCGGGGCATCCGGATGTCCATCAGCACGACGTCGGGCCGGTGCTTCAACGTCAGGTCGATCGCCTCGCGGCCGTCCGCCGCCTCCGCGACGACCGCGAGTTCGGGATCGGCGCCGAGGATGGCCCGCACACCCGCGCGCACCAGCACCTCGTCGTCCGCGAGCAGAACCCGGATCACAGCTCCCCCGTGTGCGGCACCGTCGCGACCAGCTCGAACCGGCCCTCGTCGCGGCTGACCCGGAGCGTACCGCCCGCGATCCGCACCCGTTCGCGCAACGCGACGAGTCCCAGCCGGCTGCCCGCGCCCCGCCGCAACCCGGCCTCGTTGCCCACCTCCACCACGGTGCTGCCCTCCCCCGACGTCACCTTCACGTCCACGACGGACTTCGGCGCGTGCTTGGCGGCGTTCGTCAGCGCTTCCTGCACCACCCGGTGCACCGTGCGTTCCACAGTGGACGGGATGCCGCCCTCCACCGTGAACTCAACCTGCATCCCGGCCGCCACGGCGCGGTCCACGAGGTCCCGCAGGTCGGCCACCGCGGGCGGTTCGCCGTCGCGCAGCAGGAACACCAGGGCCGACAGCCGTTCCGTGGCGGTGGAGGCGGTCACCCGGAGCTGGGCCGCGGCCTCCTGGTGCTCAGCAGGCAGGTTCAGCTCCAGCGCACCCGCCTGCAGCGCCAGCAGGCTGAGCTCGTGGCCCAGCGTGTCGTGGACCTCGTGCGCGATCCGGGTGCGTTCGCGCAGGTGAGCGGCCTCCACCTCGGCGGCGGCCAACGCGGCCTGCTGCCCCGCGACGCGGCCGAGGAACCACGGCAGCGCCACCGCCAGCCCGACGACGATCAGCTGCGTGAACCCGATGAAGCCCGCCGCGGCGAACATGATCGCGGGCCAGCCGGGCGCCGTCCTCCTGCCGAGCAGGAAGGCGGCGACGAACAGCCCGGCGCACACCACGATCGTCCACGGCGGCACGTTCTCCTCCATGAAGAACGACGTGCCGAACGCGACGGCCACGCAGACCCCGAGCGCCACGACCCTCATCGCACCCACCTCACGACCGCCAGAGCCAGGTTCACCGTGCTGGACACGCCCAACCACACCACAAGCGGCAGTGAGTAGTGCGCCAGTTGGAGGAACGTGATGTCGCGCCCACCGCCGTACAGCAGCCCGAGCAGCGTGGGCAACGCCAGCAGCACGCCCAGCGGCACGAACCTGAACACCTGCCACGCCTTGTGGAACCTCCGGGGCCGCCGCAACGCGCGAATCCCCAGCCCGGCCGACAACAACGTCAGCCCGGCCAGCACGAGATCGACCAGCAGCCGGTACGACTCCGGCTCCGGCGGTTCCTCGCCGTCGAGGACGTCGGCGATCGCGTTCTCCAGCGCGTGCGTGCCCTCGTTGCCGAGCGTGACCCCGCTGTTGGCCATCACCGCGATGCCGTACCCGGACGACGTCAGCAGCTGCCCGGCCGTGCCCGTGAACCAGATCCCGCTGTGCCGCAACCGCCCCTCCGCGTCCGCCTTCCACCCCATGCCGTCACGCGGGCCGAGCTTCGGCTGTGCTGCCAGCCACTTCGCCATGTCCGCGGCCGTGCTGACCACCCCGTCCGAACCCGTGACGAACCGGTCCGGCTCGGTCAGCGGCACCGAGAACCCGTAGGCGTAGCCGTACCCCTTGCGGAAGTCCGGCGGCAGATCCCGCGGTGTCACGTCGATCGCCACCGTGTCCTTCATGTCCAACGGCTCGAAGACGTGCTTCTTCAGGTACGCGTTGAAGTTCTCGCCCGAAGCCTGCTCGACCAGCCGGGCGAGCAGGTGGTAGTTCGTGTTGGTGTAGCGGAACTCGCCGTCGGGCACGGCCTCCCGCAGGGCCTCGCGGGCCCGTTCCACCGCCCCGGCCGCGTCGCCGGGCTGCGGCAGGCTCTTCTCCGGCAACGTCCGGTCGCTGATCCCGGACTCGTGCGCCAGGAGCTGCCGCGGCGTGACCCGCGAGCCGAGGACCGGACGGTCGAGGTCGATCTTCCCGGCGTCCGCGAGCTGCCGGACCGCGAGCGCCGTGAACGACTTGCTGACCGAGGCGATCGCCATCCTGGAGTTCGCGGTGATCGGCGCGCCGGTCGAGTCGTGGCCGAAGCCCTGGACCGCGATCACCTGGTCTCCCTTGGTGATCGCGACGGCGACGCCCGGAAGGGACGCCTCTCCCATGTACGTGGACACCAGCAGCGTGAGTGCTGCACCCCAGAGAACCATGAGACAGAACGTAGGGATCAGCGCGGGGCGAGACCCGACCTGAAAGACACAGTGGACCCCTGACGAAAGTCGGGGATCATGGGTGGGTGACCGACAACTGGGCGGAGAAGCACTGGCTGAACGTGCCCGGCCCCTTCTACACGGGCCAGACCGACACCTGCTGGACCGGGCGGCGGGTCGCGGCACGCCACGTCCTCTACGGCGGCGAGTTCCAGAACGAGTTCATCTACCGCCAGCCCAAGACCCCGGACGAGGTCCAGAACGTCTGGCAGGCGGGCGAGGACGATCCCTGGGACGGCTACGGTCGCGACGGTGACGAGCGGTGGACGCCGGACGCCGTCCGCGCCTGGTGGAACGACCGGGGCAAGGTCGAGGAGCACATCACCGAGCTGATCGCCGAGTGGTCCGCGGGCAGCAGTTCCGAGGAGCTCGGCGCCGCCGAAGGCGGACACGACTTCCTCGCCTACCTGGCGGGCGACCTCGAGAACGACCTGCGCGCCTACCTCTTCCGCCTGGAACAGGGCCGCTACCCGCAGCCCGGCGAACAGCTCCCGCGGCTCTGAACGCACCGAGGCCCCCGACCACGAAGGTCGAGGGCCTCGATGAAAACGGACTCAGTGACCCGCGGCCATCTCCGCCGCCAGCCGGTCGTCACCGCTCGTCTCCTTGAGCGGCTTCTCCTTGATGAACGCCACCGCGAGCAGCGCCAGCACCGCGAACGGCGCGCCCACCAGGAAGATCTCCGCGGTCGCCGTCGCGTAGATGTCGGCGATCACGGCCTTGATCTCCGGCGGCAGCACCGAGATGTCCGGCACGTTGTTCTCGCCGCCGGTGACGCCGCCCATCGCGCCGAACTTCTCGGCCGCGAGCGACGAGACCTTGTTGGCCAGCACGGCGCCCAGCGCCGAGACGCCGATCGCGCCGCCCAGCGAGCGGAAGAACGTCAGGGTGGACGTGGTGGCGCCGAGGTCCTTGGCCGGTACGTCGTTCTGCGCCGCGAGGACCAGGTTCTGCATCATCAGGCCGACGCCGACGCCGAGCACGAACATGTGCACGGACACCATGAACACGGTGGTCTGCGCGGTGATCGTGGACAGCAGCAGCATGCCGCCGACCATGAACACGCCACCGGCGACCAGGAATGCCTTCCACTTGCCGAACTTCGTGATCATCTGACCGGCCACCGTGGACGAGATGAGCAGGCCGAAGATCAGCGGCAGGCCCAGCAGACCGGCCTGGGTGGGCGTCTTGCCGAGCGAGAGCTGGAAGTACTGCGAGAGGAAGACCGTGCCGCCGAACATCGCGATGCCGACCAGGGCGCTCGCGATGGTCGCCAGCGAGACGGTGCGGTTGCGGAAGATCGACAGCGGCACGATCGGGTCGTGCGCGGTGGCCTCGACGCGGACGGCCGCCACGAGCAGCAGCACGCCCAGCGAGACGAGACCGGCGGTCCAGCCCGACGCCCACTCGAACTTCTGCCCGGCCAGCGACGACCAGATCAGCAGCGTCGAGACGCCGGACACGATCAGGAACGCGCCCAGGTAGTCGATCTTCGTCTTCTCGTTGCGCACGACCGGGAGGCGCAGCGTGCGCTGCAGCATGTAGATCGCGGCGAGGGTGAACGGGATGCCGATGAAGAAGCACCAGCGCCAGCCGAGCCACGAGGTGTCGACCAGGACGCCGCCGATCAGCGGGCCCGCGACGGTGCCGACGCCGAACACCGCGCCGAACATGCCGGAGTACTTGCCGAGCTCACGCGGCGGGATCATCGCGGCCATCACGATCGTCGCGAGCGCCGTGACGCCACCGGCGCCCAGGCCCTGCACGACGCGGCTGACGATGAGCATCTCGACGTTCTGCGAGAAGCCCGCGATCAGCGAGCCGACGACGAACAGGCTCAGCGACGCCTGGATCAGCAGCTTGCGGCTGTAGAGGTCGGCGAGCTTGCCCCACAACGGCACGGTCGCGGTCATCGCGAGCAGCTCGGCCGTCACGATCCACGCGAAGATCGACTGCGAGCCCTTCAGCTCGGCGACGATGCGCGGCAGCGCGTTCGACACGACCGTGCCGGCGAGGATGGCCACGAACATGCCGAGCATCAGGCCCCACATGGCCTGGACGACTTCGCGTTTGCTGTGGACCGGTGTCGGTTCCGCCTCGATGCTCATGATCCCCCTTCGTGACGACGTGGTGCGTGAGCCAGCCCGGTGCCGAACAGGCCGAGTGCCTCGCTGACGAGCTCACCCAGCGCGACGCTGTCGTCGCGCGCCCAGCGCGTCACCGCGCAGCGGAACGCGGCGCTGCCGGCGGCGACCAGCAGCCGCGGGTACACGTGGGACTCGGGCAGCCCTGCCCGCTGTCCCACCGCGTCCGCGAGCAGCTGCTCGGACTCGGCGCTGTTCGCGAACGCGCGGACCAGCAGGTCCGGCCGCTGCATGAGGACTTCCTTGCGCAGCAGCCACAGGTCGCGGGCGTTGTTCAGCTCGTCGGTGATCTCCGCGAGCACCGACGACCGGTACGCCTCGAACGGCGTGACGGTGTCGGGGAAGGCGAGGATCCGCTCGGCCATGCGCGGGCCCGCCTCGGGGTCCGCGCCGATGAGCGCCTCGTCCTTGCTCGCGAAGTAGTTGAAGAAGGTGCGCACCGAGACGTCGGCCTCGGCTGCGATCTCCTCCACGGTGACGTGGTCGTAGCCCTTCTCGGCGGCGAGACGCACGGTCGCCCGCTCGAGCGCGGCACGGGTGCGGCGCTTCTTGCGGTCGCGCAGGCTCTCCCCCGGTTGGTTCACGAGGCAAGAGTACAGGATCGTTTTGCAGTCACTGCAACTTTGCAGTGTGTGAACTATGACTCGCTCACGGTAGCTACGACCAGGGAGTCTTCGGCTTCTCCTGGAGCTCGCCGTCGACGAAGAGGTCGACCTTCTCACTGAAGAAGCAGGCCATTCCAGCGACTTTCTGGCTCTCGGGCAGAGGCGACCGGTAGATCCAGACGAGGTCGTCGTGGGTCACACCGTTCACCTCGACCGACCAGTACGTGGCCGTGCCCTTGTACGGGCACTGCGTCTGCGTGTCCGACGGCCTGAGCAGATCGAACCGGACATCGCTCAACGGCAGGTAGTAGCGCGGTGGAAGGCTCGTCTCGAACAGGATCCGCGGCTGCGACGAAGCCGCCAGCGTCACCCCGTCCAGTGCGACGCGCACGTGCCGTGAGCTGCTCAGGACGTCGACGCGCTTGTACGGGTCGCGCGGGTGGACGTAGATCGGCTCGTCCTCTTCGAGCCACTCGTCCATGGCCGCGAAGTCGAGCCGGACGAGGTCCCGCAGCAGCGCCGAGTCCGGGTACGTCAACGCCGCGCCGGAGGCCGTGCCGCCGGGCGTGACGACGTCGTGGACCACGCCGTCACCCCTGGTCTCCCCGGTCGCCTTCAGGTCGGCGCGGACCGAGGTCAGGGGCAGGTAGTAGGCCGGGTAGTGCGGAATCTCCCAGACCAGGCGCGGCGTGGTCGCGTCCGCGACCAGTTCGCCACCGAAGTACGCACGGACCCTCTTCGCCGAGGTCTCCACTCGCAAGTCGCCCATGCCCCATACCAACACGGGAGCGCCGCGCGGGCTTCCCGGACGGTCAGGCGTTGCCGTCGAAGAGGCTCGTCACCGAGCCGTCCTCGAAGACCTCCTGGATCGCGCGGGCGAGCAGCGGCGCGATGCTCAGCACGGTCAGGCCGGGGAACCGCTTCTCGTGCGGGATCGGCAGGGTGTCGGTGAGGATCACCTCGCGCGCCTTGCTCGCGACGAGCCGGTCGTGGGCGTCTCCGGACAGCACGCCGTGCGTCGCGACCAGCACCACGTCCTTCGCGCCCTGCTCCAGCAACTGCCGGGCCGCCGTCGTGCTCGTCAGCGCCGTGTCGATCATGTCGTCGACCACGACGCAGGTGCGGCCCTCGACGTCACCGACGACGCGGTTGGCCAGGACCTCGTTGGGGCGCAACGGGTCGCGCGTCTTGTGGATGAACGCGATCGGGCAGCCGCCGAGCAGGTCGGCCCACTTCTCGGCGAGCCTGGTGCGGCCGGCGTCCGGGGAGACGATCGTGAGGTCCTCGCCCCGGTAGCGGCTGCCGACGTGGTCGCAGAGCAGCCACATCGCGTGCAGGTGGTCGACCGGGCCGTCGAAGAATCCCTGGGCCTGCGCGGTGTGCAGGTCGACCGTGACGATCCGGTCGGCGCCTGCCGTCCTGAACATGTCCGCGACCAGGCGGGCCGACACGGGTTCGCGGCCGGCGTACTTGCGGTCCTGGCGTGCGTACGGATAGGACGGCACGACCGCGGTGATGCGCTTGGCCGAGGCGCGTTTCAGCGCGTCGACCATCAGCAGCTGCTCCATCAGCCAGTCGTTGACGGGCGCGCTGTGGCTCTGCATGACGAACGCGTCCGCGCCGCGCACCGACTCCTCGAAGCGGACGAAGATCTCGCCGTTCGCGAAGTCGTAGGCGGCCTGCGGGGTGATGGCGACGCCCAGGTGCTTGGCCACGGCCTCGGCCAGCTCGGGGTGCGCCCTGCCGCTGAGCAGGATGAGCTGCCGCTTGGCGATGCCCGGCTTGCCGCTGACCATCGTCACGCTCCACGCTCGTCCGGCCCTCGATCCGATCGTTCAGCATGGCCGCGAGATCACGCAACCGCGCGTCCGTCCGCTGAGATTCCACGTTGCCGGGCAATTCCCGTTAACTCCATCGGGGGCACCCACAGGGGGTCCGGTAGCAGGTCCGAGGTCCCACGCTGGGTATAGATAGGGGGAACCCGATTCACCTCTTGGGGTACGACTGGTGTGATTCCTTGATCGGCGTCCTTGAGGGGTCAATGACCATCCCTACGCTCCCTTCATGCCTGACAACCAGGACACACCCGCGGCGACACCACAGACCCCGCCGACGAGCCCGGTCGTGATGAGCACGCCCATCCACGACCAGATCGCCGACCATCTGGGAGTTCGCCAAAAGCATCGACGCTCCGACTGAGCGCGGCTATGAACTCCCCATGCGCTTCTTCGTGTTCGGCGCCGTGGTGGCGTTCGTGGTCGCCCTCACCCCGGCGGTCCAGGCCGCACCTCCCGCTCCGTCGATCACCTGGGCGGCGTGCGCGCCGGCACACCCCGGTTTCGAGTGCGCCACGATCACGGTGCCGCTCGACCACGACGAACCGCGCGGTGCGACCACGACGGTGGCGTTGACGCGCAAACCCGCCACCGATCAGGCAGGGCGCATCGGGTCGTTGCTCTTCAACCCCGGCGGACCCGGTGCCTCGGGCATCGACCACGTGTGGGCCTGGGGCGAGAAGATGTCGGCCGGGGTGCAGGGCCGGTTCGACGTCGTGGGCTTCGACCCGCGCGGCGTCGGCCGGTCGAACCCGTTGCGCTGCTTCGCGTCCGACCAGGAGCGGGCGGAGTTCCTGGCCGCCGGACCGATCTTCCCGTACGAGCCCGCGCAGGAACGGCCGTTCTTCGACCGCTATCGCTCATTGGCGGCTCGCTGCGATCAGCCCATCGCACGGCACATGAGCACCGCCGACGTCGTGCGCGACCTCGACCTGCTGCGCCGCGCGCTGGGCGACCGCAAGCTCACCTACTTCGGCACCTCGTACGGCTCGTACATCGGCACGACCTACGCGAACATGTTCCCGGACAACATCCGCGCCCTCGCGATCGACGGCGTGCTGAACCCCGAGCTCTGGTCGAGCGGGCGTCAGATCGAGGCCGATCGGATCGCCACGAAAGAGGTGCTCGACGAGTTCTTCCGGCTCTGCGACGAGGCCTCGTGCGCCTTCGGGCCGAACTCGAAACAGCGGTGGCACGCGTTGCTGGACTCGGTGCGCGCCCAGCCGATCACGCTCGGGACCGAGGTGTGGACCTACGACGCGGTGATCGCGTGGGCGCTGTTCGCCGGGTTCGCCTCGGAGAGCTGGACGGACGTGGCCGCGGTGCTGGACCAGCTGTCCGACGCCTCTGCCGTCTCCACCGACCTGTCGACGGAGACGGCGGCGGCCTACGACAACTTCTTCGACGCCAACCTGGGCACCACTTGCGCGGACACCGAGTTCCCGCGCACCTTCGGCGCGTACCGGGCGGTGTCCCGCTACGCCGAGGCGGGGTCGGAGTTCGGTCCCCACTGGTGGTGGAGCAACAGCGCCTGCGCGGACTGGCCAGCCGGCCCCGACCGCTACACCGGGCCGTGGCGGGCCCGCACGTCCGCGCCGGTTCTGGTGGCGGGCAACCGGTTCGACGGCTCCACCGACTTCCGTGGCGCGCAGGCGGTCGCGCGACAGCTGCCGAACAGTCGCCTGCTGGAGTACGCGGGCTGGGGGCACATCGCGTACCGGCGCAGTCAGTGCGCGATCGACCACATCCACTCCTACCTGCTCAACGGTTCGTTGCCCGCGGAGGGGACGGTGTGCGCGGCGAACCCGAACCCGTTCCTCGACAACGCGTCCCAACTGGCCGGTCACGACTTTCGGCGGTCGACGCGGCCGGTCGCGAGCCGGTAGGAAGAGCGCTTCTGCGGACGAGAGGGGAGCTTGTCGATGCGATTCACCGTGCTGGCCGCCGCGGCCGCGCTCATGATCACCGGCACACCCGCCGTACAGGCATCGGGAGGTGGCGCGCAGGTCCCGAAGATCGACTGGGCGGCGTGCGGACCCGAACACCCCGGCTTCGAGTGCGCCTCCGTGAAGGTGCCGCTCGACTACGACGACCCGCGCGGCGCCACGACCACCGTCGCGCTGGCGCGCAAGCCCGCGACGGACTCCGCGCGCCGGATCGGGTCGCTGTTCCTCAACCCCGGCGGGCCCGGCGGCTCGGGCGTGGACTTCGCGCTCGGCGCCGGCAACGCCCTGTCGGCGAACCTCCAGGGCCGGTTCGACATCGTCGGGTTCGACCCGCGCGGCGTCGGCAAATCCGATCCGCTGCACTGTTTCAAGAGCGAGGAGGACCTCGGCAAGTTCTTCGAGGGCATCCCCGGCTTCCCGTACCAGGCGGCGCAGGAGCGGCCGTTCTTCGACCGCTACCGCTCGCTCGGCCCCGAATGCCGCGACGACCAGCGGATCGCCCGGCACATGAGCACCGCCGACGTCGCACGGGACATGGACCTGCTGCGCCGCGCCGTCGGTGACCGCAAGATCAGCTACCTGGGCTTCTCCTACGGCTCGTTCCTGGGCGCGACCTACGCGAACCTGTTCCCGGACAACATCCGCGCGCTCGTGATCGACGGCGTGCTGGATCCCGAGCTGTGGTCGAGCGGCCGGCAGATCGAGTCGGACCGGATCGCGACGAAGGAGGAGTTCCGCGAGTTCCTCCGCACCTGCGACGAGGCAGCGTGCGTCTTCGGGCCGCAGCCGGAGAAGCGCTGGGACGCGTTGCTGAAGTCGGTGCGCGCCAAGCCGATCGAGCTCGGTGGTCAGGTCTTCACCTACGACGCCGTGATCAACACCGCGCTCGGCGCCATGTACTCGCCGAGCGACTGGCCGGACGCCGCCGCGTTCTTCGACCAGCTGTCCGACGCGGCCGCCGGGTCGCTTTCCGCCGCGGCGGAACCGGATTACCCCAACGGGTTCGACGCCTACAACGGCAACGCGTGCGCGGACATCGAGTACCCGCGCGACTTCCACTCCTACAGGGCGATCTCCCGGTACGCCGAAGCGGGTTCGGAGTTCGGACCGGCGTGGTGGTGGGGCAACGCGGCGTGCGCGAACTGGCCGACCAACCCCGACCGCTTCACCGGGCCGTGGCGCACCCGCACCAGCGCGCCGGTTCTGGTGGTGGGCAACTACTTCGACGGCGTGACGGACTTCCGCGGCGCGCAGGCCGCCAACCGTCAGCTCGCAGGTAGCCGCTTGCTCGCTTACGCGGGTTGGGGCCACACGGCGTACGGCGTGAGCAAGTGCGCGACCGACCACACGAACGCATACCTGCTCAACGGCGCGTTGCCGCCCGTCGGCACGGTGTGCCCGGCGAACCCGAACCCGTTCCTGCCGTCGGTCGCCTCAGCCGAGCCGCTGTTCAAGCCCAGCCGCAGGTAGTTCCTGGGTCAGTTCCACGGCGGCACGCGCCGGGTCGTCGCCGAACCGGCTGCCGAACGCGTCGTGCACGCGCCACCCCGCGTGGGTGAGCGCACGCCAGCGAGCGAGATGCGCCCGCACTCCGGAAGGGTGCGGGCGCGTCTCCACCGCGACGGCGTCGTCCTTCTCCCCCACCACGAGATCCACTCGCCACTGCCCGACCGGATAGCCCGTGCGCACGGTCAGGCCCGCGGCCCGCAGTTCGTGCGCGAGGCGGGCGGTCCACTCGTCCTCGGGTTCGGCACCGGCGGTCTCGGTCGGCGCGACGTCGGCGTGCCGCAGGTACTCGCCGATCAGTCCCGGCGGTTCGGGCGCGGACGTGATGACGTGCACCTTCCGGCGCGCACGGGTGGTGAGCACGGCGAGCAGGCCGGGGTCGTTGACGAACCGCCACGCGCCCGGCTTGGCGTCCGCGGCGAGGCTGATCACCACCTCGTCGAACTCGCTGCCCTGCACGCCGTGCACCGTGCCGACGCGCACACCACCGGTGGTGATCTCGTCCAGCGTGAGCTCGCTGAGGAGTGCTTCC
This sequence comes from Lentzea kristufekii, assembly GCF_033949925.1. Classification (NCBI taxonomy): domain Bacteria; kingdom Bacillati; phylum Actinomycetota; class Actinomycetes; order Pseudonocardiales; family Pseudonocardiaceae; genus Lentzea; species Lentzea kristufekii. The sequence continues at coordinate 53,433 of NZ_JAXAVV010000033.1, forward strand.
TCCAGCGCGTCGGCCTGCGCGCGGAACGGGGTCACGACGCCGATCGAGCGCACGCCCGCGGCCACCCGCTTGCGGACGTGGGCGAGCACGGCGTCGACCTCGGCCTGGTTGACGCCCTTCGCGGTGCGGTCGCCATCAATGCGCTCGGTGTCGATGCAGTCGACGTCCGCGATCGACGGGTGCGTGGTGAGCAGCGCGATCTTGCCGTCGTAGAACTTCGCCGCCGCGAACCCGATCAGGTGCGGCGCGCAGCGGTGGTGCTCGTCGAGCCAGTGCACGCCGGCCGTCGCCGCGCCGGCGTCGAACAGGCTCACCTTGGGCACGTCCAGCCGGTCGCGCAGGTCCTGGGTGCCCTCCGCGTCGACCGCCGCCTGCACCGCCTGGTCGCTGACGAACGACACGTGCCGCAGCTGCCGGGGGTCACCGCCGATCACCGCGGACCGGCCGCGCAGCAACGCGGGCGCGGCCAGCGGCTGGTCGACGTGGCTGGCCTCGTCGATGATCACCAGGTCGAACATGCCGGGCACGGGCGGCAGGATGTCCTCCACATCGGACAGCGTGCCGACCCACAACGGCAGTGCCGCCACCAGATCCGCGCTGTCGATCTCGGCGAGCCCGCGCCGCCGGGCCGCCCGGCCGGACCGCAACGCCTTCGCCAGCGCCGCCACCGCCCGGCGCGCGCCCGCACCCCGGCGGCTCACCGAGTACTCCTTGAGCCACGTGGCCGTGGCCGTGCGGCTCGCGACGTCCTGCTCGGCCAGCAACGGCCGCAGCTCACCGAACGCCGTGCCGCCGTTCGCTCCGATCCGGACGGACGCCGCGGTCTGCTCGGCCGCCTCGACCGCGGCGCGCAGGTCCTCGACCGAGGCCTCGCCCGCACCGGCGAGTCCGCGCGCCTTCCGCACCGCCCACCCGGTCCGCAGTCCACCGAGGAAACCGGTGCGCGGCTGGAGAAGTCCGTGCAGCGCGGCGAAATCCACGCCCGCGTCGAACGCTTTCGGCGCCACGGCCCGATGCGCCGGCATCAACGCCTGGTGCTTCTTGGCTTCAGCGGCCAGCTGTTCGTCGGTGAGCGAGCCGCCGGTCGTGCGCTCGACACGGGCGACAGCGGCGGCGGCCGCACGCCGGACGCGCTCGAGTTCGTTCAGGCGCTCGGGGTTGCTCGTGGCGGTCAGCCCGTCGCTCAGTTCGCGTGCCATCTCCTGCCGCAGTTCGGAGTCACCGAACAGCACCGGCACCGGCCCGCCCGCTTTCCGCAGCGCACCACCGAGCACGTCGGCGGCGTTGCGCGTGCGGCTGGCGAGGAGCACGGACTTCCCCGCTGCCACCGCATCGAGCGCCAACGCCGCGAGAGTGTGCGTCTTGCCCGCGCCAGGAGGCCCGCCCACGACCGTAATCCGCGCACGGCGAGCGTGCTCGACCGCGCGCATCTGGCTGTGGCTGAGCGGCAACGACGAACTGATCGGCTCGTCGTGGCGGTCCGGCTCGGCGGCGGCGCCGTACAGTGCCGCGAACGCCGTGCCGTCGATGCCCTTCTTGCCCGACCAGTCGTACAGGGCCGTGCCGTGCTCGGTGCTCACGACGGGCTCACCCGCGTGCAGCCCGGCTCCCATCGCGACGACGAGCTCGCTGCCGGAGATCAGCTTCTTGGGGTCGTCGTGCACGATCGGCACGTCCTCGAACCCGGCGAGCCGCAACGTCTGGGTGATCCACGCCTTGGTGGGCGCGAGCGCGGCCTCGCGTTCGGCGGTCCTGGCCCAGTCGTCGATCAGCGGGAACACCCCGGCGTCACCGGCGACGTGGTAGGCGTAGCCGAGGCCGAGCCCGTGGTGCAGCCGGACCGGCCGCGACACCAGCGGCAGGCACACCCGGCGCCGTTGCCCGCCGATCTGCGCGGGCCCGGCGAGGAACGCCCAGCCCAGCCGCAGCAACCGGTCCTCCTGGTGCAGCGCGTCGTACGCGGCCAGGTGCTCGACCTCGCCGCGGGCCTGCTTCGGCGCGGTCCACGAGACCGGCGTCCAGTGCGGACCCTCCTGCACGAGCGTGATCGCCCGCCACGACGGCTCGTGGTCGCCGAGCCAGAGCAGCCCGGCCGCTTTGGTGAGGTCGAGCACGAGCTTCTGCGGCTGCTCAGCGGCACTCAACCGCGCCAGGGTGCGCAACACGGCAGAAACGTTCACGCGGGACATCGTGCCATTCGAGGCGCTAACTTCGTGCACCGTGGAGGATCTTCCGAGCGGCTTGCCCGAACACGAGCTGAAGGCCGGCCTGGCCAGGTTCGGCATCACCGGGAAACCGGTCTACGCCCCCGTCGGCTTCGGCGACTACCACTGGACCGTCTACGACCGGTGGTTCACCTCGGTGTCGGACCTGACGACCAAGCCGCTGGCCCGTCTGCGGCGGGCGATGGAGACCGCGGCGAGTCTGGGCGAGCAACTGCCGTTCGTCGTGGCACCGGTGCGATCGGACGACGGCGAGACCGTGGTCCTGCTCAACGACCGCTACGCGCTGAGCGTCTTCCCGTACGTCGCGGGGAGATCCGGGTCCTTCGGCGATCCGGTCCACGCCGGGGTGACCGAGCTGCTGACGGCGTTGCACCGCTGTGAACCACCGGCGGACATCCCGGTCGCCCCGATCGACGTCCCGGCCAGGGCCGCGCTGACGGCGTTGCTCGACGAGCCCGGCAAGTGGTTCTCGGACCGGGCCCGCGAGGTCTTCGTGGCCCACACCGGGATCGTCCGCGAGAAACTGGCCGAACTGGACCTGCTCGCCGGAGAGCTCACGGACGAGCGGGTGGTCACCCACGGAGAACCCCACGCGGGCAACGTGATCAACACGCCGCGGGGCCTGGTCCTGGTCGACTGGGACACCGTCGGACTGGCCCCACCGGAACGCGACCTCTGGCTGGCCGGCGGTGACAGCGCCTTCTACTCGCTGCGGTGGGCCGTCGACGACATCGCGGACTTCGCCGAAAAGCTCCGCGCCCCGCACGAACGGTGGCGGGACGCGGAGCTCACGTTGCACTACTTCACCGAGACGCTCAAAAGCCTTTAGAGCGTCAGGCTCCAGGTGTCGATGGTGCCGACGTCGGCCGTGGCCGCGTCACGGACCCGGAGAGTCCAGGTGCCGTTGCGCGTCTCGGACGACAGGTTGACCGTGTAGGTCTGGTCGATGTTGTCGGTGCCGCCGCCCGCGCGGTTGTGCAGGTTGTAGACCGAGCCGTCCGGCGCGACCAGGTCGACCACGAGGTCACCCCTGTAGGTGTGCTTGATGTGCACCTCGACCTGGCTGCTCGCCGACGCGGTGCCCGTGCAGCCGCTGAACACGACCGCCGACGTCACGGTCGCGTTGTCGCGGATCGGGACGTCCGTGCCGTTGGTCTGCGGGGCACAGGTGGCCGTGCCGACCGTCCAGGTGAACGACGTGCTGCCCGAACCGCCAGCGGCCGCGGTGGCCGTCACGGTCACGTTGTACGTGCCGGCGGTCGTGGCCGTGCCCGAGACGACACCGGACGAGGACCCGATCGAGAGCCCGGTGGGCAGACCGGTCGCCGACCACGTGTACGGCGCGGTGCCACCGGACGCGGACAGCGTCAGGCCGGCCGTGCCGTTCAAAGCCGTGGACTGGTTGCCCGGGTTCGTCACCGAGACGCCCGGAACGCCGCCGGCGTTGGTGCGCAGCAACAGGTTCGCCGAGCCGGCGCCGGGGTTGGCGACCTTGCCCGGGGTGGCCTGGGCGAGGATCGCCGCGTGCACCTCGGCCGGGGTCTTCGCCGGGTTGTCCGCGAGGTACAGCGCCGCCGCGCCCGCGACGTGCGGGGACGCCATCGACGTGCCGTCCTTCGTGGACGGGTCGGAGTTGTTGCGGTGCGAGGCGGAGACGATCTGAACGCCAGGAGCGAACAGGTCACTGCACGTGCCGAAGGACGAGAACTGCGCGCGGGCGTCGGTGCGATCCGTTGCCATGACGTTGATCGTCTCGGTGACGCGCTGCGGCGAGTACTTGCAGCTGTCGTCGTTGAAGTTGCCCGCCGCCACGACGTAGGTGACGCCACCGCGGATCGACGCGCGCACGGCGTCGTCGAGCACACGGCTCGGCTCGTTCGCGGTGCCGGTGTAGAGGCTCATGTTCGCGACGGCCGGCAGAACGGCGTTCGCGGTCACCCAGTCGACCCCCGCCGCTTCGGTGGCGACCGAGCCGCTGCCGAAGCAGTCGAGCACGCGGACGGCCTTCAGCTTGACGTTCTTCGCCACGCCGTAGGTCGCACCGCCGACGGTGCCGGCGACGTGCGTGCCGTGGCCCTGGCAGTCCTTGCCGTTCTGGCCGTCGGTGAACGCGTCGAAGCCAGCCGTCGCGCGGCCGCCGAACTCGCTGTGGGTGTAGTTGATGCCGGTGTCGATCACGTACGCCGTCACGTTCGACGCGTCCGTGCTGTAGCTGTACTTGCTGTCGAGCGGCAGGCTCGCCTGGTCGACGCGGTCCAGGCCCCACGACGGCGGGTTGAGCTGGTCGGTCAGGACCTGCACGGTCCGGTCCTGCTCCACGTAGGCCACGGCCGGGTCGGCGGCGAGGCGCTTGGCCTGCTGCTTGGACAGCGTGGCCGAGAAGCCCTTGAACGCGGCCTTGTAGGTGAAGCCGATCTTCGCGCCGTATCGGGACGCGAGGCCGTCAGCGCGGCCGCTCACCTCCGAGCGCGCCGTGGTGCCGTCCTTGAGCACGACGATGTAGTTGTCCTGGACCGCGTTCGGCGCGTTCTCCGCGACGATCGGTCCTTCGGGCTGTGCGGCCACAGCCTGTGGGAGCGCGAGCACGGTTCCGGCGACGGCAATTGCCGCCACCCCGAGCGTGCGCAGGGTGCGGTGTCTCATCACTGCTCCTCGTTCGCAGGGAAACCGCGTGCGAACGCGGGCCGGCCCTCGACGGCCCTGCGGATGCGTTCACACGCGGTTGCGAAACAGCGTTAGTCCGTTGTCGGACGTGATGAGTCTTTAGTTGCTACAAGGAGCAGAACAAGCGACTTTCGTACGGTTGTCAGCCGGCGAGCGCGAAAAGATCGTCCCGGTCGCCCGACTGCTTGAGCTGGGCGAGCGACTGCTTCTCCAGTTGACGGATCCGCTCACGGGTCAGGCCGAGCTCCTCCGCGACCTCCTGCAGGGTGCGGGCACGCCCGTCCTCCAGGCCGTAGCGCAGGCGCATGATCCGGCCCTGCCGTTCGGGAAGGACGTCCAAGAGGGAGCGAACGCCCTCGGTGAACTCCTGCTGCTCCACCAGGTCCGGCGCGGACACGCCGTCGGTGTCCTGGATCAGGTCGCCCAGCACCGAGTCGCCCTCGTCACCGACCGGCGTCTCCAGAGACACGCAGGTGCGTGCCGCGTCCCGCATGTCCTGCACGCGCGACGGCGAGCACTTGGCCTCGGCGGCGATCTCCTCGACCGTCGCCTCGCGACCGAACGACGCGGACAGCTTCTGCCCGATCTTCTTGAGCTTGTTGACCTCTTCGACCACGTGCACCGGCAGGCGCACGGTGCGGGTCTGCTCCGCCAGACCCCGTTCGATCGCCTGGCGGATCCACCACATGGCGTACGTGGAGAACTTGTAGCCCTTGGCGTAGTCGAACTTCTCGACCGCGCGGATCAGGCCGAGGTTGCCCTCCTGGATCACGTCCCCGAACGGCAGTCCGCGGAACGAGTGCTTCTTCGCGACCGACACGACCAGGCGCAGGTTCGCGCGGATCATGTGGTCCTTGGCGCGCTCACCCTCGGCGACGATCCGGCGCAGCAGCCGCGGCTCGCGCGTCGTGTCACCGGTCTGGAGCAGGTGGGCGGCATACACGCCGGCCTCGATGCGCCGGGACAGGTCGACCTCCTCGGACGCGGTCAGCAGCGGTGTGCGCCCGACCTCGCGCAGGTACTGGCCGACCAGGTCCGCGTCCTGCTGCCCGGACGCGCGGTTCTTCAGATCTGCGGGCATGCCAAATCCCCCGTATCCGTTGGCAGGGTGTGTCAGCCGGCGCGGGTTCGCGCCGGTCGTCCGGTTGCCTCTCCGGGTCAACCGCCGCAAGCGGTCCGGCGCACTCGCCGCCGTCTGCGGAGCAACGGCCCTATACACCGCTGCACTCGTGTGTAACGGTTCAGAGGTCCACTTCATTCCGCGGTTTCGCCTGTGACCTCAGCCTCACCAGGGTGATCGCGTGGTGCTCGACCTGCCGCACCTCGATCTTCCAGCCGGAGACCTCCACCACGTCACCCGGCTCTTCCGGGATGCGGCCGAGGATCAGCAGCACCAGCCCGGCGATGGTGGAGTAGGGCCCGGCGGGCGCGTCACGCAGTTCGACGCCAACGTCCACCAGGTCGTGGATCGGGAACGTGCCGGGCAGCTCGATCGAACCGTCGGGTCCGGTCCTGACCCCGACCACGTCGGAGTCGGTCTCGTCGTAGATCTCACCGACGATCTCCTCCAGCAGGTCTTCCAGGGTCACGATGCCGTCCACCGCGCCGTGCTCGTCCACGACCAGTGCCAGCTGCTCGTGCTCGGCCTTCATTCGCCGCAACGCGTCCGTGACGCGCACCGAGTCCGGTAGCACCATCGGCGCCCGTGCGACGTCCGCGAGGGACACGGTGTCGTCGAGCAGGTCTCGCAGGTGCACCACACCGACCACGTCGTCGAGGTGCCCGTTCCTGGTCACCGGGGCCCGCGAATGTCCGGATCTCGCCAGGACTTCCCGTGCGGCGGGGGTGTCCAAACCTGATTCGACGATCGTCACCTGCCGCCGCGGCACCAGGACCTCGCGCAGCCGCCGTTCGTGGATCTCCAGCGCGCCCGTCATGATCGTACGTTGTTCCTGGTTCAGATGCTGTTGCACCTCAACGAGATCCCGCAGCTCCTCCGCCGACATCTGTTCCTCGTCGGCGTCCGGGTCTCCGCCGAACACGCGCACCACGACGTCGGTCGACTTGCTGAGCAGCCACACCGCGGGCCGGGAGATCGTCGACAGCAGGTCGAGCGTGCCGGCGACGATCTTCGACCAGCGCACGGCGTACTGCATCGCGAGGCGCTTGGGCGCCAGTTCCCCGAAGACCAGTGTGACGAACGTCAGGACCACGGTCACGAGCGCGATCGCGACCCCGTTCGCGGCATCTCCGAGGAAGCCCAGCAGCGGCACGACCGGTGCCGCCAGCGAGACCGCGGCGGTCGCCGACGCGAGGAAACCGGACAGCGTGATGCCGATCTGGACCGTCGCGAAGTACCTGTTCGGATCGCGTGCGAGCCGGACGAGCCGGCGGTGCCCTTCGCGTTCCAGCGAGCGCAGCTGACCTTCGCGCAGCGACACGAACGCCATCTCACTGCCCGCGAAAGCCGCGTTGAGCAACACCAGAACCGCGACCAGCGCGAGGTTGAAGCCATAGCCGTCCACACGTTTGGGGTAGCACGCACGGTGGTATTTCGCACCCTGACGGCCGTCTTGAGCAGCCAGGAGGGCCTGCAGTGGACGAGGTGGGATGGATATGGACACCCCTGAGGTGCTGAGCGCCTCCGCGAGGACCTTGCACACCCTGCCGGAGGACGAGCCGGATCTCGGCGCGATGCGCGCGTGGATCGGAACCTTGTTGAGGGATCTGCCGGAGGACGTCAGGCTCGACGTTCTGCTCGTGTGCACGGAGCTCGCGAGCAACGCTTACGAGCACGCCGAAGGGCCGCGTGCCGTGCGGGTGCAACGGCACACGGACTTCATCCGGGTCGAGGTCGACGACCACACGCCGGCCGAACTTCCGCAGCTGGGGCGGTCACGTCTCGGTGACACGCGAGGCCGTGGGCTGGTGTTGATCGCCCAGCTCTCCCGCTGCTGGGGCACGCGGGAGTTCACGGGCGGGAAGACCCTCTGGGCAGAGGTGGACGCATAGTCCTTCTGTGCGTTTCGCACAGAGAAGTCATGACAGCGCACGGATGGGTCTTGCGGCGAGTCTCTTCGATTCTCGAAGCATGACGACGAAGGTTTCGCCGGCGGTTCGGCCGCTGGTCCGCCACGGGGCAGAGATGCTCGTGGCGATGCTGATCGGAATGGCCCTGCTCGGGCCCCTGTGGACGCCCGGACAGGTCGAGCTGGCCGCCCTGTGGATGGCGGTGTCGATGTCCGTGCCGATGGCGTTGTGGATGCGCTATCGCGGCCACGGCCGGATCTTCGAAATGTGCGCGGCGATGGTCGTGCCGTACCTCGTGCTCCTGGTGCCGTACTGGCTCGGCGTGCTGGACGGGCCCGCTGTGGAGATGGGCGGGCACCTGCTGATGGTGCCCGCGATGATCGCGGTGCTGGTCCTCCACCGCCACGAGCACGGGACGCCCAGCACGAACCCGGTGATCCGGGCGCTGGGTGAGCGCTGGCCCGCGGTGATCGCGCTGGCGGTCTCGTTCGACTTCTGGCAGGCGCCGGTGGTGCCTCCCGTGTGGACCCTGCTGGTGTGCCAGGCGGCCTACCTGTTCTGGGGACGACGGGCGCCCCGGACGCAGCTCGCCGTGTTCGGCCTCTACGCGTTGCTGGCCGTGGCGGTGCTCCTCGTGTCGCCGCACAACGGGGTGCTGCTGATCGCGCTCGGGTGGGGCGCGCACGCCGTCTGGGACCTGGTGCACCACGTGCGCAACGCCGTCGTGCCGCGCTGGTGGTCGGAGTTCTGCGGGGTCTTCGACCTGGTCATCGCGGTCACGATCCTGATGGTGTGGTTCTAGGCTGATGGCGATGAACGATCTCCCGCACACCGCGCTGCGCGGCACCCTCCACGTGCTGTGGCTGAGCTCGCTCGCCGTGCCGCTGATCTCGGTGCTGCGCGAGCCGTCCGCGCTGCGCTGGCTCGGGGTGCTGGGGCTGCTGGTGCTGGCCGTGGCGTACGGGGTGACGTTGCGGGGCGGGCCGCTGTGGGTGCTCGGGGCCGCGACGCTGGCGACGATTCCGCTCGTGGCGCCGGTCGGGCCGCAGGAGCTGTCGACGTGGGCGTGGATCGGCGGCGCCGCGGCCGGGTTCGCGCCGTTGCTGCTGACCGGCCCCTGGAGGTGGCTGGCGGCGATCGGCGCGGTGGTGGTCTCGGGCCTGGTCGGGTTCTTCGTCGGCCGCGACCACACGGCGTACCAGATGATCGCCGCGGCGGTCGGGCTGACGATCGTCGCGATGGCCGGGCTGCCGATGTGGTTCGCGGGACTGCTGGGGCAGGCGCGGGCCGGGCGCGAGGCGCAGGCGGAGCTCGCGGTGAGCGAGGAGCGGCTGCGGTTCGCGCGGGACGTCCACGACCTCCTGGGGCACCGGCTGACGGTGATCGCGCTGAAGTCCGAACTGGCCGGGCGGCTCGCCGCCACCGACCCGGAGCGGTCCGCGGCGGAGGCCTTCGAGGCGCAACGGCTGGCGTCCTCGGCGTTGGAAGACGTGCGTGACGCGGTGCACGGCTATCGCGCCGTGAACCTGCCCGAACAGCTTGAGGCCGTGCGCAGCGTGCTGCAGGAGGCCGGTATCCGGTGCACCGTCTCGGAGGTGCCGGTGGAGGGTGAACGCGCCACGCAGCTCGCGCTGGCGTTGCGGGAGGCGTGCACCAACGTGCTGCGGCACAGCCACGCGACCTGGTGCATGATCGACGTCGCTGTCGCCGGCGAAGAGGTGCGGATGACCGTCACGAACGACGGCACCGAGAAGCCGTCAGGTGAGGGCAACGGGGTGCGCGGCCTTCGGGAGCGGCTCGCGGCCGTGGGTGGTCAGGTGTCCGTGGAGAAGTCCGGGGACGTGTTCACGCTTCAGGTCGTGGTGCCCGCGTGATCAGGGTCCTGCTGGCCGACGACGAGGAGCTGATCCGCGACGCGCTCGCGGCGCTGCTCGGGCTGGAGCCGGATCTCGAGGTGGTGGCCCGCGCTGGTGACGGCCGGGCCGCCGTGGAGGCCGCGCGGGCACACCGCCCGGACGTGGCCGTGGTGGACCTGCAGATGCCGCTGCTGGACGGCCTGGAGGTCACCGAGGAGCTGGCTCGCGTGCTGCCGTCGTGCGCCGTGGTGATCCTGACCGGCCGGGGCCGTCCGCCGCACCTGCAGCAGGCCCTGCACGCGGGCGCGAAGGGCTTCCTGCCCAAGGGATCGCCCGGCGGCACGCTGGCCGACGTGATCCGCCGCGTGCACGCGGGTTCGCGCTGGGTGGACCCGGCTCTCGCCGCCGACGCGCTCGCCGCTCCCCCGTGCCCGCTGACGCAACGTGAGCTGGAGGTGTTGCGGCTCAGCGAGTTCGGCACCCCGGTCGCCGAGATCGCCACGCGCACGTCGTTGTCCGCCGGGACGGTGCGGAACCACCTGTCCGCCGCGGTCGCCAAGCTCGGTGTCGCGGGCCGTGCCGAGGCGTTCTCGGTCGCGCACGAGCACGGTTGGCTCTAGGGCTCTAGCGGCGGAGGCAGGCAGGCACGACCAGGGCGGTCGGCTGGCCGTCGGTGAGGGTGCGGACGCTCGCGCCGAGCAACAGGTCGCCCGCCTTGTCGAGCACGGCGCGGGCGACCCGGCTGCGGTCCTCGCCGCGTTCGAACACACCCATGACCTTCGCGCCCGTCCGGACCGCCGTGGTCCAGCCCCGGGAGCGCGGGACCTCCAGCCAGTCTGCGACCTCCTCGTCGACGACCTGCCGCACCATCGCCGCGACCACACCGTCGAAAGCCCTGCCGGGTACGAACTTCTCGTACAGCTCGACCAGGTTCCTGGTGAGCTCGACGCCTTCCTTCGACGGCGCGTAGGACGCCCGCACCATGGTGTTGCTGAGCACTTCGGCCTCGGCCAGCGTGTCCGGCATCGCGTCCGGGCGGATGCCGAGCACCGCCCCTGCGACGCGCCAGACGTGGTAGTAGTCCTCGGCCTCGGTGTCGGTCACCGAGACGCCGATGCGGCGCATGCCGTCGATCACCTGCACCGAGAAGATCAGCAGCGCGCCGAGCAGGTCCTGCTGGCAGACCGGGACGCCGTCCGCTTCGTGGTCCCATTCCGGTGAGCGGCCGACGAAGTAGCGGACCGCCGCGTGGATCAGCCGGGTCTTCTGGATGGTCGGCACGAACGAGCCGCCCGTGCCGAAAGCGTTGGGCTCCATCATGTTCAGCACGAACTGCGACGTCTCCGACAGCCTGCGGTGCGGCTGGTTGAGCCGGTGCGTGAGCGTGAGGACCCGGGACGGCCTGGGCTGCGCGTAGCAGTTGACCATCGCACCGAACGACAGCACCGACGCCACATGCACACCGTCGTCGACGAAGAACTCGTGCGCGCGGGCGACGCGTTCCTCGTCCATCCACTCGGGCGGATCGTCGGTGGCGACGAGGTAGTCGCGGACCACGGGCGGCAGGTGCGCCGGGATGGGCTCGTCGTTGCCGCGGAACTCCGCGAGCACCTGGTTGACCTCGTTCAAATCGCCGCTCTCGATCAGGTGCGCGATCACAGCGTCAGCGAGCGGGTCGCCCTCGTACTTCAGTGCCTGCAGGTCCACTCGGCGAGCGTAGGAGCGCCAGCGGGCGGGTGATCGTTCCGATCACCTCTTCAGCCCAGTGAATCCACGCGTTCGTGAGCGGTCGTAAGCCCGTTCGGAGCAACTGCGACCAGGCTCAGGAACCGGAGGTGAGGACGTCGAACGCGTGCCTGCGGTGTTCGGCGAACAGCTTCAGCGCCCCCTCCACGTTCCCCAGCCGCAGCGCGGCCACCAGGTCCCGGTGCTCGTCGCGGATCTGCTCCAGGTACCCGTCCGTGCTCAGCCGCACCCGCGTGATCAGGAACAGGTGCACCTGCGACCGGATCGCCTCCCAGGCCTGGGTCAGTCGCGAGTGGCCGGCGGCGGCGTACACGGCGTCGTGGAACGCGATGTCGCACCGCACCATCTCGTGCGGCGTCGAGGCGCGCTCCATCTCCAGCGCGGCCGCGGCGATCTTCTCCAGTGAGGCGCCCGTGGCCACCACGCGCTGGACGGCCAGCGTCTCCAGGGCGCCCCGCAGGCTGTCCAGCTCCGCGACGTCCTCCAGGGACAGCTCGGCCACCGTGGTGCCTCGGTGCCACTCGGTGCGCACCAGGCCCTCGTGTTCGAGCAGGCGCAGCGCGTCCCGGACAGGACCGCGCGAGACCTCCAGGGCCGTGGACAGCTCCACCTCGCGTAGCGCGCTGCCCGGCGGGTAGCCGCCGTCGAAGATGGCCTCGCGGATCATGTCCGCGACCTCGCTGCCCAGACCGCGCCGTCGCGCCGGACCCACTGTCATGTGAGCAATGTTAACAAGACGACATCTTGTCTGAATGTTAACATTCCTACATGCCGAACATCCCCCGCTTCCACCTCGCCATGCCCGTCGACGACCTCTCCGCCGCCCGCGAGTTCTACGGCGAGACCCTCGGCCTCGAGCAGGGGCGCAGCTCCGACACCTGGATCGACTGGAACCTGCACGGCCACCAGTTCGTCACCCACCTCGCACCGAGGACCGAGCGCGTCAGCAACCCGGTCGACGGTCACGACGTGCCGGTCCCCCACTTCGGCCTGGTCCTGACCGTGGACGAGTTCCAGGCGCTGGCAGCCAAGCTGACCGGCGCCGGTACGAAGTTCGTCATCGAGCCGTACGTGCGGTTCAAGGGCGAGCCGGGCGAGCAGTGGACGATGTTCCTGCTGGACCCGGCGGGCAACGCGCTGGAGTTCAAGGCCTTCGCGGACGACGCGCAGGTGTTCGCGGTCTGAAGCCGCGTTGTCCAAAGCCAGGTTAAAAATCTTGCACAACGCGCAAGTATCGGTACCGTGGAGGTGACGCCGAGCCACGGCCCGGTCACACCGGGTCAGACAGGGAGAGGCCATGTCCACGGCCGAGCGGCAGCGCAGCGCGCAGGAGCTCATCCGCCCGCAGTTGCCCGCTGAACTCACCAACCGCGGCACGTGCCCGTTCGACCCGGCCACCGGGCTGGTCGAGCTGAGCGAGCACGGGCGGATCCACAGGATCGAGCACAACGGCGACACCGTCTGGCTCGTCACCGGGCACGACGAGGCACGGGCGGTGCTCGCCGCGCCGCAGATGAGCTCGGACCGGATCAACAGCCCGCGGGCGAGGGCGCTGATCTCTCCCGAGCTGCACGCGGAGCTGTTCCCGCCGGAGCGCCGGGCCGGGTCGTTCATCTTCATGGACGCCCCCGAGCACACCCGCTACCGCCGGCTGCTGACCGGGCAGTTCACCGTGCGCAGGATGCGGGACCTCACGCCGCGCGTGCACGAGATCGTCACCGCCCGGCTCGACGCGATGATCGAGAAGGGACCGCCGGCCGATCTCGTGCACGACTTCGCGCTGCCCGTGCCGTCGCTCGTGATCTGCGAGCTGCTCGGCGTCGACTACGGCGACCGCGACGAGTTCCAGCGCCGCACGTCCAAGCTGCTCAGCCTGAACACCACGGTCGACGAACAGATCAAGAACACCACCGAGCTGCGGAAGTTCATGTACGGGCTCGTGCGCGCGAAGCGGCAGAGCCCCGGCGACGACCTGCTGTCCGGACTCGTGCGCGACACCGACCTCAACGACAACGAGCTCACCGGCATCGCGAACCTGCTGCTCATCGCGGGCCACGAGACGACGGCGAACATGCTGGCGCTCGGCACGTTCGCACTGCTGGAGCACCCCGACCAGTTCGCCAAGCTCCGTGACGACCCGGAGCTGACCGAGAACGCGGTCGAGGAGCTGCTGCGGTACCTGTCCATCATCAGCTCGGGCGTCTCACGGCACGCCAAGGAGGACCTCGTGATCGGCGGTGCCACCATCCGCGCCGGCGAGACGGTCGTGGTGTCGGTGCCCGCGGTCAACCGCGACGACAGCCAGTACGACGACCCGCACGCGCTCCTGGTCGACCGGCCGCGCGGCCACCACGTGGCGTTCGGGCACGGCATCCACCAGTGCCTCGGCCAGCAGCTGGCGCGCGTGGAGATGGCGGTCGGCTTCAGCGAGCTGCTGCGCCGGTTGCCGGCGCTGAAGCTCGCCGTGCCCGCCGACGAGGTGCCGCTGCGGACCGACATGTCGATCTACGGCGTGCACAGGCTCCCGGTCACCTGGTGAACCCGTCACCGAGCTGGTCGATCATCCGGCCGACCAGCTCGGTGACGTCGAACCTGTCCGTGGCCTGGGGCGTGTCCAGCCACCACTGCACGACCGCGCGCATCGACGCGAGGATCGTCGACGCCGTCACGGCCGGATAGGGGTCCACCTCGGGGTCCGCACCGCAGCGCACCGCGATCGCCGCCGCCAGCGCCTGCTCGCGGGCGGAGTAGGCGGCGAACACGTGCGGCAGCAGTGCGGGGTCGCGCCGGAGCCGGCGCAGCTGCCGGAGGCGGTCGAGGTCGACGTAGCGCGGGTAGATCGTCCGCAGGGCCTCGCGCAACGCGACGAGCACCGGTTCGTCTGCGGGCCGTGCGGCGAACTCCTCCACGAACGCGAGCGCCGTGGCCGTGTCTCCGGCGACGACTGCTTCCTCCTTGGAGGAGAAGTAGTTGAAGAACGTCCGCAGCGACACCCCGGCCGCTCGCGCGACCTGGTCCACCGTCACCCGGTCGAGGCCGTGCTCCACGCACAGGCTCCAGGCGGCGTCACCCAGCGCTTCCCTGGTCGCCGCCTTCTTGCGTTCACGCAGGCCCGTCATGGCGCAAAGATTAAAGCGTGCCGGAAATTGGTGTAGACCTTGTCAGCCAGGTGAGCACCTCATTACGGTCCGTGAGAACGCTCTCACAACCCTACGGAGGACCGGGTGCGCTTACTCGGAGTCGTCGTACTGGCCGGCGCACTGCTCACCGCGGGCCAGGCTCATGCCTCTCCACCACCGGCCGCGACACCAGCGCCGACCGTCACGCTGATCACCGGGGACCAGGTCCTCACCGGGCAGCGCGCGATCAGGCCCGCGCCCGGCCGTGAGCGTGTCCTGTTCTCGACGTACACCGTCGCAGGACACGAGTACGTGGTGCCGCACGACGCCATTCCGATGATCGCGGACGGCCGGCTCGACGAGCGCCTCTTCGACGTCACCGAGCTCGCGACGTACGGCGGCACCCTCCCGGTCATCGCCACCTACCCCGAAGGCACTCTCAGCGCGCAGTCCGGTCTCCAGCTGCGCAGCATCAACGGCGTGGCGTTCGACGCGGCCAAGACTCCGCTCATCGGCACACTGTCCGCGTCCGGCGCGAAGAAGATCTGGCTCGACGCCCGGCGCAAGGCGAACCTCGACCGCAGCGTCGCCCAGATCAACGCCCCCGCCGCCTACGCGGCGGGCCTGACCGGCAAGGGCATCACGGTCGCCGTCCTCGACACCGGCGTCGACAACACCCACCCGGACCTCGCGGACCGCGAGATCGGGGAACGCAATTTCTCGAACTCCCCCGACAACGGCGACCACTACGGCCACGGCACGCACGTGGCGTCGATCGTCGCGGGCACCGGGGCGAAGAGCGGTGGCAAGTACCGCGGCGTCGCGCCGGAGGCGAGCATCCTCGACGTGAAGGTGCTGGGAGACAACGGTTCCGGGCAGGACAGCGGGATCATCGCCGGCATGGAGTGGGCGGTCGGGCAGGGCGCCCAGATCATCAACATGAGCCTCGGCGGCTACGACACGCCCGAAGTCGAGCCCCTCGAAGAAGCCGTGAACCGACTCAGCACCGAGAAGGGCGCGCTGTTCGTGATCGCCGCGGGCAACAGCGGACCCAACGCGCGCACGGTCGGCTCACCCGGCACCGCCGACGCGGCGCTGACCGTCGGAGCGGTCGACGACCAGAACGGCATCGCGGAGTTCTCGAGCCGCGGCCCGACGCAGGCAGGCGCGCTCAAGCCAGACCTCACCGCACCCGGCGTCGGCATCGTCGCCGCCCTGCACTCCGACGGCAGGATCGGCGCACCGGTCGCCGACGGCTACACCTCGCTCGACGGCACCTCGATGGCGACCCCGCACGTCGCGGGCGCGGCGGCGCTGCTGCGCCAGCAGCAGCCGGAACTGAACGGTGCCGCCCTCAAGGCGCGGCTCACCGGTACCACCACGCCGACGGAGAAGCTCACGCCGTTCGAACAGGGCTCCGGCCGTGTCGACGTCGCCAAGCTGATCAAGCAGAACGTGACGTCGAACCCGACGAGCATCACCTTCGGCGCCCACCAGTGGCCGCACACCGGCGAACCCGCGCTCACCAGAGAGATCACCTACTCCAACGCGGGGTCCGAAGCCGTCACGCTCGACCTCACCGCGGAGACGAACGGCACCCTGTTCAGCGTCTCCCCCGCCGAGCTCACGGTTCCGGCGGGCGGCACCGCGACGGCCACGGTCACCGCGGACGTCGCCGAGCAGCCCGCGGGTGGCGTGTTCGGCGGCGCGATCGTCGCGAGCGGCCTGCGCACGGCCGTCGTGGCCGACCTGGAGGTGGAGAGCTACGACGTCAAGGTCACCGGTGTCGAACGGTCCGGCGTCACGACGGCGTCGACCTTCGCGTTCCTGATCAACGTCGACACCGGCGCCCGCGTCTGGCCGAACAGCACGACCGGCGTCGCCCGCGTCGCCAAGGGCCGGTACATGCTGACCGGCAGCGTGCTGTCGTCGTCCGGCGCCTGGACCCACGACGTCATCAACTACCCGAACCTGACCGTCTCCGGCGCCACGACGATCAGCCTCGACGCCCGCCAGGCGAAGCCCGTCAAGGTGACGCTGCCGGTCACCGCGCAGCTCTCGTTGCTGCAGACCGGTTTCGAACGCGTCGTCAACGGCACCAGCTACACGATCGGCAACTTCTCGGTCGGCGGTTCCGTCGACCACCTCGGCGTCGCGAGCCTCGGCCCCGACTCGAACGAGGTCACCGGCAAGATCGCCACGTTCTGGACCGCGGGCCCGGACTTCTACGGACTCGCCTGGTACCAGAAGGGATCCGCGCCGAACGGCCTGACGAAGACCGTCGCGAAGAAGGACCTCGCGACGGTCAAGGTCGACATGCCCGCTCTCAAACCGGGCCAGAGCGCGTCGATCGGCCACACCTCCTCACCCGAGGGCCGCGCCGACTGGACCTACGGTTCGCTGGACAACTTCGTTCCCGGCCAGCGCACCGAGTACTACGGCGGCGAGGGCGGTGACTGGTCGCGCCGGTTCAACCTGTTCGACGAGACCGGCAACATCGGCGCGCTCGTCACCCCGCTGCGGCACTACAAGCCGGGCAGGTCGTACGTGGAACCGTTCCACCGCCCGGTGTTCGGCCCGGCGCTCCCCCCGGCCCGCGACATCCCGCACTCGTTCCGCACCGGCGACTTCGTCCGGATCACCGTGCCTCTGTACGGCGACAACGCGGGCAACGAGGGCTACGGCCCCGTGACCGAGGCACGCACGACCCTGTACCGCGACGGCGTGAAGGCAGTCGAGACGGCTGAGCCGGGCTGGGCGATGCTCGACGTCCAGCCTGGCGCCGCGCACTACCGCCTGGAAACGTCCGCCGTGCGGAACAACGCCCTCAGCTCCAAGGTGTTCGGCGTGTGGACGTTCCGCAGTGGCACGACGGCCCGGCAAACGGCACTGCCGTTGTCCGTCATCCGCTTCGCCCCGCAGCTGGACGACGACGGCTACGCCCGCGCCGGCCAGATGCTCTCGGTGCCGATCTCCACGCAGTCGCAGGTGGACTCGGTACGCGTGACGTCCGTCGAGGTCTCCTACGACGGCGGCACGACGTGGAAGCGCACGCAGATCACGGCCAACCGCGTGCTGCTCGCCCACCCGAAGGACGCCAAGTCGGTCTCCTTGCGCGCCAAGGCGTCCGGCAGCGGCCAGACCGTGGAGCAGACGATCGTCAACGCGTACCTGCTCCGCTAGAGAAAGGCGCCCGCGTGCTCCCGAGCCCACGAGGCGAAGGAGCGCGCGGGCCTTCCCAGCACTTCCTCGACGCTCGGCACCACCGTGTACCCCTCGGCGGGCATGTCCCGCTTCCAGCCGAGCAGCACGTCGGCGAACTCCGCGGGCCGCCCCGCCCTGAGCATCTCGTCCCGTGCCTCCGCCTCGGACTGCTCGACGTACCTGATCTCCCGGCCGATCGCCGCGCTGATGGTGGCCACCTGCTCCGGCACGGACAACGCCTCCGGCCCCGTCAACGCGTACGTGCGGCCGCCGTGCCCACCCCTCACGAGCACGGCGGCCGCCACCGCGCCGATGTCGCCTTCGTGCACGAGCGCACTCCGCGCGTACGCGAACGGCTCGCGCACCACCCCCTCCCGGCGCACCGACTCGGCCCAGGCCAGCGAGTTCGACATGAAGTCACCCGGCCGCAACACGGTCCACTCCAGCGGACCGGCCGTCACCGCCTCCTCCATCGGACTCCGGTACCCGTTCCACACCAGCGTGATCCTGCGGACGCCGGCCTTCTCCGCCCGCCGCAGCAGGTCCGGCCCGGTGAGCAGTTCGGCGTAGTCGTCGCCCGCGCTGGCCAGCAGGTGGGCGGCGGTGACGCCCTCGAACGGGATCGTCTCCGGCCTGGTCAGGTCTGCTTCGACGACCTCGACACCGGCCGGGAGCCGTGCCGTCGCCGCGTTCCTGGTGATCGCGCGGACCCGCTGGCCCAGCGCGAGCAGTTCCTGCACCACCTGGGCTCCGGCATTTCCGGTCGCCCCCGCAACGAGAATCGTCATGGCCCGACCGTAGAACCTGTAGTTAACTGGAGATCAAGAGAAGGGGGCGCGGTGCGCGAACTGACCGACGAGATCACCGCCGGCCACAGCCCGCCGCCGGCGAAGGACGCACCCACGGGGGTGAGCATCCCGGGCCGTCACGTCGCCGAGGTCGCGAAGCACCCCGACGGCCGGCTCGCGGTGATCACCTGGTCGTCACCGGAGATCGACCCCGGCCTGCTCAACCCCGCGCTGCACGTCGTGGAGACCGACGGGACCGTCACCGACCTGGGCACGACACCCGCGGACGCCGGTTCGCCGGTGTGGTGGGGCGACGAAGTCTTCTACCTCGCGCTGACACCGCCGCACCTGCAGGGCGGCAACGCCGTCTTCGACCAGCGCCACCACAACCTCACCGAGGGCATGCGCGCCTGCCCGATCGACCTCGTGCAGGACGACGGCAGCGCGCCGGTCATGGTCGTCGCGACCGGACTGGACACCGAGTTCCACCGCCTCGACGGCACCTTCCTCGGCCGTGTGACGGGGTCGCACCTGCCACCCCGCTACCGCGATGTCGACGGCATCGCGTGGGGCACCCAGGAACGTCTCCACTACCGAGCCCGCGACGGACTCGACCTCGACGGTCTCCTGGTGCTCCCCGTCGGCTGGACGGAACGAGACGGACCGTCTCGTCTCGTCACGATCGTCCACGGCGGGCCGTACGACCGGTGGACCGACGACCTGCAGCTGCACTGGGTGCCGTCGGCGCAGTGGTTCGCGCATCAGGGGATCGCGACCTTCCTACCCAACCCGCGGGGAGGGCAGGGCCACGGCCACGAGTTCGCGGCGGCCGTCGCCAAGAAGGTCGGCCAGGAGGAGTGGCACGACATCGAGGCCGGCATCGACCTGCTCGTCGACCAGGGCGTGGCGGACGGGAACCGGCTCGGCATCGCCGGCTGGAGCCACGGCGGGTTCATGGCCGCGTGGGCGACGACCAGGACGGATCGATTCAAGGCCGCGTTGGTGGGGGCGGGCATCTCCGACTGGCCGAAGCTGATCGCCACCGGTGAATGGGGTGCGTTCGAGGCGGCGCTGGGCGACAGCCCCGAACACAGTCCGATCACCTACGCGGATCGGATCTCCACGCCGATGTTGATCGTGCACGGCGCGGAGGACACCAACGTGCCGGTGGAGCAAGCCGAACTCCTGCACGGCGCGGTGAAGCACTCCGAACTCGTCGTCTATCCCGGCGAGGGGCACTCGCTCCGGCAGCGTGAGCACCGGCTGGATCTGCTGAACCGAGCCAGAAGGTTGTTCGCGCCCCTCTGAAAGTTGCGCAAGCCTTACGCAAGCTCAGCAAGCCCACAGCAAGTGCTCGCAAGCCGGAACCATCGCAACTCCATCAATTTCTTGGGCAGGTTCGGGCCCGAACCTCCTGCAACACCGGATGTCCAGCTGCTGGTGGTCGGCCTTGTGCACGTTGCGACACTGGTCGGACACGGGAACGAACACCCGCCTTTCCTACTCAGAGCGCTATGTCGCAAATTTGCGCAATCACGTCGAGATATTGCGGTAATCTGCTAGTCACTTCTACGGTGAGGCGCGCCACACCCCCTCGCGTCCCCACCGAGAAGGGCCAAGCACGCCATGTCACCGACGACACGCGTTCGCTCCCTGCTAGCCCCGTTGACGGCACTGGTCACCGCGGCGGCGACCCTGACCATCGCCCCCGCCGCCCAGGCCGCCCCTGTCAGCCTGGATCTGGCCGAACAGACCCGGATCGACCAGGTCACCCTCAGCGCCCCGAAGAACAGCACCGAGACGTTCGCCGTGCAGACGAGCCTGGACGGCAGAGGCTGGTCGACGCTGGTCGCGGAACGACCACACGACTTCAAGAACGGCAGGGTGACGTTCCAGGTCGATCCGACGCTGGTCCGGCACGTCCGTGCCACCAGGACCACGGCCAAGCTCGAAGTGCGCGAGGCCGCGGTGAGCGCGAACCTCCAGGCGACGTACAGCGCGAGCAGCACCAACCAGAACTACGGGCCGGGCAACGCCGGTGACGGCGACCAGGGCACGTACTGGGAGAGCGCGAACAACGCGTTCCCGCAGTGGATCCAGGCCGATCTGGGCGCCGCCGTGAAGGCCGACCGGGTCGTGCTGAAGCTCCCGACCGGCGGCTGGGGCGCCCGCACCCAGACCCTCGCGGTCCAGGGCGGCACCGACGGCCAGACCTTCACGGACCTCGTCGCCTCCAGGGGTTACGAGTTCACCCCGTCCGCGAACAACACCGTCACCATCGACTTCACCGCCGCCACCACGCGGTACGTGCGGCTGCGGATCACCGCGAACACCGGCTGGCCCGCGGCCCAGCTCAGCGAGTTCGAGGTGCAGGGCCCCACCGGGGGTGACACGCAGGCACCGACCGCACCGGTCAACCTCGCCCTGACCCAGCCGCAGGCCGGACAGATCCGGCTGACCTGGAACGCGAGCACGGACAACACGGGCGTCACCGCCTACGACGTCTACGCCAACGGCACCCTGCGGACCACGGTGACCGGCACGACCTACACCGACAGCCAGCCCGACGGCCTGCGCGTGAGCTACCACGTCATCGCGAAGGACGCGGCCGGCAACCAGTCCCCCGCCAGCAACACCGTGACGCGCGAAGGCGCCACCGGCACGAACCTGGCGCAGGGCAAGCCCGTCACGGCGAACCACAACGTGCACACCTTCGTCGCCGCCAACGCCAACGACGGAAACGTGGGCTCCTACTGGGAGTCCAACGGGTTCCCCGGCACGCTGACCGTCCAACTGGGATCGAACGCGGACGTCAGCTCCGTCGTGGTCAAGCTCAACCCCGACTCGGCCTGGGGCGCCCGCACGCAGAACGTCGAGGTCCTCGGCCGCGAGCAGAACGCCACCGGCTTCACGAGCCTCGTCGCGGGCCGCGACCACCGCTTCGACCCGGCGTCCGGCAACACCGTCACGATCAACGCGTCCGCGCGGGTGGCCGATCTGCAGCTGCGCGTCACGTCCAACACCGGTGCGCCCGGCGCCCAGGTGGCGGAGGTCCAGGTGTTCGGCACCCCTGCCCCGAATCCCGACCTCACCGTCACCACGACGTCGGTCACGCCCGCGAGCCCCGTCGAGACGGACCAGATCACGCTGAACGCCACCGTCCGCAACGCGGGCTCAGCGGCCAGCACCGCCACCGACGTGACGTTCTTCCTCGGCACCACCAGTGTCGGCACGGCCCAGGTCGGTGCCCTCGAGGCAGGCGCGCAGGCCACTGTGAGCACCACGATCGCGGCCCGTCCCTCGGGCAGCTACGAGTACACGGCCAAGGTCGACGAGACCAAGAAGGTCGCGGAGCAGAACGAGACCAACAACTCCCGCATCCACCCGGACCCGCTGGTCGTGACGCCGGTCCCGAGCTCCGACCTGGTGGCCGTGCCGTCGTGGTCGCCGAGCAACCCGGCCGGCGGCCAGACCACCACGTTCAGCGTCGCGATCAAGAACCAGGGCACCATCGCCAGCGCGGCCGGCGCCCACGGCATCACGGTCACGCTGCTGAACAGCAGCGGCCAGACCGTGCGCACGCTGACCGGCAGCCACACCGGCACGATCAACGCGGGTGCGACCACCGCCGCGGTCAACCTCGGCACGTGGCCCGCCGCCGACGGCCGTTACACCGTCCGCACGACCATCGCCAACGATGGCAACGAGATCCCTGCCAAGCAGGGCAACAACACCAGCGAGCAGTCGTTGTTCATCGGCCGCGGTGCCAGCGTTCCGTGGCAGCACGTCGAGGCCGAGGACGCCACCGCCGGCGGCGGCGCGCAGGTCCTCAGTCCGAACAGGACGATCGGCGACCTCGCCGGTGAGGCGTCGGGCCGCCGTGCGGTCACGCTGAACGCCACCGGCCAGTCGGTCGAGTTCACGACGTCCGGCCCCACCAACACCCTCGTCACCCGCTTCTCCATCCCGGACAGCTCCGGTGGCGGCGGCATCACGTCGAACCTCAACGTCTACGTCAACGGCCAGTTCCACAAGGCCGTCGACCTGACGTCGAAGTACATGTGGCAGTACGGCAACGAGGCCGAGCCCGGCAACTCGCCGGGAGCGGGCGGGCCGCGCCACATCTACGACGAGGCGAACGTGATGCTCAACTCGACGTTCCCGGCGGGCACGAAGATCAAGCTGCAGAAGGACGCGGCCAACACCACGAACTACGCGATCGACTTCGTGAACTTCGAACAGGTGACGGCAGCCGGAAACCCCGACGCCGCACACTATGCCGTGCCCGCCGGGTTCACCCACCAGGACGTGCAGAACGCGCTCGACCGCGTCCGGATGGACACGACCGGCACTCTGATCGGCGTCTACCTGCCCGCGGGCACCTACCAGACGGCGCAGAAGTTCAACGTCTACGGCAAGGCGGTCCGGGTCGTCGGCGCGGGACCCTGGTTCACCCGGTTCCAGGCGCCGCTCACGCAGGAGAACACCGACATCGGCTTCAGCGCGCAGTCGTCCGCGAGCGGGTCGACGTTCAGCGGGTTCGCGGTGTTCGGCAACTACACCGCGCGCATCAACGGGCCGGGCAAGGTGTTCGACTTCGCCGGCGTGCAGAACATGACGATCGAGAACATCTGGGTCGAGCACATGATGTGCCTGTTCTGGGGCAACAACGTCGACAACAACGTCATCAGGGACAGCCGCATTCGCGACATGTACGCGGACGGCCTCAACCTGACCAACGGGTCTGCGGGCAACCGGATCGCGAACATCGAGGCCCGGTCGACCGGTGACGACGCGTTCGCGCTGTTCGCCGCCACCGACGGCGGGGGCAGCGGCCAGCAGAACAACGTGTTCGAGAACCTCTCCGTGCTGACCCCGTGGCGCGCGGCCGGTCTCGCGGTCTACGGCGGCAAGCTCAACACGTTCCGCAACATCTACGTGGCGGACACGCTCACCTACTCCGCCGTGACGATCAGCTCGCTCGACTTCGGGTACCCGATGGAGGACTTCGGGCCCGAGCCGACGACGTTCAGCGGGCTCACGCTCGTCCGGTCCGGCGGCCACTTCTGGGGCGCGCAGACGTTCGGCGCGATCTGGATGTTCTCCGCTTCCAAGAAGTACACGGGGATCCGGGTGAACGACGTCGAGATCATCGATCCGACGTACAGCGGAATCATGTTCCAGACGAAGTACAACGGTGCGGCCGAGAACGTCTTCCAGGACACGGTGCTGTCCAACGTGAGCATCTCGGGTGCGCGCAAGAGCGGCGACGCCTTCGACGCCAAGTCCGGCTTCGGCCTGTGGGCCAACGAGATGCCGGAGCAAGGTCAGGGCCCGGCCGTCGGTGAGGTCACGTTCAACGGCCTCAGGTTCAGCAACAACTTCCAGGACATCAGGAACACGACGTCCACCTTCAAGATCAATATCAACTGATTTCCCTGCCGCGAAGGACAATTCAATGAAAAACACGCTATTCAGGCGTGCGGTGAGCGCTGCCCTTGTCAGCGCCCTCGCACTGTTCGGATTGACACCCACGGCAGGAGCCGCGGTCGTCAGGCTGTCCGCGAACCTGACCGCCTCCAGCACCAACGGCCCGTACGGCGCCGGGAACGCCGGTGACGGCAACCAGGGCAGCTACTGGGAGAGCGCGAACGGCGCGTTCCCCCAGTGGATCCAGGCCGACCTGGGCGCCGCGAAGAGCGTCAGCAAGGTCGTGCTGCGCCTGCCCTCGAACTGGGAGCAGCGCACGCAAACGCTTGCCGTGCAAGGAAGTTCCACCGGTTCGCAGTTCAGCGACATCGTCGGTTCCGGCGGGCGGGTCTTCTCCCCCGGCTCGGGCAACACGGTGACGCTGGACTTCCCGGCCACCAGCACCAGGTACGTGCGCGTCACGATCACCGCGAACACCGGCTGGGCCGCCGCCCAGCTCAGCGAGTTCGAGGTGCACGGCGAGTCAGGACCGGTCGACCCTCCGCCTCCCGGGGACAACCTCGCGGCGGGCAAGCCGGTCGAGGAGTCCGGGCACGTGCACACCTACGTGCCGGGCAACGCGGTCGACGGCAACACCGGCACGTACTGGGAGTCCAACGGCCTCCCCGGTCACCTGACCGCGAAGCTGGGCTCGAACGCGGACGTCACCTCGGTCGTCGTCAAGCTCAACCCCGACGGCGCGTGGGGTGCGCGCACGCAGAACTTCGAGGTGCTCGGCCGTGAGGCGAGCGCCACGGCGTTCGGCACTCTGAAGGCACGCGCCGACTACCGGTTCGACCCGGCCACCGGCAACACCGTCACCATCCCGGTGAGCGGCAGGGCCTCGGACGTGCGGCTGCACTTCTACTCCAACACCGGCGCCCCCGGCGGCCAGGTCGCCGAGTTCCAGGTGTTCGGCGCCTCCGCGCCGGCGCCCGACCTGACCGTCACGAACCTGACGTGGACGCCGGCGAGCCCGAGCGAGGCCGACACGATCAGGCTCACCGCGACCGTGCGCAACGGTGGCACCGTGGCGTCCGGCGCGACGACGCTGAACATCACCCTCGGCGGCACCGCCGCGGGCACCGCCCAGGTCGGCGGCCTCGCTCCCGGAGCCACGGCCACCGTCACCGTCGACGCCGGTCGGCGTGGCGCCGGGTCCTACGCGGCCGCGGCCACGGTCGACCCGGCCAACCAGGTCGCGGAGACCAACGAGGGCAACAACACCTTCACCTCCGGCTCTCCCCTGGTCGTCGGCCAGGCACCGGGACCGGACCTGCAGATCACCGGTGTCACGCCGAACCCGTCGTCCCCGGCGGCGGGCCAGCAGGTGACGTTCGCGGTGCAGGTCGCCAACCGCGGCACGTCGGCGGCCGGCGCGTCGGTCACGCGGGTGGCCGTCGGCAGCAGCACGTTGACCGCCAACACCGGAGCGATCAACGCCGGTCAGACCGTCACGGTCAACGTCGGCACCTGGACCGCCACGAACGGCGGCGCCACGGCCACCGCGACGGCGGACGCCACCGGCCAGGTCGCGGAGACCAACGAGACCAACAACACCGCGACGCAGTCCATTGTGGTCGGGCGCGGCGCCTCCGTGCCGTTCACGAGCTACGAGGCGGAAGCGGGCCGTTACCAGGGCACGCTGCTGCAGGCCGATGCGGAGCGCACGTTCGGGCACACCAATTTCGGGTCCGAGTCCTCGGGCCGCAAGTCGGTGCGCCTCGACTCGCAGGGCCAGTTCGTGGAGATCACCTCGACGGTCAGCACCAACTCGATCGTCGTGCGCAACTCGATCCCGGACGCCGCCGCCGGCGGGGGCCAGGAGGCGACGATCAGCCTCTACGCGAACGACCAGTTCGTGCAGAAGCTGACCCTGTCCTCGCGGCACAGCTGGCTCTACGGCACGACCGACGACCCCGAAGGCCTCACGAACCGTCCGGGTGGCGACGCCCGCAGGCTGTTCGACGAGACCTCCCAGCTGCTGGCCTCCAGCTACCCGGCGGGCACGAAGTTCAAGCTGCAGCGCGATTCCGGTGACAGCGCCCAGTTCTACGTCCTCGACCTGATCGACCTGGAGCAGGTCGCGCCGGCCGCGCAGAAGCCCGCGGACTGCGTCTCCATCACGCAGTACGGTGCCACGCCGAACGACCAGACCGACGACGCCGACGCGATCCAGCGCGCGGTCACGGCCGACCAGACCGGCCAGATCCCGTGCGTCTGGATCCCGGAGGGCAGGTTCCGCCAGGAGAAGAAGATCCTGACCCAGTCCGGCAGCGGCGGCCACAACCAGGTCGGCATCCGCAACGCCACCATCCGCGGCGCGGGCATGTGGCACTCGCAGCTGTTCAGCCTGATCCAGCCGCAGGACGCGGGCACGATCAACCACCCGCACGAGGGCAACTTCGGGTTCGACATCGACGACAACACGCAGATCTCCGACATCGCGATCTTCGGCTCCGGCCGGATCCGCGGCGGTGACGGCAACGCGGAGGGCGGCGTCGGCCTCAACGGCCGGTTCGGCAAGAACACCAGGATCACCAACGTGTGGATCGAGCACGCCAACGTCGGTGTCTGGGTGGGCCGCGACTACAGCAACCTGCCCGAGCTCTGGAACCCCGGTGACGGCCTGCAGTTCAGCGGGATGCGCATCCGCGACACGTACGCCGACGGCATCAACTTCACCAACGGCACGCGCAACTCCACGGTGTTCAACTCGTCGTTCCGCACCACGGGCGACGACGCACTCGCGGTGTGGGCGTCGAAGTACGTGAAGGACCAGAACCTGGATGCCGGCAACGGCAACGCGTTCCTCAACAACACGATCGCACTCCCGTGGCGTGCCAACGGAATCGCGATCTACGGTGGTTCGAACAACCGCGCGGAGAACAACATCATCTCCGACACGGCGAACTACCCCGGCATCATGCTGGCGACCGACCACGACCCGCTGCCGTTCGGCGGGACGACGACGCTCGCCAACAACGCCCTGCACCGCACGGGCGGCGCGTTCTGGGGTGAGGCGCAGGAGTTCGGCGCCATCACGCTGTTCTCGCAGAACCTGCCGATCCCCGGTGTCGTCATCCGCGACACCGAGATCCTGGACTCCACCTACGACGGGATCCAGTTCAAGGGCGGTGGCAGCGGAATGCCGGACGTGCAGATCACCAACGTCCGCATCGACAGGTCGAACAACGGCTCCGGCATCCTCGCGATGGCCCAGGCCCGCGGCTCGGCGCGCCTGACGAACGTCACGATCACCAACTCGAGGGACGGCGACATCTCCATCGAGCCGGGTTCGCAGTTCGTCATCAACTAGGTCACATTTGAAACCACCTCCGATCGGGTATGCCCCGGTCGGAGGTGGTCTCATGTCCACGGTCGTGGTGGGTTTCGACGGTTCCGGCCTGGCCAGGCAAGCGGTGTTCTTCGGCGCCGAGGAGGCTTCCCGCCGGGGCGCGGCTCTACAGGTCGTCCACGCCGTGCGCGCTCCCCTGCCGGAGCCCGTCTTCACGCCGATGTCCATCCCGGTGCCGGAGTTCGTCACCGAGGAGACGATGTCCAGGGCAGCCGCGGACCACCTCACCGAGCTCGCGGCCGAGATCAGGCAGAACTGGCCGGACCTCGCAGTGGCCGCGCACGTGCGCATCGGCCGCCCTGTCGACGTTCTCGCCACCGAACCCGGCGACCTGCTCGTGCTCGGCTCGTCCGGCCGCACGGGCATCGCGGAGATGTTCCTGGGCTCCACCGCCGTCGAGCTCGTGTCCACCGGCGGGCGCCCCGTGATCGTGACCCGCTCCGGCCCCCGTGACGGCCGCGTGGTCGTCGGCGTCGACGGCTCCGAGACCTCGACGGACGCGATCGCGTTCGCCTTCGAGCACGCCGCCCGCCACGGTCGTGAGCTGCTCGCCGTCCACGCGTGGAACGACGTCGGCTGGGCCGAACTGCCCGAGCAGGACTTCGACCACGTCCGCGTCGACCTGGCCAAGGTGCTGGACGAGCACCTGGCACCCCACGCCGCGCGGTGGCCTGATGTCCACGTGGCACAAGAGGTCGCGTTCGACGCTCCCGCCCGCGCGTTGCTCCAGGCGGCCGATGGCGCGGCCCTGATCGCGGTCGGCAGTCACGGCCGTGGCGCGATGAGGCGTGCAATTCTGGGTTCAGTAAGCCACGCTGTGCTCCACCACGCGCCGTGCCCGGTCGCCGTGGTTCATCGGAGGTGACGTGACATGCGCCGGTTAGCGGCCGCGCTGCTGTGCCTGGTGCTGGCGTCGTGCGGCCAAGTGCCGCCGCCACAGGTGCCTGCGTCGAGCACTCCCACCACCGACACGTCCACACCGAGCGTTCCCGCGCCGTTGCCGCCCACGTCGACTTCGCTGTCGGCCGCGACCACGCCGCCTCCGCTGCCCACGCCGTCGCGGGCGCTGGAGCCGGGCGTGACGACGCTGCGAGGCACCGTCTCGGGCGGCGTCGAGTCCGGCTGCACGCTCCTGACCAGCGGTGGTCAGCAGTACCTGCTGCTCGGCGCCGACCCCGCGATCGCGGTGGCAGGCGCCGTGGTGGAGGTGACCGGGCGGGCTGATCCCGGTGGGATGACCACGTGCCAGCAGGGCACGCCGTTCCACGTCACCAGCACCCGGCGCGGCTGACTCCACCCGTTCGGGCCACGCTGCGCTGAGCCGATCGGCGGATGATGGGCCGGTGGAGAGCGGAGAGCCGGACAGGCGGCTTGAACTGGTGTTCTCGGAGTCCCTGCGGGCGCTGAGCTACCAGCAGGGCGTGCTCGACAACCTCCGCTCGCGGGTCACGCTGCTGACCGCGGGCGCGGCTCTCGTCAGCTCCTCGTTCGTGGGCACGGCGTTGCAGGCCCCTCGCTGGGGCGCGGCCACGGTCGTCGCGATCACCGCGATGACCGGCGTCCTCGTCCTCGCGCTGGTGATCTGCGCGCCGGTCTGGCGGTGGACGTTCCTGTCCAGCGCGTCACGGCTGCTGGCCGCGGTCGACCGCGGGCACGACCTCGACTCGATGCGACGGCATCTCGCGGCCGACTTCGAACAGTGGCTCGACGCCAACGAGAAGAAGCTCCGCAAGCTGCAGTGGTGCTTCGTGGCCGGCCTCGTGCTCCTGCTCGTCGAGGTGTCGGCGTGGTGTGTGCAGCTCGCCCAGTCGAAGGGGTGGCCGTGATGGCCGAGAAACCCGATGAAACAAGTGGTTCCGCCGAGATCGGCCCGGCGCCGTGGCCGCCGGTGGGCCGAAGCATGATCAATTACAACGCCCCGGCAGCCCCCGCCCAGGCGGCTCCCGTCCAGGCCCCCGTCCAGGCTGCCCCCAGCCCGGCGACCGGCCAGTTCCCCGCCCCGATGGGCAGCACGCCCTACGAGGACGTGCCGTCCGGTGCGCGGTGGCCCCGGGTCGTGCTCGTGCTGACCGGGCTGGTACTGCTCGTCGCGGCGACGGCGGTGCTGGTGGTGCTCGTGGCCCTGCCGTGGTTCTCCTGACACCGTTCGGCCCCGCTCCACTCGGGGAACGGGGCCGGGAACCGGTGCCTACTTCTCGAGCGCCTCGCGGAGGAACGCGACGGCCTGGTTGATCGCGGCCTCGGCGGCGTGCGTGCCGCGCAACGCGTTCAGCATCACGAAGTCGTGGATCGCACCCGCGTACCGGACGGCGGTGACGGGCACGCCGGCCTCGCGCAGCTTGTCGGCGTAGGCCTCGCCCTCGTCGCGCAGCACGTCGGCCTCGGCGGTGATCACGAGTGCCCGGGGCAGGCCGGCGAGCTGCTCCCTGGTGGCGCGCAACGGGGACGCGGTGATCTCGGCGCGCTCGACCGGGTTCGTCGTGTACTGGTCCCAGAACCACTGCATGCCGTCCCGGCGCAGGAAGTAGCCCTCGGCGAACTGCAGGTACGAGTCGGTGTCGAAGGACGCGTCGGTCACCGGGTAGAAGAGCACCTGGGCCTTCAAGGCGATGTCGCCGCGTTCCTTGGCCTGCAACGTCAGCGCGGCGGCCATGTTGCCACCGACCGAGTCACCGGCCACCGCGACGCGGGTCACGTCGAGGCCGTAAGCGGCGCCGTTGCTCTGGATCCACTGCGCGGTGGCGTAGTTCTGGTTGATCGCGACCGGGTAGCGGGCCTCGGGCGACAGCGAGTAGTCGGGGACGACGACCGCGGCCCCGGCGCCGACGGCGAGCTCGCGGACCAGGCGGTCGTGGGTGTGGGCGTTGCCGAAGACCCAGCCGGCGCCGTGGATGTAGAGGATGACCGGGAGGTCACCGGTGGCCCCCGCCGGCTTGACCACGCGGACCTTGAAGCCGTCCAGCTCGACCCACTGCTCGTCGATCTCGGGCTTGTCCACCGGGCCCGACTGCACCTCGTCGACGGCCTTGCGGCCCTCCTCGGGGGCGATCTCGAACAGGAACGGCGGCGTGGCGGTGGCGGCGGCGAACTCGGCGGCGGCGGGTTCGAGAACGGGGCGCTTCATGGCTTCCTCCTGGCGTTCCGGGGTGATGCCATAAAGCTAGTGCGCGATTAAATCGTGCACAACGTAATCACGGCCTCATCGAACCGGGGAATAACTTGATGAGGGGAGCTTTCATCAACGAGGTTGATGAAAGCTCCCCTCATCAAGTTCAGGTCAGCCGACGGTGAAGCCCGCCGTGGCGCCGGTGAAGCCGGTGATCTTGCCGGTCCAGCCGCTCTTCTCGTCTCCGTGGTGCACGATCCGGTAGGTGCCGGCGGGGGTGTCCGCCGGGATCTGCCAGGTGATCGTGGCGTTGGAGAAGGCGATGCCGACCCGTTCCCACTTGTAGCGCGTCGACCAGTCGCCGTCGTCGGCGACGCGCGTCCACTGGCCGTTCACCTGCCGCTGCACCTCGAGGAAGGTGTGGTTGCGGTGCAGGTTGTTCTTCGGGTGGCCGGTGACGAACACCGACGTGACTGTCTCGCCGCGACCGTAGGACGCCTTGGGCGCGATCAGGACGTCGCCGTACTTCTTGTCGGCGGGCTTGTCGTCGAGCACGACACCGGTCTGCAGGTTGATGTCGGTGAACGGCGGCTTGCCGGGGTTCGGGCCGGCGGGCAGGGTGGTCCCCGCCCTCATCGACGCGGCGAGCTTGGCGAACTCCTGCTGGTAGGCCGGGGTCGTGTTGCGGCCGAACAGGGTGGAGCCGCCCTCGTACTGCTGCGAGTCGTACTCCTCCGGCGTGGTGACGTACTGGCTGTAGTCGTTGGCATAGCCCTGGATCAGCACGTTCTGCAGCGGCACACCGGCCTCGGCGGCCACCGCCTTGCGGATGCGCAGGCCCGCGGTGATCGTGACCTCACCGGGCACCGCGACGAGGTGGAACTGTCCGATGCGGACGATCTGCAGCGGCACGATGTTCGGCGTGGCACCGATCAGACCCGTCGGCACCAGGGAGGCCTTGGGGAACTGGCAGTCCCGCAGCCACTGCGGAACCTCCATCTGCAACGGCTCGAAGAGCTTCTTCCACGGCGACTGCATGCCCTCGGAGAAGCCGGGGATCGCCGGGCCGTCCTCGATGCTGCCCGCGATCGTGGACGCGCCGACGACTCCCGAGCAGGTGGTGCCGGGCTGGCCGGTGGAGGTGTAGCGGCCCTCGACCTGCACGGTCGACATGTCCACGAACCGCATCCGCGAGTCGACACCGCCCGAGATCGCGGACTGCGGGCCGCGGTAGATCTCCTGCGCCTTGCGGTTCTGGCGCTCGCCGATGATCCGGGCGTTCTCCCACTCGTTCTCGGTGGGGCCGGAACCGGGCTTCAGGTTGAGGTTCGGCGACATGTCGCCCGCGTTGGTGTTCGGGAACGCCGCCACGAAGTCCGCCGTGTCGTCCAGGTACCGCACGCCTTCGTCGTCGTGCTCCCACTGGTACGCCGCGTAGCCCTTGTTGTCCGGGCTGATCAGCGTGTTGGCGTTGGTGATCGACGTGTTGTGCGTGGCGAACCAGCTGATCGCGCCGACGTTCTCGGTGCCCTGCTTGAACTTCAGCACGGTCATCTGCGGGTCGATGCCGGCCGGGAAGGCGCCCTTGTCGGGGTTGCGGTCGAACGCGACGCGCGAGCGGTTGACCGATGCGTTCGTGAGCTCGCCGATGCCGAGGCTGATCGAACCGGGCTTGACGTCCTCGTGCGCCTCGACGACCGACTCGACGATGCCGTCGACCACGGCGGCCAGCGCCTGCGGCTGCATGCCGAGGATCGACAGGTTGTAGGCGAGGTTGTGCGACTGCCCGCCGGGGCCGCTGTGCGTGTGCGTGGCGGAGAGCAGCAGGTTGTCGCGCGTGTAGGTGCTGCCGTACTTCGCCTGCAGCTTGGTGAGCACGCCCTCCTGAACCGCGCGGAAGATCATCGCGAGGTCGGCGTTGACGTACGCGACGCGCTTGGTCGTGGCGCGGTCGACCACGACGTAGGCCCGCGACCGCAGCCGCTGGTGGATGCCCGTCGTCTTCTGGTCGAACTTGGAGTAGCCCATCATGCCGTTCTCGGCGGCCGGGCCGGTGACGTCGGAGATGCCCCGGCCCACCAGGTACGGCTCGGGTTCGGCCCACGCGAACGGGCCGCTGACCAGCGCCGCACCGACGAGTGCGGCGACCACCGTCAAGACTTTTGTCCGCATGAGCACCCCGCTAAGTGAATTGGATTCACATTTCGGGTTTGACGGTAGGTGATCCAGACCACTTCGAGCAAGTCACCGCGAGTGCGTTGGCGGTGACCACGAGCAAGATTCCAGCCCAGTGGTGGAGGTCGAGCTTCTCCCCCAGCACCACGAGCCCCGCCAGTGCCGCCAGCACCGGGTGCACGCTCATCGCCAGCCCGAACAGGCGCGCGGGCACCTTCCTCAGCGCGATCACGTCGACGGCGTAGGGCACGACGCTGCAGAACACGCCCGCGCCGACCGCGTACAGGATCGACATCCCGGTCAGCTTCCCGTGCAGCACCAGCAGCACCGCGACGGGGACGTAGAGCGTCGCCGACATCGCGGTCGCGACGGCGGGCGCCTGCAGACCGGGCAGCCGCGCGCCGACCAGGCGGTTGAGCAGGATGTACGCGGCCCAGCACCCCGCGGCGAGCAGGCCCAGCCCGACGCCCAGGTAGTCGCTGCTGGGGCCCGGCAACACCAGCACGTACACGCCGACGGCCGCGATCAGCACGAACAGGAAGTCCTGCCGCGTGCGTGAGCCGGCCAGCGCGACACCGAGCGGCCCGAGCACCTCCAGCGTGACGGCGAGGCCGAGGCCGATGCGGTCGATCGCCATGTAGAGGCTGAGGTTCATCGTGGCGAACACGAGACCGAGCGCGATCGTCGGCCACCACTGCGCCCAGGTGAACCTTCGCAGGTTCGGCCGGGCCATCGGGAGCAGCACCGCGGCGGCCACGAACTGGCGCACCGCCACGACACCGGCCGGGCCGATGGTGGCGAACGCGTGCGCGCCCACGGCGGCGCCGATCTGGTTGCTGGCCGCGCTCGCGGTCATCGTGGCGAATCCGCCGAGGCTCTTCATGCCGCCCAGCCTGCGGTCCCGACTTTGATGCGGGAAATGCATCAGCCGCGTCAGCTATACGCTGCACGTATGGATCTGCGGCACCTGCGGGCGTTCGTGGCGGTGGTCGACGCCGGCACGTTCACCGACGCGGCGAAGGAACTCGACTTGACCCAGGCGTCGGTGTCCCGTTCGGTCGCCGCACTGGAGACCGCGCTCGGCGTGCGGCTGCTGCAACGCTCCACCCGGCACGTCGCGCTCACCGCCGTGGGCACCCAGGTGCTCGACGGCGCCCGGCGCGTGCTGGACGAGGTCGCCCACCTGCACCGGATCGCCTCGCAGTCGCTGACCGAACTGCGCATCGGCTACGCCTGGTCGGCGCTCGGCAAGCACACCCGGCGCGTGCAGAAGGCCTGGGCCGCAACGCATCCGGGGTTGCCGCTGGTGTTCGTGCAGTCGAACTCGCTGACGGCCGGGCTCGCCGAGGGCATGGCCGACGTGGCGGTCGTGCGCAGGGCACTCGACGACGCGCGGTTCGAGACGGCGCTGCTCGGCACCGAGCGCCGCTACGGCGTGGTCGCGACGGACAACCCGTTGGCGCGCAAGCGTTCGCTGAAGCTCGCCGACCTCGCCCGCTACTCGCTGGCGGTGGACGACCGGACCGGGACGACCACCCTGGACCTGTGGCAGCCCGGCAAGGCGCCCGCCGTCGTGCGCAACACCCACAGCGTCGACGAGTGGCTGACGCTGATCGCCGCCGGGCAGGCCGTCGGCATGACCTCGGAGGCGACCGCGAGCCTGAACCCCCGCCCCGGCGTGGCCTACCGGGCCGTGGTGGACGCGCCGCCGATCGCGGTGTGGCTGGCGTGGTGGAAGGACCAGCCGCCCCGCCACCTGACCGATCTGATCACGCTGGCGTGCGACGCCTATCGCGCGGTGTGAGGAATCGCCGCCGGACAAGGGGAATGAGTGGAAGGTTCTGCTCTCTCGCCCCACGTGAAGCTCACTTAGGGTGATCTTCCATGGACGGGCTGATGCAACCCCGGCCGCTCACCATCGCGCACATCTTGGAGCGAGCCGAGCGGCTGTACGCGCACAAGCAGGTCGTGACGGCCGGGGTCGAGCGGCTCACGTGCGCCGACGTGGCCGGGCAGACCCGGCGCCTCGCCACCGCACTCGACTCGCTCGGCGTGCCGGCCGGTGCCCGCGTCGCCACGTTCGCGACCAACACACGGCGCCACCTGGAGCTGTACCTGGCGGTGCCGATCACCAAGCGGGTGCTGCACTCCATCAACATCCGGCTGTCGGCGGAACACCTCGAGTACATCGTCAACCACGCCGAGGACGACGTCGTGTTCGTCGACCGCGCACTGCTGCCGCGGATCTGGCCCAGTGCCGGCCGGATGCCGACGGTCCGCCACTGGGTGGTGCTGCCCGACGACAGCACCGTGCCGATCCCGGCCGATCCCCGCGTCCTGCACTACGACGACCTGGTCGCGGCCGCCGATCCGTTCACCGGCTCCTTCGAGGACTCGTTCACGCTCGCGGACGAGCACCTCGCCTCCGGGCTCTGCTACACCTCCGGCACGACCGGATCGCCCAAAGGCGTGCTCTACAGCCACCGGTCGACGATCCTGCACTGCCTGGGCACGCTCGCGGCCGGGTTCATCGGTCTCGGCGAGAGCGACGTCGTGATGCCGATCGTGCCCATGTTCCACGCGAACGCCTGGGGCCTCCCGCACGGCGCGATGATGACGGGCGCCTCGCTGGTCCTGCCCGGCCCGTCCTCGGACCCGGCCCACCTGCTGCGGCTGATGGAGACCGAGCGGGTCACCGTCGCCGGCGCCGTGCCGACGGTGTGGACGAGCCTGGTCCCCCGGTTGCGGTCGCACGACCTGAGCGCCACCCGGTTCCTGCTCGGCGGCGGCTCGGTGATCGCCCCGGCGCTGTCCGAGGTCTACCGGACCGCGATCGGCGTCCCCATCACCCACTCCTGGGGCATGACGGAGATCAGTCCGGTCGGGACGATCGGCGGCACCCGAACCCAGCACCGCGACGCGGCCGCGGACGAGCAGAAGGCGGTGCGGGCCTCCCAGGGCCAGCCGTTGCCGCTGGTGAACCTGCGGATCGCCGACGTCGAGACGGGCGAGGACCTGCCGCGCGACGGCAAGGCCATCGGTGAGCTGCAGGTGGCGGGCCCCTGGGTCGCGGGCGGCTACTTCCAGGTGGAGTCGCCCGACAGCTTCACCCGCGACGGCTGGCTGCGCACCGGCGACCTCGCCACGATCGACACCGACGGCTACGTGCGGCTCGTCGACCGGATGAAGGACCTGATCAAGTCCGGCGGCGAGTGGATCTCGTCGGTCGAGCTGGAGAGCGCGCTCACCTCGCACCCCGACGTCGTCGAGGTCGCCGTCGTCGCCCGCCCGGACCCGCGGTGGGGCGAACGACCCGTCGCCTACGTCGTCCTGCGCGACGGCAGCGCCACCACCGGCGACGAGCTGCTGCGGCACATCACGCCGTCGGTCGCCAAGTGGTGGCTGCCCGACGAGGTGGTCTTCCGGACGGCGTTGCCCAAGACCGGCACCGGCAAGCTGTCGAAGAGCGCGTTGCGCGACTCGGCCTAGAGGTCGCGCAACCGGTGCAGCCGCAGCCCGAGCTGCAGCTCCAGGTCGTTCTCGGTGCGCCAGTCGGCACCGAGAACGTCGCTGACCCGGTCCAGCCGCTTGAGCAACGTGTTGACGTGCACGTGCAACGCGCGCGCGGTCGCCGCGACGTTCGCACGGTGGTCGTAGTAGGCGCTGAGCGTTCCGACGAGATCGGTGCCGCGCCGCTGGTCGTAGTCGGCCAGCGGACCCACGGAGGTGGAGAGGAAGCGGTCGAGCTCGCGGGCGCGGTCGGCGTCGAAGACCATCGCGAACAGGGCGTACCGGCCCGTCGTGACGCCCCTGTCGGTGTGCCCGATGGCGCGCATGACCGCGGCGCAGCGGCTCGTGAGGGAGAACGCGCGGGACCAGTCGTGGCCCGCCGCCCTCTCCCCCACGACGGCGACGGGACCGCCCAGCGAGCGCCGGAGCCGCTTGTGGACCTCCTCGACGGTCCGGTCGTCGTCCGAGCTGGGCACGATCATCGTGGCTCTGCCCAAGTGTTCGCCGGCCAGCCCCGCGCGGTCTCTCGCGATGTCGTGCAGGTGGCGCAGGAGATCGGCCGACGACAGCGAGGCCGAGTCCGCGACGAGGACCAGGTTCAGCCGGTCGGCGTCGATGCCGCGGGCACGGGTGCGGGCGCGCGGGGCCGGGCTGATACCGGGACCGCCGACCAGCAGCTCCGTCAGCAGCTCCCCGCTCAGCCGCTCGCTGGCCTCGGCGACCGCCCGCTCCTTGAGGATCAGCAACCCCAGGATGTGCGTGGCCCGTTCGAGCGTGCGCAGGTCCATGTCCTCCGAGACGCCGGGACCGGCCGGCCTGCTCCACGCCAGCGCGCCGAGCCGGCTGTCGCCCGCCTGGATGGGGGCCACGCTGCGGGCGACCCCGTCCTCGACCGAGGTCGTGACGCGGCCGGACCGGTGGCCGGGCGCGTCGAGCACCGTGACGGTGCCGCCCAGCTGCTCGGCCAGGAGCTGGGCGACGTCGTCCGGTGTCCCGCCCTCCAGCACCACGCCGGTCAGGGCCTCGTGGATCGCCTGCGCCCGCTCCACGACGGCCACGTGCTCCTCGATCCTGCGGTACGCGACCTGGAGGTCCTGCAACGCGGTCCGGCTCTCCTCGTAGAGCCGGGCGTTGTCGAGGGCCACCGCCGCGTGGTCGGCGAACGCGCTCAGCAGCGCGATCTCCCCCGCGTGGAACGACCGCTCGGAGCGGTACGCGGCGAACAGCGCGCCCACCACCTCGTCCCGGATCACCAGTGGCACACCGAGAAGGGCGACCAGGTCCTCGGTGCCGACGAGGCGGTCGAAGCCGGCGTCGTGGTCGATGAGGGTCGAGGCGGCGTAGTTGCGCACCCACTGCGGGCGCCGGGTGGCCAGCACCTTGCCGCCGAGCCCGACGCCGGCCGGGATCGTGGCGCTGAGGAACGCGGCGGAGATCGTCCCTTCGGCCGCACGGGCCGACAGCCTGCCGTCCGCGACCAGCGACAGGTACGTGAAGTCGGTGCCCATCAGGTCGTGGGCGTGGCGGACGATCGACTGCAGCACGTCGTCGAGCTCGCCGAGGGCGGTGAGCGACTTGGCCGTCGCGTACAACGACGCCAGTTCGCGCTGGCGGCGCACGAGCTCGTGCGACTCACTCGGGTCGATGCTCACGACGCCATTCTCACCCAGCCGCCGGTGGTGGAAAGCCCCACCGAATCGGGGCAGGTGGTGTGTGATCCAGACCTCAGCCGCGAGGGGCCGC
This sequence comes from Lentzea kristufekii, assembly GCF_033949925.1. NCBI lineage: Bacteria > Bacillati > Actinomycetota > Actinomycetes > Pseudonocardiales > Pseudonocardiaceae > Lentzea > Lentzea kristufekii. The sequence continues at coordinate 91,426 of NZ_JAXAVV010000033.1, forward strand.
CGCCCTAGCATTGGCCGTCATCACCTGCCGGTTCATCGACGAAGGCGGCATGTATGGCAACCCCTCTGGCCCAGCCCGAAGAACAGTCCGCGACCCGGCGCCGTGGCTTCCGCAAGCTGCTGACCGTCGGGCTGGTCGGGAGTTCGATCGAGTGGTACGACTTCTTCCTCTACGGCACCGCGGCCGCCCTGGTGTTCCCCAAGGTGTTCTTCCCGCAGTCCTCGGCCCTGACCGGCACCCTGCTCGCGTTCAGCACGTTCTGGGCGGGCTTCGTGGCGCGACCGGTCGGCGGCGTGCTCGCCGGGCACTTCGGTGACAAGTACGGGCGCAAGCCGGTCGTCGTCACGTGCCTCGCGCTCATGGGCGGCGCGACGTTCCTGATCGGCTGTCTGCCCAGCGCGTCCTCGGTCGGCGCGCTCGCCCCGATCCTGCTGGTGACGCTGCGGTTCCTGCAAGGACTCGCGGCGGGCGGGCAGTGGGGCGGCATCATGTTGCTGCTCACCGAGTCCGCGAGCCCGAAGCGGCGCGGGTTCGCCGGCACCTTCGGGCAGACCAGCGTCTTCGTCGCCGTGATCATCTCGAACCTGATCTTCGTGGCCGCCAGCGGACTGATGCCGAACGACGCGTTCCTCAGCTGGGGCTGGCGGATCCCCTTCCTGGTCAGCATCGTGATGTTCGCCGTGGTCCTCTACATCCAGTCCAAAGTGGAGGACACGCCGGAGTTCCGCGAGCTGCAGAAGGAGGTGGCACGGCCGGAGCGCGCGGTGGTCAGGGCGCCGCTCGCGCAGGTCGTCCGGACCAGGTGGGGAACGACTACTACGACCGCGTGCGCGACCTCCTCGGTCCCGCCACGACTCAGGGGTTCCTGCGGTACTACCTCGTGCCCGGTGCCAACCACGCGAACTTCGGCACGCCGTCGTTCGCCGCGGGGTGGGACTCGCTCTCCGCACTCGAACGCTGGGTCGGGAGTGGACGGTCGCCGAAGAACCCGGTCGTGGCCGACAACTCCCACGACCGCACCCGTCCGCTGTGCGAGTACCCGGGCTGGCCCCGTTACCGCGCAGGCGATCCGGACAGCGCGTCGAGCTTCACCTGCACCCGTTAGCGATCGAGGAACTCGTGCACCACAGCGATCAACGCCCTGGCCGCCGCGGCCGGGGCGCGGTCCGCCGGCCTCGCCAGCCCGATGGGCCAGCGCAGGTCGGCGCCGGTCACCTTGAGCGTGGTGACGCCCCGCGCGTCGCCGAGGATGTAGCTCGGCAGCAGCGCGATGCCCAGGCCGTTGCGGACGTAGTCGACGCCGGTGAAGATGTCGGACATCTCCAGGGTCACGCGCCGGGGCACGGCGCAGGCCGCGAACGCCCGGTCGGCCACCGCCCGGTTGCCGTAGCCCAGCGGTGAGTCGATGAAGTCCATGCCGGCGAGGTCCACGACGGACACCTCGGCCCTGGCGGCGAGCGGGTGGTCGTCCGGCACGACCAGGTCCATCACCGAGTGGGCGAGCTCGTCGAGGACGATCCCGTCCGGCACCTCCCCCGGCAACGACACGAACGCGAGGTCGAGCCTGCGGTCCAGCAACTGCTCGACGAGGCCCGCCGACCCCGCGGTCGCCGCACTCGTGCGCACCAGCACTCCGGGGTGGCGGCGGTGGAACTCGCCGAGCAGACCGGGCAGGTCGACCAGGGTCATCGCGGTCAGCGTGCCGATCCGCACGGTGCCCTTCAGCCCGCCCTCGACCTGGGCCACCGCGTCCCTCGCCTCCACCGCGGCGTCCAGGACCGCCTGCGCCTTCGGCAGCAGCGCCTCCCCCGCGTCGGTGAGCAGGACGCGCTTGGAGTTGCGGTCGAGCAGCGCCGCGCCGAGCTCGCGTTCGAGGGTCTTGATCGCGGCCGAGACGGCGGACTGCACGACGTGCACGCGGGCGGCGGCACGGGTGAAGCTGCTCTCTTCCGCGACCGCGACGAAGTATTCGAGCTGACGAAGGTCCACACCAGCGAGTATCTCAGAAAGTGATGATTGTCAGCTGCAACTTTCGTTGGACGAGATGCTTCCTGGCCCGCAAGGTGGTGGCATGTCGTTGCTGCTCGATTCGCCGGCCACCGAACGCCCCGCCGCCGGCTTGCGCCACGGGCGCGGTTTCTGGGCCGTCGCCGGCGCGTTCCTCGTCGCGATGGCGTACTCGACCGTCCCCGCGCCGCTGTTCCCGCTCTACGTCGCCCGCGAGGGCTTCTCGACGTTCGCGATCACCGTCGTGTTCGCCGCCTTCGCCGTCGGCGTGGTGATCAGCCTCGTGCTGGCCGGCCACGTCTCGGACTGGGCCGGCCGCAAGACCGTCCTCATCCCCGCGCTGGGCCTGGAGATCGTCTCCGCGCTGCTCTTCCTGACCAGCACGTCGCTGCCGGTCCTGATCGTCGCCCGCGTGGTCAACGGCCTGGGCGTCGGCATGATCGCCGCGACCGCCACCGCGTACCTCCACGACCTGCACGCCCAGCACCGCCCCGGTGCCTCCCCGCGCCGGTTCGAGATCGTGTCGACCGCCGCGAACATCGGCGGCCTCGGCGTCGGCGCACTGGTCGCGGGCGTGCTGGCGCAGTACGCGCCCTCACCGCTGAGCACCCCGTACGTCGTGCTGGCCGTGCTGCTCGTGGTGAGCATCGCCGCTGTGGCCCTCACGCCGGAAACCGTGGTGCGCAAGCGGGTCTCGTACCGTCCACAACGGATCAGCGCCGACCACGGCGACCGCGCGGGTTACCTCACCGCGGCCCTGGGCGCGTTCGCCGCGTTCGCGGTGTTCGGCGTGTTCACGTCCGTCTCGCCGGGCTTCGTGGCGGGCGAGCTGCACCACCCGTCGCGACTGCTGGCAGGGCTCGTGGTCTTCCTCGTGTTCGGCGGCGCCGCGCTCGCGCAGACCGTGACGGGCGGGCTCTCGCCGACTGCCCGGCGCAGGCTCGGCCTGGGCGGGCAGGCGATGGGCGTGCTGCTGGTCGTGGCCGGGATGTACGCGACGAGCTTCCCGTTGTTCCTGGTCGGCGGCGCGATCGCCGGTGTCGGCGCCGGCGTGCAGTTCAAGGCGTCGATCGGTGCGGTCACGGCGATGGCGCCGCCGGCGAAGCGCGGTGAGGCGCTGGCGAGCCTGTTCTTCATCGCCTACCTGGGCCTGAGCGTGCCGTCGCTGTCCATCGGGCTGGCGACGCGGTTCCTCGCCCCGGTCACGGTCATGACCTGGTTCGCCGCGATCCTGCTCGTGCTGCTCGCGGGAGTGGCGGCGCTCAGTCGACGATCACGGTGATCGGGTGCCGGGCGTCCTGGGAGCACAGGAAGACGTTGAGCACGCCGTCGTCTCCCAACAGCCACCCGACGTCCTCGCCCGGTTCCTGCTCCTCGGTCGCCAGTCCCAGCGTCTGCCGCCACGGGGCGCCGCACTCGGAGCACTCCTGCTCGGGCCACTGGGTGTGGTGCCAGGCAGTCCAGCCGCCGATCTTCGACCCCCTCGCGACGTCCGGCCACTGGTCGTAGTCGCTGTAGTGGGACCCCGGTTCCCGCAAGAAGGAGAAGGTGCCGGCCAGCTCGGCCGGCAGTTCGTCGGGGTCCGGGTACTCGGTGGTCCTCACCGGCGCGAACACCCTGGGCTGGAACGAGAACTCCGGGTCGGAGACCACCGGCACGGGTACCTCGCCGATCAGGTCGCCGACCTCGGCGGAAGCACGCCAGTGCAGGAGCACGCCGGGCCCGTTGACCTCGGCGTGGACCACTGTGCACAGGAAGACCTGCAGCAGGTCGGTGCCTTCCGGGAACGGCAGCTCCGGGAAGTCACGCCGGTAGAGCTGCACGGCGCCGACCCACGGCACCCGCACCATGGCCGCGGTCCCGGGCACGTTCTCCGAGGGCTCGTGGGACCCGCCTTCGCACCACGGCCATGGCTCATCGGCGGGCCACAGCATCGGGCCGCCGATGTGGCTGTCCGCAGCGGTCGGCCTGTCTCTTATACACATCTCCGAGCCCACGAGACGGTCCGCTTCATCGCGTATGCCGTCTTCTGCTTGAAATGGGGGGGGGGGGGGGGGGGGGGGGG
>NZ_JAXAVV010000034.1:0-86550 GCF_033949925.1 Lentzea kristufekii
GACTCGTGACGGGACCCCACCGCCCGGCCCGTATGGAAAGACGGCTCGCCTTCGGCTTCGCGGTTGAGTGGGCTAGGGGCGTCTGCGTTCCAAAAGGACGGTGTCTCGCCATTCGCCGTGGTGCTTTGCGATTCGTTCGCGTAGGCCCACTGTGCGGAAGCCTGCTTTGTGGTGCAGGGCGATGCTGGCTCGGTTCTCCGGGAAGATGACTGCTTGCAGGGTCCACAGGTCGTCTGCGTCTGCGGCTGAGACCTGGTGGTGCAGCAGGGTTTTGCCCACGCCCTTGCCCTGGGAGGCGTCGGCCACGTAGATCGAGGTCTCCACCACTCCGGCGTAGCACTCGCGGGCGGAGACCGGGGTGGCTGCTGCCCAGCCCGCGGTCTTGCCGTCCACCACGGCTATCCAGCGGTGGTCTGGCAGCCACTTGGATTCGAGCGTTCTGCGGGACGGGACTTCGGTTTCGAACGTGGCGTTGCCCGAGGCTATGCCTTCGCCGTAGATGCGGCGGACGTCTGGCCAGTCTGCGGCCGTCATGGTGCGGATGGTCACGCCCTGGGCCGGGGTCATCGTGCCTGATGAGGAGAGGGCGCCCATCACCGCGTCTGCCGCGTGCGGGAGGCCCGTGCAGCAGGCTGGATTGACTGTGACGAGGGTTGTTGTGCCCTCGCGCTGGATGTGGAGGAAGCCGACCTCTGCCAGTTTGCGGACGTGGTGTGAGCAGGTGGACTGGCTCACGCCCAGCAGGGTGGTGAGTTCTCCTACGGTGACCGGGGTCGGGGACGAGGCCACGTGGTTCAGCAGGCGGACTCGGGTCGGGTCGGAGAGCGTCGCGAACCAGGAGGCGTAGGTCGTGGCTTCGTCGGTTAGCATGAGGCAAGTATCGACGTTGGTCGATTAAAGGGTCAAATCGAATACTTCTTCACGCAGAACGAGAGGCCTCGGAAGAAGCCGTCGCCGAACGCTTCCACGCGGGCGAAGCCCGAGGGGACCGCCTTGCCGTTGACGTCTGCCGCGATGAGGCTGTCGTCTGCCAGGAGTTCTGCCACTGCCTCGTCCAGGTCTCCTGGGGAGAGGCGCAGGCCCGCTGCCGCGTTGGGGCGGTTGGTGAGGCCCGCCCAGGCTCCTGTCAGGCAGGCGGTGCGCTGGCCCGCGGCGTCGTCGTCCAGTTTGAAGCCCGTCGCGTGCTGGATGGAGAGGGAGAAGCGGGAGGCGATGACGGCGAACGCGGCGAAGTCGCCGATGCCGCCCTTCGCGCCCTTCTTCGGGGGTGTGCCGATCTTCACCAGCTGCGGGAGGTCCAGCTGGAGCTGGTTGAGTGCCGGGCAGTAGGAGGCGGGGGAGGTGGTCTGGGCGTTGGCGCAGGATTTGATGCCTGCCTTGTCGAAGGCGGGGAAGGCCGCGCCGCTCGACTTGTAGGCGTCGCGCAGTGACTCCTCCAGGGCCCTGAGGTACTTGTCCTCGTTCACCTGGGCGTTGCCGCGGCCCTGGCCCTGGTCGGTGTCGGAGAGGTCGAACGGGCGCTCGGTGATGCGCTTGGAGATCTCGGCCTCGTTGATCTCGGCGCAGCGGGCGGCGCCTCGGGTGAAGCCGAACTGGAAGGCGGAGACGCGGTCGAACGCGCTGCCGTGGGCGCCCTGCTTCTCGAAGGACGTGCCGGCGCTGTCGCGGATGAAGAACATCGTCTGCAGGACCTGGTTGAGGCCCTCGCCGGTGGAGAGCTCGAAGTGCTTCGACTTGTTCTCGGCGATCCAGCGCATGAAGACGCCGGTGTAGCAGTCGGCCTGCTGCTCCTTGACGATCGACGGCGTGTTGGCGCCGATGTTCGAGGCCGGGCCGAGCTTGTACTGGACGGCGTGGCCCATCTCGTGGGCCAGGACGGTGACGACGGCCATCGGGCCGAAGGAGTCCTTGAGCATCGGCAGCAGTTCGCCGCGGTCCCAGGTGATGCTGTCGTCGAGGGCGCAGTAGAACGCGTTCGCGATGCCGGTGGTGTTGAGCTTGCAGACCTCGACGCCCTTGCCGTTGGAGTCGTAGGAGATGAAGCGCTTCACCGGTTCGAACGTCTTGCCCGCGAACGAGGCGGGGAACTCGGCCTTCCAGAACTCCTGCACGTCGGCGAGGGTGTTGATGGCCAGGCGGTCCATGTCGCCGCCGTCGCCGTTCTCCACGCTCAGGTCCGCGTCCGGCACGCCCTTCTTGGGGCCGGACGGGCCGTTGGAGATCTCCAGGCCCGCGACCTTCGTGGGGTCGGGGCGCTCGCCCTTCGGTTCGCCGTCGACCACGGAAGCGCACGCGGTCAAGGTTGCGGTCACGGCCAGCGCGACGGCGATTCGTCCGAATCCCATGAGGTCAGACCCTACTAAGCGCGTTCGGCGGCCATTCGGCACGTACCTTCGGCCAAACGTGAAAACTCCTCACCCCTCGGGGTGATTTCAAGACTGCGCGGACTCGTTTCCGTTGTACCGCTGATGTTCGGGAGCGCACAGTCCCTTCCGCAAGCCTTCAGCGTGGAAGGAGTTCAGCGGTATGGGTAGAACGCGCTGGGCACGGTTCGTCGGGGTGCTCGGCATCGGTGCGGTTGGTGCCGGTGCCCTCCTGTTCGGCATGTCCCAGGGAGCGCTGGCCGCCTCGTTCGCGGTGTCCGGCACCAATTTCAAGGTCTCCGCCGACAACTTGACGGGCCAGGGATTCGTCCAGTTCGGCGGTGTCGATGCGGGTGCGGGCAAGGTGCACGTCGTCGCGGTCAGCGGGTTCAAGACGGCTCGGCTCGACAAGTTCTGCCAGTCGGTGTTCGTGCCCGGCATGCCGATCGTCGGTGACGTGACGATGCGCATCACCGCGGACAGCGTGGGCGGCATGTCGGCCGACAACCTGGTGGTCAACCTCACGGACCTCAACGGTGACCTCGTCCTCGGCAACCCCGAGATCGGCATCGACGCGAACAAGGTGACGAAGGGACCGGAGAACCTCAGGGGCCTGCCGGGGTCGTTCGGTCTGCAGGCCGACACGGCCAACATCACGTCGCTGCAGCAGACCGCCTGGGCCACCACGGCCCAGACCATCAGGTTCAAGGGCATGAACCTGACCATTCGCCAGGGGAAGCAAGAGTGCTTCTGACGATCTGGCGCGGCTTCACCGCGTGGCGACGTGGCCGGCCCTTCGGGGCCGGCCTGTTCGTGGCCGGAGGCGCACTCATCATCCTGTTCCCGCCGTTCGTCGGCGTGAAGCTCGGCGACATGGTCATCTCGATCAAGACGATCGGCGGCGTCTCCGCGCTGCTGATCGGCGCGTTGCTGGCGATCTGCGCGGCCGCGTTGTGGCTGCAACCCAAGTTCCGGCTGGCGTCCGGCCTCGTCACGGTGCTGCTGTCACTGGTCGCGCTCGTCGTGACCAACCTCGGCGGCTTCCTGGTCGGCACCATCCTGAGTCTGCTCGGCGGCGCGCTCGCCGTCGCGTGGACGGACGAGCCCAAGAAGCCGAAGGAGGCGAAGGGGGCGGAGAAGGCGCGGCGTGAGGACGTGGAACCAGAGCCGGAGCCGACCCAGAGGGTTCACCCCACATGATGCGAACACAGCCGCTGGCCGCCGTCGCGATGGTCGCGGTGCTGGCGCTGCAGCCGCCGTCGAGCACCGAGCCGCCGCCGTCCTCCAGCCCCGGCAGCAGCTCACCGGCCCCGACCAGCACCACGTCGGAGCCACCACCCGCGTCGAGCACCAGTGCCACCCCGCCGCCGGTGTCGTCCACCGTGCCGACCCCGCCGCCCAGCACGGAGCCCTCGACGCCGGCACCACCGCCACCGGCCCCTGCACCGGTGGCGGCGGGAGGACGGGAGTGGACCCTGACGGCGTCCAGGCTCGACCTGGGCGGCCTCAACTTCGTCGGGATCGTCGACGCGCTGCTGAACGGGCAGGTCGTCGAGGTCCTGAAGTTCACCGCTGCGGACATGAAGATCAAGGACCTGGTGCAGACCGCCGAGATCTCGCCGGGCTTCAAGCTGGTGACGGCGGCACGGCCGGGCAGCACGTCCACGGTCTCGCCTGGCCGGATCGAGCTGTACACGGTGCAGCTCAAGGGCAACCTGGACATCCTCGGGATCAAGATCCCGGTGGACTACACGGCGGCACACCCACCGCCGCTGAACGTGCCGTTCGTGACCTTCACCGAGGTCACGGTGCGCAACACGGACCTGATCGGCGGAACGCTGAAGATCCCGGGCGCGCGGATCTCCGTGGTGTCCGACCAGGCTCCGGCCGCCAGACGCTGAAGCCCGCACCAGGCCTCGAGCCGGTGCGGGCTTCCGCTTGTCCTCAGTAGGTCGCGTCCGTGACCTGCCACCGCACACAGGTGGGGCGGGAGCCGGTCCGCTGGAACTCCAGCAACGCGTCTCGCACCTGTTCCAGCAGGATCACCGAGTCACGCGGGAACTCCGTCTTGTTGTCCTTGTCGACGTACAGCGTCGGCGCGTCATCGGTCGGCTCGACGGCTTGCGTCACCCAGAAGCCGAACTGGTCGGTTCCTCCGTCGGGGTCTGGCCCCACGTAGTGCAGCGCCGCGAACCCCTTGTCGACATCCAACTTGAACATGCGGTCAGGGATCTCCAGGACGCCGAACCTCGGCAGCTCACGTGCGGCGATCTGAGTGGGATGAGGTTGCGCGTGGTCCACCAGGTAGGCCAGCACCCGATCGAGCTCTGACGCGGTACGGACGGCCTCAGGCTCGTCGGCGCGGTTCTCGCCGTGGTAGTACCAAATGTCCAGCGTGTAACTCACCGCACATCCTTTCCGCGGAACACCCGCGAACGTACCGGATCGTGCACGGTCAGCGTCTGGCCAGGGCCAAGCACGAAAGGGAGCAACTGAGCGCAGGACAGCGCTCCGTTGCAAAGTTCGTTGTTGACCACCAACTCCGCGTGCTTCACACCACCCAGCCGCATGCGCCAGCCGAACTTTGACCTCGACGTGTTTCGAAGCCTCGAGGCTCGCTCCTGGGCGGCCGATGCCCAGTCGAACCAGGTGATCGTTGATGCGGTCATGCTCGCCATCGGGTTCGCGCCCACTTTGAACGATGTCGCTGTGTCCGTCAGGGTCCCGGTACATGCCACTGGTCTGATAAGCGGGCAGTTGCGCTCGCGACCGCATGACCCACGGTTGCTCACGCGGCGACATCGGCTCTGCTGGCGGTGGCACAGGGGTTGTAAGCCCCGGCTTCGTCTCGGACTCGAACGTCGCGCGGACCCGGGCGACACCTTCCAGCGCGGTCTTGGCCTCGCTGATCAGTGCCTGCGCGCCGTGCCCGACTGCGTTGAACGATGCGACGACGGCATCGGCCTCAGCCTCTTCTGCGGTTCCGGACGTCGTCTCCGCGACGTGGGATCGGCACTCGTCAGCGAGCGCGGACGCCTGCATCAGCCTCGCGATCGAGTCTTCGACCTTCCGAACGACCTGATCCAGAACGGCGGCAACGTCCGCGAACGTGGACAAGTCGTCAGACGCCGCACTTCTTCGCGCCCTCGAACACACCTTCGCGGAACTTCGCCACCCGCTCGAACCCGGGATCCACGGGGTTCGAGCCCTTGGTGTCACGGGCCGCGTAGTCGAACTGCAGCAGCACCGTCACGGCCTCGTCGAAGTCACCCGGCGAGAGCCCGAACCCGTCCTGCCGCTTGAACACCTCGCCCGTGTACGCGCCGGCCAGGCACAACGCCGCCGCGGAGGCGCCCTCGCCCTCGGTCGGCTTGCCCAGCACGGCGAGCTCGGCCATCGCGTACCTGGTCGCGATCAGCGTGCCCGTCGCGTAGTCGCCGAACTCCCTGTGCAGCGCCGGCAGCTCGTCCTTGGTGTCGATCTTGATGGTCTTGTCCGCCGGGCAGTACGCGACGGGGCCCTGGTCGCCGGAGCAGGTCGGCTCGGTCTGGGAGGCCTCGGCGCGCGGCGACGGCCAGGTCTTGCCGGCGGTCGTGGCGAGGTTCTTGAAGAAGCCGTCCAGGTCGGGCGTGACGGCTTCGAGCATGTCGTCGAACGGCAGGTTGCCGCCGTTCGCGCGGTCCTTGACGCTGGTGAACGCGCGCTGCGTGAACTGGCGGTTCTGGACCGTCATCGCCCCGCAGAACTTCGTGCCCTGCTCGTAGCCGTCCTGGAAGGCCGCCACGCGGTCGAACGCGCTGCCGTGCGCCTGCTCGTCCTCCGGGGAGGTGCCGACCGGGTCGCGGAACGTGATCAGCGCGCCGAGGGCTTTGTCCAGGGCGTCCGCGTTGATGTCCAGGCGTTGCGACTTGCCGTCCGTCACGTTGCGCACGAACGCGCCGGCGAAGCAGTCGGCCTGGGCCTCGGTGAGGATCGTCGGGTACCTCTCCGGCTCGCGGCGTTCGGCCTCGGGCGTGATGCCCATGCGGTTCTGCACGGCGTGGCCGATCTCGTGCGCGAGGACGACGACCACGGCGGCCTCGCCGAAGCGGTCCTGCAGCACCGGCAGCAGGGACGCGCGGTCCCAGGCGATCGCGTCGGCGGCCGGGCAGTAGAACGCGTTGCCCTCCACGTCCGCGGCCTTCTGCGTGCACGGTGGCGGCTTCGCGGTGGCGTCGGCCGTGTCGACCGAGAAGTAACCGCCGCCCAGCGGCTTCCACGGCTTGTTGAAGGTCGTCTGGAACGACTCGGTCCAGAACTCCTCGATGTCCGTGAGCGCGGTGGCGGCCAGCTTGTCGATCGGGCCGTTGTCCGAGCCGCGCACCTGGACGGTGGTGGTGGACGCTTCCTTCTTCACCACCTTGGCGGCACGGGGCGTCCCTGGGATCTGGGCTGTGCACCCTGCGGCAAGCAGGGCGGTGACGACGATCAGCGCGATGCTCCGGTGCCGCATGGAACCATTGTGCCTGCCGGCCGGCTCCCGGGGCGTCCTAGTCGTCCAAGTCAGGCGCATACAAGGGGCAACGTGCGGCGGACTGATCAGGTTCACCGCGCTGGAGTCGCCCGATCGACTTACATTTCCATTCGTGCGCGAGGTGTTGTGCGCCCTGTTGCTCCTTCTGGGCCCTCCCACGGGGGCCGATCCGACCATGCCCGGTTGCCTCGGGGGCATCGCGCCGGACCCGCGGGCCGGCGTGGTCATCGGGCCCGGTACCGCCCGCTCGGCGCTGGACGTGGTGCCGGGAGGTGTCTACGACCTGTCGGTCTGGGCAGGTAGCCGGGCACCCGGACCCGCGACGGCGACCGGACTGCGGTTCCTCGACGGCGCCGGCGTCCAGACCGGACGGACCTACGCTCTCCGGCCGGCCCGCGAGACGAAGCGCCAGAACAGTTACGGCATGGTCGCACCGCGTGACGCCGCCACCGTCGAGTTCTTCGCCACCACGACCACGGAGATCCACTGGGACTGCGTGTTCCTCAGGGTGTCCGCCTACGACGTCGCCCTCGAAGCCGGGCAGGACACCCTGAAGATCACCGTCACCAACACCGGAAGCGAGCCGCTGACCGGCCTGAAGCTCACAGTCACCGGCTGCGCGGACTTCCCGCCGTTCGACCTGAAAGACCAGGAGCAGGTCGTCCGCACCTGCGCGGGCTCCGGTCCCGCGCAGGTGTCCGGTGCGCTCTACTGGAACGGAGCGCTGCCGGACGTCTCAGAGAGTCTCGATCTCGGCCGCCGGGTCGGGGACCAGCCACAGCACCCCGGAGGGCGGCAGCTGCAGGATCGCTGAGTACGGCCGCCCGTGCCACGGCCTGGCCTCGGCCTCGACGCCGCCGAGGTTGCCCACGCCCGAACCGCCGTAGTGCGTGGCGTCGGTGTTCACGAGCTCCTTCCAGCGTCCGGAGGACGGCAGGCCGACGCGGTAGTCGTGGTGCGGCGACCCGGAGAAGTTCGCCACGCAGGCGAGCGTCGAGCCGTCCTCACCGACCCGCAGGAACGACAGGACGTTGCCGCCCGAGTCGTTGGCGTCGATCCACTGGAACCCCTCCGGCGTGACGTCGTGCGAGAACAACGCCGCTGCGGTCTTGTACACCGAGTTCAGGTCGCGCGTCAGCGCCTGGATGCCCTGGTGCAGCGGCTCCTGCTCGACGAGGTGCCAGTCGAGCGACCGCGACTCCGACCACTCCTGCCGCTGCCCGAACTCACCGCCCATGAACAGCAGCTGCTTGCCCGGATGCGCCCACATGAACGCCAGCAGCGACCGCACGCCGGCGGCCTTGTTCCAGTCGTCGCCCGGCATCCGGGTCCACAGCGAGCCCTTGCCGTGCACCACCTCGTCGTGCGAGAGCGGCAGCACGAAGTTCTCGCTCCACGCGTACACCAGCGAGAACGTCATCTCGTTGTGGTGGAACGAGCGGTGCACCGGCTCACGCGACAGGTAGTGCAGCGTGTCGTGCATCCACCCCATGTTCCACTTGAAGCCGAACCCGAGCCCGCCCAGGTGCGTCGGCCGCGTGACGCCCGGCCACGCCGTCGACTCCTCGGCGATCATGACCACGCCGGGGTGCCGCTTGTAGACCGTCGCGTTCAGCTCCTGCAGGAACCGGACCGCGTCGAGGTTCTCCCGGCCACCGAACTCGTTGGGCAGCCACTGGTCCGCCGGACGCGAGTAGTCGAGGTAGAGCATCGATGCGACGGCGTCCACGCGCAGACCGTCGAGGTGGAACTCCTCGATCCAGTACAGCGCGTTCGCCACCAGGAAGTTCCGGACCTCGTTGCGCCCGAAGTCGAAGACGTACGTACCCCAGTCGAGCTGCTCACCGCGGCGCGGGTCGGCGTGCTCGTACAGCGGCGTGCCGTCGAACTTCGCGAGCGCCCAGGCGTCCTTCGGGAAGTGCGCCGGCACCCAGTCGACGAGCACGCCGATGCCGCGCTGGTGCAGCGCGTCGACGAAGTACCGGAAGTCGTCCGGCGAGCCGAACCGCGAGGTCGGCGCGTAGTACGAGGTGACCTGGTAGCCCCACGAGCCGCCGAACGGGTGCTCGGACACCGGCAGCATCTCGACGTGCGTGAAGCCCATGTCCTCGCAGTAGTCCGCGAGTTCCGCGGCCAGCTCCCGGTAGCCGAGACCCGGTTTCCACGAACCGAGGTGCACCTCGTAGATCGACATCGGCGCGTTCGTCCAGTTCGTGGCCTCGCGGCGCGCTTCCCACTCCGCGTCGCCCCACTGGTACCCGGACCGCGTGACGACCGAGGCCGTCTGCGGCGGGACCTCCGTGGCGAACGCCATCGGATCGGCCTTCTCGTGCCAGACGCCGTCCTGGCCGAGGATGCGGAACTTGTACCGCGAGCCCACCACGACGTTCGGCAGGAAGACTTCCCACACACCGCTGGAACCCATGGAGCGCAACGGGTTCGCGCGGCCGTCCCAGCTGTCGAAGTCACCGGTCACGCGCACGCCACGCGCGTTCGGAGCCCACACCGCGAACGAGACACCGGTGACGTCACCGGCAATCGTTTCGTAGCAACGAACGTGTGCGCCGAGCACGTCCCAGAGCCGTTCGTGCCGGCCCTCGCCGATGAGGTGCAGGTCGAGCTCACCGACGGTCGGCAGCCACCGGTACGGGTCGTCGACCTCGACCGTGTGGTCGCCGTAGGACACCAGCAGCCGGTAGTCGCCGGGCGCTTCGGGCAGCTCGCCCTCGAACAGCGCGTCGGCGATCCGTGGCAGCTCGACCTGCTTGTCACCCCACGAGATGGCGACCGACGTCGCGCCTGGGCGCAGCGCCCGCGCGATCACCTGGTCGCCGACGGTGTGCACACCCAGCACCGAGTGCGGGTCGTGGTGCGCACCTGACAGGAGTCGGTCCAGGTCGGCCTTCACGACTACTCTCCTCCAGAAGTCATCCGGGCGATCGACGACAGCGGAACCGTCAACCACTCCGGCCTGTTGGCGTGCTCGTAAGCGACCTCGTAGACCGCCTTGTCCAGCTCGAAAGCGCGCAGCAGGTGCGCGTGGTCCCGCGGGTCGTCCGCCACCTCGGCGTAGCCGTCGCAGAACGCCGCCCGGTTGCGCTTCGTCCACTCCATCGCGCGGTAGGCGAGCTGGTCGTCGTCGGGCTGGCCGATGAGCAGCTGCCTGGCCGCGTAGTCGAACGACCTCAGCATCCCCGCCACGTCGCGCAACGGCGACCGCAGCGCGAGGCGGTCCTCGACCTTCGCCGCGGGCTCACCCTCGAAGTCGATCAGCAGCCAGCCGTGCACGGTCCGCAGCACCTGGCCGAGGTGCAGGTCGCCGTGGATGTGCTGGATTCCGATCGCGCCGATGTGCCGGCGCGCCTCCTCGAACGCGGCGCGCAACGGCGCCTCGTGGCGGCCCAGTTCCGGCACCGCTTCCAGCACGACGCCCAGGCGCCGTTGCATGCCCTCGATGGCGCGGTCGATCGCGTCCTCGTCGGCGATCCGCGTGCCCAGTGCCTCGGCGAGATCGGCGTGCACCTTCGCGACGGCGTGGCCGAGGCGTTGCGCCTCGCCCGCGAAGTCGCCGCCGACCTCGAACGCGTGCAGGTCGGCCTCGGCCATCAGGTCGCGCACCGAGGTCTTGGCCATGTCCCAGCCCTCGACCGCGTCCGGCAGGAACTCCTGCAGCATCGCGAGCGTGATCTGCTGGTCGTTCAGGGTGGTGGAGATCGAGCCCAGTGGCAGCGCGATGTGCTCGCAGCCGACGGACCGCAACGCGCGGTGCATCGTCAGGTCGCGGTTCTCGCCGTTCGCGAGCTTGCGGAAGATCTTCAGGATGTACTGCTGGCCGTAGATCAGCGACGTGTTGGACTGCTCGACGCCGATCGGCCGCCCGCGCAGGCCCGACCGCAGTTCGGTGCCGGGCTCGTGCGCGAACGTGATGCCGTCGACGGTGTACCCGGACGCGATCCGGTCGAGCAGCACGCCGTTGTGCTCCGGGTCGAGCAGGACGTCCCAGGCGCCGGTGCTCAGGCTCAGCGCGCCCTGGTAGTTCTCGGTGCGTCCTGGCTGTTCGACCTCGAAGACCACGTGCACCAGGTCGCCGTCCACGACCGTCGTCCTCAGTGGACGGACGGCCGTGATCGGCCTGTCCTTGCCGCCGAACCACCTGGCGGCCGGGAGCAGATCGGGTAGCGAGGCGGCCAGCTTCTCGACCAGTTCGTGGGGATCGGTCACGCGCGATTCACCTCATCTCGCTGTCGTCGCCCGCCTCTACCAGCTGGAACCAGTAGAAACCGTGACCCGGAAGGGTCAACAGGTAGGGGAGTTCCCCGATCGCGGGGAATTTGACACCTCCGGTGAGCTCCATCGGCGCGTAGTCGCGGTGCTCGGAGAGGTCCAGCTCGACGGGTTGCGGGAAGCGCGACAGGTTGTTCACGCAGAGCACGATGTCCTCGCGGCCGTCCGGGCGCTTCCACTGCCGCTTGTAGGCGAGCACGCTCGGGTTCGAGCCGCCGAGCTCGGTGAAGTCGCCCTCGGCGAACGCGTGGTGCTGCTTGCGCACCTCGATCATGTGCCGGGTCCAGTTGAGCAGTGACGTCGAGCTGTTGAGCTGTGCCTCGACGTTCAGGCCCTGGTAGCCGTAGACCGGGTCCATGATCACCGGCAGGTAGATCCGGCCGGGGTCGCAGCTCGAGAAGCCCGCGTTGCGGTCCGGGGTCCACTGCATCGGCGTGCGCACCGCGTCCCGGTCCTGCAGCCAGATGTTGTCGCCCATGCCGATCTCGTCGCCGTAGTACAGAACGGGCGATCCGGGCAGCGACAGCAGCAGCGCGGTGAACAGCTCGTGCTGGTTGCGGTCGTTCTCCAGCAGTGGTGCGAGGCGGCGGCGGATGCCGATGTTCGCCTTCATCCGCGGGTCCTTGGCGTACTCCGAGTACATGTAGTCGCGTTCTTCGTCGCTGACCATCTCGAGCGTGAGCTCGTCGTGGTTGCGCAGGAAGATGCCCCACTGGGCGTTCTCGGGGATCGACGGCGTCTGAGCGAGGATCTCCGAGATCGGGAACCGCGACTCGCGCCGCACCGCCATGAAGATCCGCGGCATCAGCGGGAAGTGGAACGCCATGTGGCACTCGTCGCCGCCGACCGCGGGGTCACCGAAGTACTCGACCACGTCCGACGGCCACTGGTTCGCCTCGGCGAGCAGCACCCGGCCGGGGAACTCGTCGTCGACGACCTTGCGGCACTTCTTCAGGAACTCGTGGGTGCGCGGCAGGTTCTCGCAGATCGTGCCCTCCTCTTCGAAGAGGTACGGCACGGCGTCGAGGCGGAACCCGTCGATGCCGAGGTCGAGCCAGAACCGCAGGATGTCGAGCATCGCCTCCTGCACTTCCGGGTTCTCGTAGTTGAGGTCCGGCTGGTGGCTGAAGAAGCGGTGCCAGAAGAACTGCCCGCGCACCGGGTCGTAGGTCCAGTTCGACGTCTCCGTGTCGACGAAGATGATCCGCGCGTCGCTGTAGCGCGAGTCGTCGTCGCTCCACACGTAGTAGTCGCCGTACGGGCCGTCCGGGTTCTGCCGCGACTCCTGGAACCACGGGTGCGCGTCGGAGGTGTGGTTGAGCACCAGGTCTGTGATCACGCGGATCCCGCGCCGGTGCGCCTCCTCCAGCAGGTACACGAAGTCCTCGACGGTGCCGAACTCCGGCAGCACCGCGCGGAAGTCGCTGATGTCGTACCCGCCGTCGCGCAGCGGCGACGCGTAGAACGGCGGCAGCCAGAGGCAGTCGACGCCGAGCCACTCCAGGTAGTCGAGGCGCGAGGCGAGACCACGGAGGTCGCCCGTGCCGTCGCCGTTGGAGTCGCTGAAGGCGCGGACCAGCACCTCGTAGAAGACAGCGCCCTTGAACCAGTCCGGGTTGGCGGATGCCGGTTTCGCCGACTTGAAGTCCTCAGCCTGAGGTTCGACCAGGAAGCCGTCGCCGTCGATGGCTTCTCCGGTGTGCGGTGTTCCTTCCAGCCCGAGCGCAGCGTCGGGACGGGAGTCGTCGGCCATGGTTCCCACCTCGTCGGGGGTTGTGCGGGTTGATCAGCTGAAACGGCGCTGCAAGCTCACGACGTGCGCGGTGGCACGCCACGGCTCGAGGCGGACGTAGTTGGCCTGTCCCCAGTCCCACGTCTCGCCGGTGACCTCGTCGTGCGCGATCACCCGCTCGTGCCAGTCGAACCCGAGGTCGGGCAGGTCGAGGTACAACGTCCCCTCCTGCGTGTTGTGCGGGTCGAGGCTGACTACGACGACGACCGTGTCGCCCGTTTCCGGGTCACGCTTGGAGTAGGCGACCAACGCGTCGTTCTCGATGCTCTGGAACTTCAGCGTGCGCATCTGCTGGAGCGCGGGATGCGCCTTGCGGATGTGGTTGAGCTTGCGCAGCCACGGTTCGAGACTACGTCCGTCCGCCAGTGCACGGGCGTAGTCTCGGGGCCGCAACTGGTACTTCTCGGAGTTGAGGTACTCCTCGCTGCCAGGCTTCACGGCCTCGTGCTCGAACAGCTCGTAGCCGCTGTACACGCCCCACGTGGGGGAGAGCGTGGCCGCGAGCGCCGCGCGCAGCCCGAACATCGCCGGGCCGCCGTGCTGCAGCGACTCGTGCAGGATGTCCGGCGTGTTCACGAAGAGGTTCGGCCGCGCCTCGTCCCAGTGGTCGCGGACGTCCTCCCCGAACTCGATCAGCTCCTGCTTGCTCGTCCGCCACGTGAAGTACGTGTAGGACTGGGTGAAGCCGAGCTTGGCCAGGCCGTAGAGGCGAGCCGGCCGGGTGAAGGCCTCCGCCAGGAACAGCGTGTCCGGGTAGACCTCCTTCACCTTCCAGATCAGCCACTGCCAGAAGTCCGGCGGCTTGGTGTGGGGGTTGTCGACCCGGAAGATCCGCACCCCGTGCTCGGCCCAGTACAGGACAACGCGCAGCACCTCGTGGTAGAGGCCCTGCGGGTCGAGGTCGAAGTTGATCGGGTAGATGTCCTGGTACTTCTTGGGCGGGTTCTCGGCGTACGCGATCGTGCCGTCGGGCTGCGTCGTGAACCACTCCGGGTGCTTGAGCACCCACGGGTGGTCGGGCGCGCACTGCAGTGCGAAGTCGAGCGCCACCTCGAGGCCCAGTTCCCTGGCGCGTTCGACGAGCGCGTCGAAGTCCTCGATCGTGCCGAGCTGCGGGTGGATCGCGTCGTGCCCGCCCTCGTCCGCGCCGATGGCCCACGGTGATCCCGTGTCCTCGGGAGTCGCGACGAGCGTGTTGTTGGGGCCCTTGCGGTTGACCCGGCCGATCGGGTGGATCGGCGGGAAGTAGACGACGTCGAAGCCCATCGCCGCGACCCGGTCGAGCTCCTTGGTGGCCGTGGCGAACGTGCCGTGCACCGCCTGGCCGGTCTCGTCGATCCCGCCGGTGCTGCGCGGGAAGAACTCGTACCAGGAGCCGTAGGCGGCCTTCTTGCGGTCGCACCAGATCTTGTACGTCTTGCCCTTGGTGATCAGCTCGCGCACGGGGTGCTCGAACATCACCTTCTGCACGTCGGCCGCGAAGGCCGGCGCGACGCGTTCGGCGAGCGGCCGGTTCTCGTCCCGCAACGCCGCCGCCGCGGACGTGAGCAGTGCTCGCTCTTGACGCCTATCGGGTCGCCTTGCCACCCGATCGAGTAGGCCCGCACCGATTTCAAGATCGTTTGCGAGATCGCCTGGGCCCTGTCCTGCCGCGATCTTCACCTCAACGGCGTGGTTCCAGGTGCCCCAGGGGTCACTCCACGCATCGATCCGGAACGTCCAGGCGCCTTCGGCGTCCGGAACCACTGTCGCGCCCCAGCGGTCGAGGCCGATTCCGACCTCGTGCATGCGCGTCTGACGAGCGACTCGGTCGTTCGGTCCGCGCCAGCTGACTGTGGCCGCGAGTTTGTCGTGTCCCTCGCGCCACACCGTGGCTGCAACCGGAATGTGTTCTCCCACAACGGCTTTGGCTGGATACCTGCCAGCCGACACCGCCGGGGATACGTCGTCGATACCGAGCCGTCCGCTCATCGGCAGCGCCCTTCCGCCGTGTCGCTTCGCGTTGATGCGTCAAATCCTGCCTTGCTCGATCAAGCCGTCTGACAGCGGGTTACCCCATCTAGATCCGTACCCCGCCACTGTCGATCGCACACCTCAAACGTTGATCGTGTCCAGGGTCTCTCGGCCACGTTCCCGGCGCTTGGCGTCTTTCTCATTGGACACTTCCCGTACAACTCACCGTGTTAAGGGTGCGCTACAGGTACCGTGCGCGCGTGAACAAGCTTGGAGGCCGCTACGTCCTGCTCGATCAGCTCGGCGCCGGTGCGATGGGTGTCGTGTGGCGAGCACGCGACGAGTTCCTGCACCGTGACGTGGCGGTCAAGCAGCTGCTTCTGAACGACGTCGAGTCGAACGAGTTCCACGAGGCCGTGCAGCGCGCCATGCGCGAAGGCCGCATCGCCGCCCGGTTGCAGCACCCGAACGCGATCGCCGTGTACGACGTCGTGGTCGAGGACGGCAAGCCCTGTCTTGTCATGGAGTATTTGCCGTCCCGCAACCTCTCCTCGGTGCTGGAACGCGGCCCGATGCCTGCGCAGGAGGCGGCGCGGATCGGTTCGCTGGCCGCCGGCGCGCTGGCCGCCGCGCACAGCGCGGGCATCGTGCACCGCGACATCAAGCCCGGCAACGTCCTCATTGGACGCGACGGCACGGTCAAGATCACCGACTTCGGCATTTCGCGCGCTTTGGGCGATGTGGCCGTCACCAAGACCGGCATGCTCGCGGGCACCCCCGCGTACCTGGCGCCGGAACTGGCCCGCGGTGCCGAGCCCGCACCGCCCTCGGACGTGTTCTCGCTCGGCGCGACGATCTACGCGATGACCGAGGGCGAGCCGCCGTTCGGCAAGAGCACGAACGACCTGGGCCTGCTCTACAAGGTCGCGCGAGGCGAGACCCGCCCGCCGACGCGCTCGGGCCCGCTCACCGGCCTGCTGACCCGGCTCCTCGCGAACGAGCCGTCGCAGCGCCCCACCGCCGCCCAGGCCGCCGAGGAGCTGAAGGCGATCGCGTCCGGCGCCCCGGTCCCCGTCACCCGCGTGATCCCGCCGCGCCCGATGACGCCGCCGACCGGCACCGCCGTGATGGGCGCCGCGGGTCCGGGCACGATGCAGGGCCCACCGCGCACGATGCCCCCGCAGGCGCCGCGCACCCGCCCGCCCGCGCCGTTGCCCGCGACCTACGACGACTACGAGCCCGAGCTCGAACCGAAGAAGAGCAACCGGGGCCTCGCGGTCGCGGCCGCGATCCTCGGCGTGCTCCTGATCTCCGGCGTCGCCTACGCGATCATCTCGAACCTCGGGGACAAGTCGACCGCGGGTGGCCCCAGTTCGACGCCGGTGACCACGTCGGAAACCCCGGAGCCCACCTACAAGCCGACCACCAACCCGCCGGCCAAGACGACCGAGAAGCAGACGCCGTCACAGACCAAGCCGAGCCAGCCGCCGTCGTCGAAGCCGCCCGCCACCAAGTTCACCGTCCCCCAGATCACCACCTTCGTGAAGCAGCACTACGCGAAGCTGCCGGCGAACGTCGACGCCGCCCGCGGTGACTGGGACCCCGGCCAGGCGCCCGGCGCGGCCGAGGAGAAGGAGTTCTGGGGTCAGTACTCCAAGATCGCGATCAAGGAGGGACCGCTGGTGAACGCGAACGAGGACGGCACGTTCACCGTCACGACGCTGCTGGAGCTGACCGAGAAGGACACCAACAAGGCGACGGCCGAGGAACACACGCTCAAGATCTCGGGCAAGGGCGACAAGCCGCTGATCACGGACGAGCAGCGGGGTTGATCGGCGATCGAAGTATCCGCTGCTCACGGCCCCTCCCCGTCTTGACCGGTTCTGCAAGTCGTTGCAGGTCTGACCGGGAACGTTGTCAGGCACTCAGGGGTGGCAGGTAAGTTCGCTCGTCATGCGAGCACTTCGCCGGTTCACCGTCCGAGCCAGCCTGCCGGAGCCCCTGTCCGCGCTGAGCACGCTCGCCACCAACCTGCGCTGGACGTGGCACCCGCCCACGCAGGACCTCTTCGCCTCGATCGACCCCCGCGTCTGGTCCGAGGTCGGTGGCGACCCGTTGCGTCTGCTCTCCGTCGTCGACGCGGGAAAGCTGGAGTCGCTGGCCAGAGACGAGCAGTTCCTGCTCAAGCTCCACGCGCTCGCGAGCGACCTGGAGCGGTACGTCCAGGGCCCGCGCTGGTACCAGCGCAGGCAGGACGAGATCGCCCAGCGCCGCGAGCACGGGGCACCAGACACACCGCTGCCCACGAGCGTCGCGTACTTCTCGATGGAGTTCGGCGTGCACGAGGCGCTGCCGAACTACTCGGGCGGTCTCGGCATCCTCGCCGGCGACCACCTGAAGGCAGCCTCTGACCTGGGCGTTCCGCTGATCGCCGTGGGTCTGCTCTACCGGTCCGGGTACTTCCGGCAGTCGCTGTCGCTCGACGGCTGGCAGATCGAGCACTACCCGACGCTCGACCCGCGCGGACTGCCGCTGGAGCTGCTGACCGAGCCGTCCGGGCTGCCGTTGCTGGTGCACGTGGCCATGCCGGGCGACCGGATGCTGCGCGCGAAGATCTGGAAGGCGCAGGTCGGACGCATCCCGCTGCTCCTGCTCGACTCGGACGTGGAGCAGAACGACGAGGACCTGCGCGGCGTCACCGACCGGCTCTACGGCGGCGACCAGAACCACCGGATCCGCCAGGAGATCCTCGCCGGCATCGGTGGCGTGCGCGCCGTGCGCACGTTCTGCGAGCTCACCGGTCACGCGCAGCCCGAGGTCTTCCACACCAACGAGGGCCACGCCGGGTTCCTCGGCCTCGAGCGGATCCGCGAGTACATCACCAACGACGGTCTCGACTTCGACCAGGCGTTGACGGCTTCGCGCGCGGGTGCGGTGTTCACGACGCACACGCCGGTGCCCGCCGGCATCGACCGCTTCCCGGTCGACCTGGTCCAGCACTACTTCGGCGCCGAGAACCTGGTTCCCGGCGTGAACACCCAGCGCATCCTCGCGCTGGGCGCCGAGGAGAACCCCGGCATGTTCAACATGGCGCACATGGGCCTGCGGCTCGCCCAGCGGGCGAACGGGGTGTCCAAACTGCACGGTGAGGTCAGCCGGGACATGTTCCGCGGCCTCTGGCCGGGCTTCGACACCACCGAGGTGCCGATCGGCTCGGTCACCAACGGCGTGCACGGGCCGACGTGGGCCGCGACCGAGATGAGCAAGCTGCTCGGAGCGTCCGAAGCGGACAACCAGACGAGCAACGGCCTCGGCATCGGCGCGTTCGAGCCGGTCACCGACGCCGGGCTGTGGGAGCTGCGGTCGACGCTGCGCGGCCGGCTCGTCGACGAGGTGCGCCGCCGGGTGCGCGAGTCGTGGCTGCAGCGCGGCGCGTCGGCACTGGAGCTGGGCTGGACCGACTCGGTCTTCGATCCCGACGTGCTGACCGTGGGCTTCGCACGACGCGTGCCGACGTACAAGCGCCTCACGCTGATGCTGCGCGACCCGGAGCGGCTGCGTTCGCTGCTGCTGCACCCCGAACGGCCCGTGCAGCTCGTCGTGGCGGGCAAGTCGCACCCGGCCGATGACGGCGGCAAGGCGCTGATCCAGCAGATCGTGCGCTACGCCGACGAGGCGGGCGTGCGGCACCGGATCGTGTTCCTGCCGGACTACGACATGTCCATGGCCCGGTACCTGTACTGGGGCTGCGACGTGTGGCTGAACAACCCGATGCGCCCCCTCGAAGCGTGCGGTACGTCCGGCATGAAGGCGGCGTTGAACGGCGGCCTCAACCTGTCCATCCGCGACGGCTGGTGGGACGAGCTGTACGACGGCTCGAACGGCTGGGCCATCCCGACCGCGGACGGCGTCAACGACCCGGTCCGCCGGGACGACCTGGAGGCCAACGCGCTGTACGACCTGCTCGGCTCGCAGGTCGCGCCGCTGTTCTACGACCGGGGCGAGGACGGCGTGCCGACCCGCTGGATGTCGATGGTCCGGCACACGCTGGCCTCGCTCGGCCCGGTGGTGCAGGCCTCGCGCATGGTCCGCGAGTACGTGGAGACCTACTACGCACCGGCCGCCGCGTCCGCGCAGAACGTCGTCGGCGAGGGCTACCGGGGCGCCAAGGAGCTCTCCGCGTACCGGCACCGGCTGCGCGCGTCGTGGACGCGGGTGCGGGTGCTCGACAGCGACCTGGTGATCAGCGGCTCCTCCGTGCCGGTGCTCGGAGCGCCGGTCATCGTGCGGGCGCGGGTCGAACTGGCCGGGCTGGAACCGTCCGAAGTGGACGTCCAGGTCGTGCTGGGCAAGGTGTCGCACGACTCCGACGAGCTCAAGGACATCGTGTCCGCGCCCATGAACTACGCGGGCAACGGCAACTACGAGGCCGAGGTGCCGCTGCCGCACGCCGGAGCGCTCGGCTACACCGTGCGCGTGCTGCCACGCCACGGCCTGCTGGCGACCTCCGCGGAACTCGGCAGGGTCGTTCTGGCTGGTTGATCGCTTCACGGCATTGACACAGGGCATCCGGCCCGCCTGAAAACGGCGGGCTGGATGCCCTGATGTGTTCGTCTTCCTTGTTGCCTGTTCACTGCTCGTGACATGAGCCAGGCCTGTACCCCTCACACCCCTTCGCTCAAACGAATGACCCATTTTTCGAGTGGGTGAATTCACGATCTCCGCTGGTAGTGGCCTGGATGCGGGCTTACGCTCCTTGGCATGGAATGAACCGCACGAGAATTCGCTGAAAGCTTTCTCGGGGCGGCTCCAAATGAATTGCGCTTTGAGGAAGAAGGTAGCCGTGAAGAAGACGATTACCGCACTCTCGCTCGTCGCAGCATTGTTCACCGCCTCGACCATCCCGGCTGCCAGTGCGTCGCCCGCCGCGCCAGAACTCCCAGCCGCCTGCGCCGGTCTCGTCACCGACCTCGCCGGAAAGCTCACGAAGACCGTCAGCAGTCTCCTGCCCCTGCCCAACGTGGGCGCCGTGACACCGTTGATCGGTGACCTGCTCGGCCTGGTGACCGCGCTGCAGAGCGCCGGCTGTCTGCCCACACCCCCGGTGAGCGTGCCGGGCGTACCACTACCGACAAAGGCCGCCGAGTACACAGGACCGGTCGACCAGTGCCTGCCGGTCGTGCTGAACCTGATCTCGTCCATCGCGGGCCTCGGTGGCACGGTCCTCGGAGCCGCCAGTGGCGCTCTGCCTGACGTCGGCAAACTCACCGGCCTGTTGACGACGTTGCTCAAGACCGTCAGCGACCTGCTGAGCAAATGCGGCCTGCCGGCGCCTCCCGGCGGCCTGCCCACGCTGCCCGGCCTGCCGCTGCCGGTGCAGAACAGCTGATTTGTCCGCGGGGTGCAAAGGGCCCGTCACCGTTCTCGGTGACGGGCCCTTTGCAGTGAATGTTCCGTGTTGTGCGCAATGGCGGTATCCGCTGAGCAAACCGGAAGTCAGCTGATTTCCAGGCGGGCACGGGTCGCCGCCACCCGCGGGCTCCAGCCCGCGAGCTCGTGCGCCTCAGTCACGAATTCGCGTGCCTTCGCGTTGTCGCCGTCCTCCATCCACGCCCGTGCGATGGTGATCAGGTCGTCGGCACGTCCCTGCGCGTTCTCGCTCGACTCGGCCGAGTAGCCCGCGAGCTGCCTGGCCTTCGCGGTGTCGCCCTCGATCAACGCCATGATCGCCAGCGTCCCGTTCGCGCGCTGCTTCGGATATCCGGCCTCGTAGGCGTTGCCGAACATGCTGCGCGCGGTCTCCAGCCCCACCTCCGCGGGGAACTGCCCCGACTCGACCGCCAGCACGGCGACCCCCGCGGTGGTGGCCATGACGAACGCCAGGTCGCGCGTGCTCAGATCCTCGCGGCCGGTCAGCCCGATCACCGTCTGCAGCGCTTCGAGGTACCGCTCGCGGGCGCACGACGTCACGACCTTGAGCCCGACGACGGTGAGCAGGTCGGGGTGCTCCCGCACCAGCTCGGCGTAGATCCGCTCGGCCTCGTCGAGGTCACCGCGCTGGTAGGCGTCCATGCCGGCCAGCACTCCGGGCCGTGCCTCCAGCTCCCCGAGCGGCCGTCCGGAGAGCTTCGGCAGCGAGAACACGAACCAGCCCAGGCTCGTGTTGCCCGGTCGCTCGACCGGCACGAGCTGCCACAGGAAGCAGGCGGTCGCGGCGAGTGCCATGCCCTTGCCGAACGCGCTGCCGGTGGCGAGCCACGTCAGCGCCGCGACCGCGGCGCACAAGACGATCGCGAACGCTCCGGTGAGGACGGTCCGCCGGCGCACACCCGGCTTCAGCCCGGTGATCCCGACGGTCGCGAGCACGGGGATCTGGCGGATGACGAGCCGCTGGTGCGTCCACGTCCACGACTTGAGCTCGGCGCCGACGCCGATGATCACGTGCGTGATCCGGAGTCCGAACAGGACGGCGCCGAGCGCCAGGCCCACCTGGGTCGCGGTCATCCCCGCGATCAGGCCGACCAGTGCTCCGGCCAGGCCGAGGTGGAACTCCGGAAGGGTCCAGGCGATCGTCCCGGCCACCACCAATGCCGTCACGACCCAGCGCACAACTGTCACGATCACCAGACGTTACCGGCGTGGCAGCGGTTCCACGGTCAGACCACGGGCTCCGAGCCACCTTCGCGGATCGGCAGTCCGGCCGCGCGCCAGCCGCGGTACCCGCCGACGAGGTCCGTCGCGTTGGGCAGGCCGACCCGTTGCAGGTCCCGCGCCGCGAGTGACGACGCCCAGCCCTCGTTGCACACCACGACCACGGTCGTGTCGGCGGTGAAGCCCGGCAGCCGCCAGTCGCCGGCCGGGTCGAGCCGCCACTCCAGCACGATCCGCTCGACCACGACGGAGTTCTCGATCTCGCCCTCGGCCAGCCGGTTGTGGGCGGGCCGGATGTCGACGACGAGCACGTCCTCCAGCGCGAGCACCTCGTGCGGTTCCAGCCGCTTGAGGTGCGACCGGGCGTCTTCGAGGATGGTGTCGAGGTTGCTCACGGGCCCTCCAGGTCGGCCAGCTGACGCAGTTCGGCCAGCGGCAGGCGCTGTGCGGGCAGCGGTGGGATCGAGTCGGGGATGTCGTGCAGCGACGCGTACTCGCGGGTCGGCACGAGCGGCGGCGAGTAGGCGTGCACGGTCGCGGCCGGCGCCTCGAACGGGTTCAGCACCCGGTGTGCGCGTCCGGAGCCGAAGCCCAGCGCGTCGCCGGTGTCGCGCACCGCGGACCGGATCGGCCCGGCGGGGTAGCGGTAGTCCTCGCGCAGCTTGCCGGTCAGCACGGTGAACGACCCGGCCGAACCGCCGTGGTCGTGCGGCTCGGTTCCCTGGCCCGGCAGCCACGACAGCAGCCACAGCTCGACGCCCTCGGTCAGCCCCAGCCGCGCCCACCAGCGGCGTTCGGTCGAGTAGTCGAGGATCTGGAGCAGCCCGGTGGTCAGTTCGCTCGCCACGAACGAGGTGAGATCGCGCAGCTCGCGCGGCGTCCACAGGTCGCGGGACGGATGGATCACGTCACGCAGCAGCCGGCTGTCCAGCACCGGGTGGAGGTCGAATTGATCTTGGTCTGCATACGTCGAGGTCACGCACTCGCTCCTGAAGGCCGCGTCGGGTACGGGTAGCGATCAAGACGCGACGCAGGGCGCTGTCAGCGCGTGCGTCGCGTCGAGCTACACCCGCACGACGCCACGAGCACGAGGTCGATCGTGCGGTCCGTCCAGCAGTAGACGACCACGAGCGTGATGGTGCCAGACACGCTCTGAATGTGGCTAGAGCGTCCATTTGCCGGAAGAACCTCGGACACAGAGTCAAGTGACCGCAAGGAGTTCAGCGCGGTATGCGGAGCAGCAGCAACGATCGCGCGGGCACGGTGAGCTTCTCCCGCGCCGTGAAAGAACCGGGATTCGCGGGGGAGCCGTCCGTCGTCGTCGTGTCGAGGAACGGTTCGTACGACGGCCCGTAGCGCTCGTGCGGCAGCGTCACGGTGACGGCGTCCGCACCGGCGTGCATCAGCATCAGCCACGAGTCGTCGGACACGAGTTCGCCGTCCCGTGTGCGGGAGAGGCAGTTCGAGCCGTCGATGAACATGCCGAGCGTGCGGCGGCCCTCGTCGAACCAGTCCGTCTCGGCCATCTCCCGCCCGTCCGGCCGGAACCAGACCAGGTCCGGGTTGCCGCTGGGCGTCGTGCGGCCCTCGAAGAACTCGGGCTGCCGCAACGCCGGCGACGACGCGCGCAGGTCGATCAGCCGCTGCGTGAACCCCAGCAGCGCCTCGCTCGCGTCGCTCGTCGTCCAGTCGACCCACGACACCTCGTTGTCGAGGCAGTACGCGTTGTTGTTGCCGCCCTGGGTGCGCCACATCTCGTCGCCCGCCGTGATCATCGGCGTGCCGGTCGACAGCAGCAGCGTTGAGAGCAGGTTTCGCGCCTGCTGCGCCCGCAGCGCGAGGATCTCGGGGTCGGACGTCTCACCCTCGGCACCGCAGTTCCACGAACGGTTGTCGTTCGTGCCGTCGCGGTTCTCCTCGCCGTTCTCCTCGTTGTGCTTGTCGTTGTACGACACCAGGTCCCGCAGCGTGAACCCGTCGTGCGCGGTGATGAAGTTGATCGACTGCCACGGGCGGCGCAGGTCGTCCGCGTACAGGTCGCTCGACCCGGAGAGCCGGTACGCGAGATCGCGCACGGACGTGTGGCCACGCCAGAAGTCCCTGACCGTGTCGCGATAACGGCCGTTCCACTCCGCCCACTGCATGCCGAAGTCGCCGACCCGGTACCCGTCGCCCGTCGCGTCCCACGGCTCGGCGATCAGCTTCGACCGGCACAGCACCGGGTCCGTCGTGATGGCCGTCAGCAGCGCCGAGTCGCGGTCGAAGAAACCACCGCCCGGGCGGCCCATCGTCGAGGCGAGGTCGAACCGGAACCCGTCGACGCCCATCTCCTCGGCCCAGTACCGCAGCGAGTCGGTGACCAGCCGCACGACCTGCGGCGACCCGGCGTCCAGCGTGTTGCCGCAGCCGGTGATGTCGACCGTGCTGCCGCCGCCGGCGTGCAGGTAGTACCCCGGCGCGTCGTAGCCGCGGAAGCAGATGGTCGGCCCGCCGGGACCGCCCTCGCAGGTGTGGTTGTAGACGACGTCGATCAGCACCTCGATGTTCGCCGCGTGCATCGCCGCGACCATCTTGCGGAACTCCTGGACCTCGTTGCCGGGTTCGCTCGCGTACGCGGCGTGCGGCGCGCAGTAGCCCAGCGGCGAGTAACCCCAGTAGTTCGTCGCGCCCCTGCTCAGCAGCGACGGCTCGTCCTGGAACGCCTGGACCGGCAGCAGTTCGACGCTCGTGACACCGAGGCGCGTGAGGTGCTCGATCGCCGCCGGGTGCGCGAGCCCGAGGTACGTGCCGCGCAGCTTCTCCGGGATCTCCGGGTGGTTCTTGGTGAAGCCCTTGACGTGCATCTCGTAGATGACCGCCTCTTCGAACGGCACGTCGGGCTTCACGCCCGTGTCCGCGCCGCCCGGTGAGCTGACGACGCACAGGGGCACGCTGCCGAGCGAGTCGACCGCGGACGGCGGCCCGTGCATCGGGTCGCCCACGTAGCCGAGCGAGGCCTCCAGGTTCGTGATCCCGCCCTCGATCTGCCGCGCGTACGGGTCGACCAGCAGCTTCGCCGGGTTGCACCGGAGCCCGCGCCCCGCGTCGTACGGCCCGTGCACCCGGAACCCGTACCGCTGGCCGGGTGTGACGCCGGGCACGAGACCGTGCCAGACGCCGAACGTCCGTTCGGTCAGCTCGACCCGTTTCTCGGTGCCGTCGTCGTCGACGAGGCAGACCTCGACCGCGTCGGCGACGTGGGACGTCACCGCGAACCGGACACCGCCTGCTTCGGCGTGTGCCCCCAGTGGGAACGGTCGGCCTGCCAGCACCTCGGACTCGGGTCGCGTAGCCATGCCTCCGATCTTGGCATCCGATACCGACAAAAAACTTGAGAGTTCACACAGGCGGCGCAGCGGCGTCACCCCGCGCGAGGGACACCCCGATGAGTGGTCGGTGCGAGGCCGTTCGGAAGAATGGGGGCGTGGCGGACGTCGACGTGACAGATCTGGTCGTGCACATGGCGGGCGTGTCGGTCCGCCGAGGCAAGAACACGCTGGTCGGAAACATCGACTGGAGCGTGGAACTGGACGAGCGCTGGGTGGTGCTGGGCCCGAACGGTGCCGGCAAGACCACCCTGCTGAGGCTCTCCAGCGCCGACCTGCACCCGACCAAGGGCAAGGTCCACCTCCTGGGTGAACGACTGGGCAAGACGGACGTCCAGGAGCTCAAGCCCCGGATCGGCCTGTGCTCCGCGGCACTGGGCGGCCGCATCCCGCCGGACGAGACGGTCGTCGACCTGGTCGTCTCCGCCGGGTACGCGGTGCTCGGCCGCTGGCGCGAGGAGTACGGCAAGCAGGACACGGACCGCGCCCGCGAGTTGCTCGGCACCCTCGGCATGGCCCACCTCGCCGACCGCCTCTACGGCACGCTGAGCGAGGGCGAGCGCAAGCGCACGCTGATCGCCCGCGCGTTGATGACCGACCCCGAGATGCTGCTGCTCGACGAGCCCGCCGCGGGCCTCGACCTGGGCGGCCGCGAGGACCTGGTCGCGAAGCTCTCCGAGTTGGCGATGGACCCGGACGCACCCGCGATGGTGCTGGTCACGCACCACGTCGAGGAGATCCCGCCCGGCTTCACCCACGCGTTGCTGCTGCGTGAGGGGTCGATCGTGGCTCAGGGGCTGCTCGACGACGTGCTGACCGAGGAGAACTTGTCCAAGACCTTTGGGCAGGACCTGGAGCTGCAGAAGTCCGGGGAGCGGTTCTTCGCCCGCCGGAAGGTCTGAGAAGCTACCGCTAGGTAACGTGACGGCAATCGGACGGAATCGCGAGTTCGCGTCGGTCGTCCGGCCGCCGATTCAGGTCAACCGCCGCAGGCGATTCGGCCCGAATCGGCGGCCGGACGACCGACTTCCCGGCGAGCTCGCCGCCGTCTGCGGAGCAGCGGCAGAGGAGCACAGTGGCTGAGTTCGTTAGGCTTGAGGTCGAGGACGGGATTGGCACGATCCGCCTGGAGCGGCCGCCTATGAACGCCCTGAACCGGCAGGTGCAGACCGAGCTTCAGGCCGCCGCGAAGGAGGCCTCGGAGCGTTCTGACGTGTACGCGGTCATCGTGTACGGCGGCGAGAAGGTCTTCGCGGCCGGCGCGGACGTCAAGGAGTTCGCGCAGATCTCCCACGCCGAGATGACGCTGCGGGCCAAGGGCCTGTCCGACGCTCTCGGCGCGCTGGCCTCGGTGCCGAAGCCGACGGTCGCCGCGATCACCGGGTACGCGCTGGGCGGGGGCTTCGAGGTCGCTCTCGGCTGTGACCGCCGCATCGCCGGCGACAACGCGAAGGTCGGCCAGCCCGAGATCCTGCTCGGCCTGATCCCCGGTGGTGGCGGCACGCAGCGCCTTGCCCGCCTGATCGGTCCGTCGAAGACCAAGGACCTGCTCTACACCGGCCGGTTCGTCGGCGCCCAGGAGGCGCTCGAGATCGGCATGGTCGACGAGGTCGTCGCGCCCGACGACGTGTACGCCGCGGCCGTGCGGTGGGCCAAGCAGTTCGTCAACGGGCCCGTGCTCGCGCTGGCCGCGACGAAGGCCGCCGTCGACGGTGGCCTCGACACCGACCTGGAGTCGGGTCTCAAGCTCGAAAGCCACCTCTTCGCGGCGCTGTTCGCGACGGAGGACAAGAAGAACGGCGTGGAGTCGTTCATCGCGAACGGTCCCGGAAAGGCGAAGTTCAGTGGCAACTGATCCGGCACCGAACCCGCACGCGACAGCGGAAGAGGTCGAGGCGGCCTACAAGGACACCAAGCTCGCGCAGGTGCTCTACCACGACTGGGAAGCGGGCACGTACGACGAGAAGTGGTCGATCTCGTACGACGACCGCTGCATCACCTACGCGACGGACAGGTTCCGCGCCGCCGCCGGTGACGTCGGTCCGTACGAGCACGCGCTGGAGCTTGGCTGCGGCACGGGTTTCTTCCTGCTGAACCTGATGCAGGGCGAAGTGATCAAGAAGGGCTCGGTCACCGACCTGTCGCCCGGCATGGTCGAGGTCGCGCTGCGCAACGCCGAGCACCTCGGGCTGGACGTCGACGGCCGCGTCGCCGACGCCGAGCGCATCCCCTACGACGACAACACGTTCGACCTCGTCGTCGGTCACGCGGTGCTGCACCACATCCCCGATGTGGAGGCGGCGATGCGCGAGGTGCTGCGGGTGCTGAAGCCCGGCGGCAAGTTCGTGTTCGCGGGCGACCCGACGAACATCGGCAACTTCTACGCCCGCAAGCTCGGCCAGGCGACGTGGTGGCTGACCACCAACATCACCAAGGCCCTGCCCGTGCTGGGCGACTGGCGTCGTCCGCAGGAGGAGCTCGACGAGTCCTCCCGCGCGGCCGCGCTGGAGGCCGTGGTCGACCTGCACACGTTCGACCCGGACCAGTTGGAGGCCACGGCTCGTCGCGCCGGTGCCGTGGGCGTCCGCGCGGTGACCGACGAGCTGTCCGCGGCTCTGTTCGGCTGGCCGGTGCGCACGTTCGAGGCCGCCGTGCCGCGCGAGAAGCTGGGCTTCGGGTGGGCGATGTTCGCCTACCGCACCTGGCAGAACCTCACGTGGGTCGACCAGAACGTCTTCGCGAAGGTGCTGCCGCGCGAGGTGTTCTACAACGTGTCGATCACCGGCAAGAAGACCTCCTGAGTTGGGGTACGCGTTCACCTCTGCCGACGTGGCGTTCCTGCGCTCCGCCGCCGGAACCGCCGCGCTGGCCGAGGTGGACGCGTTGCCCTTCTCCGACGCCTCCCGGCTGCGCGACGTCGAGACGGCCCGCAAGCGGCTGGGTCCCGGGTTCGCCCCGGTCGTGGAAACCGTGCTGCTGCGACGTCGCGCGGTGTCCAAACTGGACTCTGCCGAGTCCTGGCTCTTCACCGATGACGCCTTGCAACAGGCCACGGCTTCCGCTGTCGCCCGGCATCGCGCGCTGCGGTTCGCCGGTCGTTCGGTGCACGACGTCACCTGTTCGGTCGGCGCGGATCTGTTCGCGCTGAGCGAGGTGGCCTCCGTCTGCGTCGGCTCTGACCTGGACCCGGTGCGGGTCGCCATGGCGCGCAACAACGTTCCGGGTCAGCTCGTCGCCGTCGCCGATGCCCTGCGTCCCGTGTCGCGTGCTTCGGCCGTCACCGCGGACCCCGCCCGCCGCGACTCGTCCGGCCGCCGCAAGTGGAACCCCTCGGACTTCGTGCCACCTCTGGACGAGCTGTCCGAGGTGTACTCGGGTGTGGACCTCGCGGTGAAGTGCGCTCCCGGCATCGACTTCGCCGTCGCGCCGTGGGCCGCCGAGATCGAGGTCGTGTCGCTTGACGGCGCGGTCCGCGAGGCCTGCCTGTGGACGCGAGGCCTTGCCACGCCTGGAGTTACGCGCCGCGCCACCGTTCTGCACGGCTCCGACTCGTGGACCCTGACGGACGCCGAACCGGACGACTGCCCGGTCGCTCCGCCCGGCGAGTGGCTCATCGATCCGGACGGAGCGGTCGTGCGCGCCGGTCTGGTGCGTCATTACGCGGCCCGGCACGGGTTGTGGCAGCTCGACGAGCGCATCGCGTACCTGAGCGGGTCCAAGCCTCCCGCGGGCATCCGGGCGTTCCGCGTGCTCGAACACGGGCACTACACGGAGAAGTCGCTCAAGTCGTTGCTGAAGACGCGGTCGGTCGGCCGGCTGGAGATCCTGGTGCGCGGCCTGGACGTCGACCCGAACACGATGCGCAAACGCCTGAAGCTCTCCGGTTCCGCGTCGGCCACGGTAGTGCTGACCCGGATCGGCTCAAAGCCCGTCTTCGTGCTGTGCGAGGCTGAGCGCACCTAGCAGCAGGTCGAGACGGGTCTCGTCGTGCACCGGCCGCAGTCTCCCGCCCTGCATGAGCGTCGCGATGCCGTGCAGCGAGCTCCAGAAGACCTCCGTCAACGCCTCCAGGTCTCGTTCGCCCCGAACGGGTTCGACCGCGGCGACCAGTTCTCCGAACGCGTCGAGCAGTTCCTGCGGCACCTCGTCCGTGCCCCACGGGATGTCGGACTGCTGCACGAACATCGCGTCGTAGAGCGCGGGCCTTCGTCGCGCGAACTCCAGGTACGCCTCCGCCGCGGCCCGCAGCCGTGACTCCCCGCGTGACGGACGGGCCTTCCGCAACAGCCGGGCCAGCTCACCGCACCCCTGGATCGCGACCGCGCGCACGATCGCGTCCTTGCCCTTGAAGTGGCTGTAGAGCACCGGCTGGCTGTACTCGACCTTCTCGGCGAGCCTGCGCGTGGTGACCGCGTCCCAGCCCTCCGCCTCGGCCAGGTCCCGGGCGGCGTCGATGATCAGCTGATGGCGTTCGGCGCGCTCGCGCTCACGCCGGTTCTGGATGGTCACGCCGCTGAATCTAGCACTGCTAGACATTCGAGCGCCTCTAGTGTTAGCGTCGCTCTCATCACTAGCAGCGCTAGATTTTCTCGGAGGATGCAATGCGTTTGGCCACGATCATGGGTTGGCTCGTCGTAGCGGCGGGCTTCTACTTCGGCCTGAGCTACCTGCTCAACGGCGATGGATCGGCTGCGGGCTTCGGCATCACCGACCCGGCCGGCTACTACGTCGTGAAGGGCGTGCGCGACCTCGCCTACGCGCTGACGGCCCTGATCCTGCTGCTGATGGGCCAGCGCCGAGCCCTGGGCTGGGTGGTCCTCGCGGACTCGATCATCCCGATCGGCGACTGCCTGGCCGTGATGACGCACGGCGGCTCAGTGGGCTTCGCGCTCGCGGTGCACGGCTCAGCGGCCGTGCTCGTCCTGTTCACAGCGGTGTTGCTGCTCAGGGAGACAGCGCCCGCACGGCCTCACGCAGTTCCGGCTCAGTGATCTCCTCGAGCAACAGCCCGGTCAGCACCTGGAACGCACGCCGCAGCTCGTCGGGATGAGTGGACAACACCACCGTCCCGGCGAACGCGTCCGCGTCCCGCAGGTCGTCCAGCCCTCGCCCCTGCACCGCGTTCACGCCTTCGCGCAGGCACCACAACGACATCACGTGGTCCCTCATGCCGTTGATCATGTAGAGCGCCTGCCACCCGCGCCCGCGCGCGATGGACGACCGCGCGTGCAGGGCGTACAGCCAGGCGAGCCCGATCAGGTCGTCCCGGTCGGGCTGCCCGGCCTGCGGCACCTGGTTCGCCTCACCGAACAACAACTTGAACGTCGGCCCGGTAGCCCCGAACTCGTCCGACGGCCAGAACGCGATGTCCACCTGCAACGTGGACCGCATCAGGAACACGCGGAACAACGTCTTCCCGCTCCGCACGTCGAGATGACCGACCGCCCCGCACGCGTACATCAACGCGGTCCAGTCGACCACCACCGCGTCGACGTCCCGCTCGACCGACAAGGCGAAGTCGATGTCCGACCAGCGATCTTCCCGCCCCACCGCAGCGGACCCGGTCAGCGCGGCACCGACCACACGCGGATCGACGTCGGCGGCGTTGACGAGATCACGACGCAACTGGTCGCGTTCGGAAACCGAGAACACGCTCCAACCCTATTGGTCGCGACTTCAACCCGGCTTGCGAACCAGGTTCGTGTACCCGGCCAGCGCCAGCGTCGCCAGCCCCCACACGGCGAGCTGCACCAGCCAGATCGCCGCCGTGAACGCCTGACCCTTCTTCGACGCGCTGTCGAGGTCGCACCTGGCCCGCATCCCGGTCATCGCCAGCGGCAACCCACGATCCAGCCCGAGCCCGATCAGTTCGACCGTCGAGCAGGGAGTCCCGACCGCGTTGGTCGCGCTGACGACCCGCTCGGCCGCGAGATGCCCGGGCCGGGTGTCGACCTGCCCGGCCCACCAGCCGATCGCCCCGGCGACGACGAGCACCAGCAGGAGCGCGGCGGCAGTGCGGCGGGCGCGGTAGCCGTACCCGGCCAGCACGCCCCACAGCCAGTGGAACCACCGTGTCAGCGGCCCGCCCAACGACTGGGGACTGCGGCGGCGCAGGTCGGTCTGCTGCGCCATGAGAACTCGGCGCACCGTGCCGTCGTGGCCTGCCGCCCGCTCGACCGCGGCCAGCCGCTGATAGGCCGAGGCGTGGTACGCGGGAGTGTGGCAGCGGATCACGTGGAGCCACTGTTCCCAGTTCCATCTCGGCGCGAGAGATGCATAGGTGAAGTCGCTCAGTGTCACGAGCCTTCTGCGTTCGCACGCCGCACCACGCTCGAGGCCGGGGCACAACGCCTCCAGTGGCAACCGCACGGACGCTCCGACCGTGGCGTCCTGAAGGTTCAGCACTGGACCCGACTCAGGATCAGCCTTCAGTTCGACCGTGTCCGCACAGCCCAGTCTGCCGGTGATGTGGGCGCTGACCAGGCTGAGTGAGGGCCCGTTGCCTGCATTGAGCTGTGTCCGGCCGAACAGCGCCAAGACGCTGCCGATGCGTATCCGGTTGGCGTTGACCGCGGGACCACCGGTGTTCGTGATGTTCGTGTTGGCGAGTTCGAGGATTTCTCCGATGCGGGCGTTGGCCAGGTCGACCGCACCGATGTCGTCGTGTCCGGCGATGGAGAGCTTGTTCCGCAGGAACAGGCTTCCGCTGATCTGGACGCCGTGTGCGTCGAGCGCGATTCCCGCAGCGTTGGTGATGTCTGTGTCCGTCAATTCGACATGACCTGAGACGCGAGCGTTGATGAGGCAAAGTGTGCCTGTGTCGCCACGTCCGGTTATCCGATTGCCGTCGATCAGAGAAAGGTCGCCGTCGATTCCGGCGTTGTCCACCTGCATCGCAGGACCGGTGTCGTTGCTGATCTCGGTTTCCGACATGTCCAGGTTCGACCTCAGGCGGGCACCTATGAGGTTGACCGCGCTCTCGTCGCCGTGCCCGATGATGCGGACGCCGTCTCGAAAGAGCACCTGACCACCGACTTCGAGGCCGGCGGCATTCAGGGCAGAGCCTGATGCGTTCGTGATCTGCGCGCCTTCGAGATCGAGGTCACCTGAGACATGAGCACCGAGAAGCCTGACGGTGCCGTAGCGGTGGTCACCCGACATGCGGACACCTCGGCGCAGGAACAGGTCTCCATCGACCTTGAGACCGTCCGCCTGGATCCCGGCGCAGCTTCCCCCGTGGAAGTACAGATACGGCAAGCCTGCGGAGCGCGCCTCGATCGGCTCGTTGATCACGCAGTTCTTGAAGGTCAGGCCCGCCACGGCTTGCACTCGGTTGAGGTTGAGCGTGTCCTCAACCTGGGCGCCGTCCAGCCTCACCCCGCGCGGGTCCAGCTCACCGTGACGGCCGAGCAGCAACTCCCTGATCAACCCCGCCCGCACCACGTTGTCGGGCTCGTCGCACTCCAGCCACTCGCCGTCGCGGGCGGCCTTGATCAGCCGCTGCTCGATGTCGGTCACCGCAGGATCATCCGTGCGACAGGGGCGGCTCAGCCGGGAAACCGAGCCGCCCCACCGGTATGGCCTAACCCAGTGCCACAGCGAAGACGTGCATGTTCACGTCATCCGGCAGCACGACGCTCGCCAGCGTCTTGCCTTCCGGAGCCACGTACGTCTTCGTCGCGAAGATGTGCGTGGCGACCTTCTCGTTGCCGCCGCCCAGCGTGTTGCGGTAAGGCGTGGTCGCGAGGACCACGTTGCCGAAGCTCGGCGTCGCCCCGCCACCGCCCAGCGTCCAGTCGCTGAAGCCGATGTCCACCGACGCCGTGGTGCCGTCCGTGAACGTCACCGCGGCCGGCTTCGTCCGCGCTCCGTTGGCCGCGGAGCCGACGAAGGCGAGCTTGGTTCCGGACAGGGCAAGCGTTTGCTTCGCCGCGGTTGCGTTGTCGGGACGGCCAGGGGGCGACGACGGCCAGGTGAACGTGAGGCCGTCGACGGTGCTCGTGCCACCCGGCGTGAGACCGGCCGTGGCCAGCGCTTCCCGCGAGTAGCTGTAGCCGCCGCCGTCGAAGTCGCCCTCGCCGTCGGCATCGGCCGACGCACCGACGTTGTTCACCGCGGCGAGCATGCTGCCCGCCGGAGCCACCTTGATCGTCTGGGGGAGCACGACCGGCTTGGCGGCGCCCTCGACGTTGACCGTCACGGTGATGTCGTAGAAGCCCTGGGGTGTATCGGGTTTGGCCGTGACCGTGAACTCCGACGGCACGGCGCCGCTGGTCGGCGTGAACGTGAGCGAGTCCGGGCCGGTGATCGTGTAGGTCGCCTTCGGGTCACCGTCGTAGAGCTTGACGGCGTCGACCTTCGCCGTGACCGACCCGCCCGGCTCCACCACGAGCTGCCGCGGCTCGACCGTGAGGAAGTACGGCTGGTCGTGCTTGATCGGCTTCTCGCCGTCGCGGAACGACGGCGGGGCGTCCGAGGCACCCGTGCCCCACGCGGAAGGAGCCTTGCCCAGCACGAAGTCCAGCTTGCCGCCGCGCTCCACGAACGACTCGGGCAGCCAGGTCTTCGTGCTGGCCTTGCCGTTGACCTTCAGCGACTGCACGTACTTCGTGGCGGTGTTAGCGGCGGGCGCGGTGATCGTGATGTCCTTGCCGCCACCGCGGTTGATCTTCACCGACGTGAACAGCGGGCTGCTCAGCACCAGTTCGGCGCGGGACGGCACCTGCGGGTACATGCCCATCGCGGTGAACACGAACCACGACGACATCGCGCCGAGGTCGTCGTTGCCGGGAATGCCGCCGGGGGTGTTCTTCCACAGCGTGTTGATGGTCTCGCGCAGCGTCTCCTGCGCCTTGGCCGGCTGGCCGGTGTAGTTGTAGAGCCACGGCACGTTCACCGACGGCTCGTTGTCCAGTTCGGACTTCGCGCCACCACGGCCGGTCAACGCCCATGTGCCGTCGGCGTTGTGGAAGAAGTCGTCCAGCCGCTTGTTGGCGCGCTCACGGCCGCCCAGCGAGTCGACGAGGCCGGCGACGTTGTGGGTGACCATCCACGTGTACTGGGCGCTGCTGCCCTCGACGAACCCGTTGCCGGTGTCGGGCGTGAAGTCCTTGACCCACGTGCCGTCGGCGTTGCGGTTGCGGATGTAGCCGCCGGTGGAGTCCGCGACCGAGTTGAAGTTGTTCTGCCACCACTGCGCGCGTTCGGCGAAGGTCTTCGCGGTCTTCTTGTCGCCCGTGCGCTCGGCCAGCTGGCTGATCGCGAAGTCCGCCGCGGAGATCTCCAGGGTCTCCGCTGCTCCACCCCAGGCGTTCGACACGGCCGGCATGTACTTGTTCTGCAGGTACTTGTCGAGCGACGGCCGCTGACCGACCGACATGACGGCCCAGCCGTCCTTGCTCAGGTCCAGCGCCGTGGGCACGGTCGCGGCCTTGACCAAACTCCGAAGCGAC
The DNA here is from genome assembly GCF_033949925.1 of Lentzea kristufekii. Taxonomy (NCBI): domain Bacteria; kingdom Bacillati; phylum Actinomycetota; class Actinomycetes; order Pseudonocardiales; family Pseudonocardiaceae; genus Lentzea; species Lentzea kristufekii. Next base: position 34,374 of record NZ_JAXAVV010000034.1, read on the forward strand.
GACTTGAGGTCGTACTTGTCGCCGCCGAACGCCGAGATGGCCGCCAGCGCGATCGGCGCCGGGTCGCCGTTCATGACGTGGGTTCCGCCGCCGTTGTGCGTCCAGCGGTCCCACACACCGTTGTTCTGCTCGGCCTGGTTGAGCAGCGACTGCGCGATGTCCGAGCCGATCTGCGGTTCGAGCAGGGTGAGCAGCTGCAGCTGCGAGCGGTAGACGTCCCAGCCGGAGAACGTGCCGTACTGGGCCTTCTGCCGCCGCTTGTCGATCTTGTGGGTCTTGCCGTCGAACCCGGCGTACTCGCCGTTGACGTCGCTGAACAGGTTGGGGTGCAACAGCGAGTGGTACAGCGCGGTGTAGAACTTGGTCCGCTCGTCATCGGAGCCGCCGCCGACCTCGATGCGCTTGAGCTGCTTCTGCCACGCGATGTACGCGTTGTCCCTCATGTCCTCAATGGACTGGCCCTTGTTCTCTGCCTTCAGGTTCTCCCGCGCGTTGTCCAGGCTGACGTAGGAGATGCCGACCTTGACGCCCACCTGGCTGCCGGGTGCGAAGCCGAGGTACGCGCCGGAACCCTTGCCCAGCACCGGCCAGCCGTTCGTTCCGTACGTCGTGCCGCCCTTGGAGGACGTGCTTCCCGGGGTGACAACGTTGTCCTGGTACGTGCCGACCTCGGTGAACTCCTGGTCGAACTCCGCCACGAAGTGCAGCGTGTAGTAGCTGCGGCGGCCGACCTGGTTGATGTAGCCGCAGAAGTTCCCGCTGGTCACGGAGCCCGTGATGGTCCGCTTGTCCTTGTCGACCACGGTCTGCGCGTCGCTGCTGCCGACCTGCGACTTGGAGGTGTTGATCAGCACCGTCGCCGGCTTGTCGGCGGGGAAGCTGAACCGCGCGGCACCGGTGCGTTCGGTGGCGGACAGCTCGGCCTTGGCACCGGACTTGAGCGTCACGTCGTAGCGGCCGGGCTTGGCCACCTCGTCCGCGTGCGCGAACTCGCTGGCGTAGATCGCGTCGGTCGCGTCCGTGGTCGGCGAGGTCGTGACGGTCCCGACGTGCGGGAAGATCGGGATGTCACCGCTGCCGCCCGCGCAGCCCGTTCCCGACATGTGGGTGAGGCTGAAGCCGCGGATCTTCGTGGCGTCGTACCGGTATCCGCCGGGGGCCGCGGCGCGCAGGGTGTTGCCGCGGCTGGCTTCCGGGCTGAAGGAGAACATGCCGAACGGCACGACCGCACCGGGAAAGGTGTTCCCGAGGTTGGTCGTGCCGATGAACGGGTTCACGTGTGCCGCCGGATCCGGCACCACCTGAATCTGGGGCTGAGCGGAGGCAGGGACCACTCCGAACGTCATGGCCACCGCCACCGCAGCTGTCGTGAGGACTCTTCGCTGCATGGTCGCGGACCCTACTTACCGTGCCCGCTCAACCCCAGAGAGCGACACGAAGTTGTCGTCAAACGGACAAGCGCTGCTCCATGAAGGCCCTCAGCGCGGGCCAATCGCAGTCCTCCGCGACCTCTACCTGGTGCTTTCCCTCGACGAGCGCGCCCTCGTCGTCGATGTCGAGTCCGTGCGTCCGAAGGCTCAGGGTCCCAGGCACGATCGCCTCGGCCACCGCGACGGCGTCGTGGACGAGGATGCCCTCCTCGCGTCCCGACATGTTCTGCTCGGAGTGCCGCGCGAGGTACTCCCGGTAGGTGCCGGTGAGGTTGCTGAGCACCGGGTCGACGTTCGCGAGGAACGCGGTGTCCGCGATGCACCGCTGCGTCAGGTTGAGCGGCACGACGATCGGGTTGCCCCGGCGGATCACCGTCCGCGCCGCCGCGGCGTCGGCCCAGAAGTTGAACTCGGCGCGCACCGTCATGTTGCCGATGCCGAGCCCGCCGCCCATGACGATCAGCCGCGGGAACTCGATGCCGGCGTCGAGAGCGGCGGCGATGTTGGTGAGCGGCCCGATCGCGGCGACCACGGTGTCGGGCGTGAGGTTGTCGGCGAAGAACCGCACGGGATCCTCCCCGTGCACGCCCTTCGGGTTCTCCGGCAACGTGAGCGCCTGCCCGCCGAGCCCGTCCTCACCGTGCACGTCCGCCGCGCCGCCCGGCCCCTCGAACCCCCGCACCACCGGTACGTCGGTGCGGCCGAGGTGAGCGAGCAACCGCAACGCGTTGGCCGTCGTGAGGTCGAGCCCGACGTTGCCGAAGACCGTGGTCAGACCCCGGAGGTCGATCTCGGGACTGCGGGCCGCGAGCGCGATCGCGAACGCGTCGTCGACGCCGGGGTCGGTGTCGATGATGAGAGGAATCGCCATGCGTCCAGCTTGTCAGTGGAAGGCCTCCGGCACCCTGTCGAGCTGGTCACGCCACTCCCAGCCGTCCGGACGAGCTCTGCGGTCGAACCACGGCGTGCCCTCGGCCAGCCATCGCTCGCGGTGGCCCCTGGCCGCTTCCGGCGTCACGTCCTCGTAGCCGGCCTCGCACCCGCAGCAGTCGCAGATGTCGAACGAGCCGACGCCGTTCTCCCAGCGCACGCCGCCGTCCGACCACCCGCAGACGCGGCAGAACACTTCTCGCACGTGCCTAGGGTGCCTCAGCGCCGACTTCGGCCACGTCCCAGACGACACACCGCACACCGGGCGGCTCAGTCGCACCCTGGTCCAGCATGTCCTGGTGGTAGCGGCGCGCGTCGGCCTCGTTGTCGTACACCTGGATCATGTGCCCGTCGAGCGTCCACGTGCCGTGCACGAACCCCGGCAACCCGACCTTGCTCGACGCCATCAGCGGCACCTGCGCCCGCAACGCGTCGAGCACTCCGGGGTCGATGTCCCAGACTCCGATGACCGCCCACATGTCCGCACCTCGTCTTCGTCGAGGCCACTGCAGAACCGTTGCCCGGCCGCCGGCGGCCCGAAGTTAGAGTCTTCGTCCATGACTTCCATGTGGGGCGCCCCGGTCTGGACTCGCTGGCGCAGGTCGCGCCGGGACCCGATGCAGGCGCGGTTCCTCACGATGGCCTCCCTGCGCTGGGTCCTGCGCCACCGCGCCTACACCCCCTGGTACATCGTGCGGTACTGGCGGCTGCTGAAGTTCCGCCTGCTCAACCCGCACGTCGTCCTGCGCGGCATGGTGTTCTTCGGCAAGCGCGTCGAGGTCATGGCCCGCCCGGGCTTCGGCCGCCTGGAGATCGGCCGCTGGGTGCACATCGGCGACGGCAACGCCATCCGCTGCCACGAGGGGTCGCTGCGCATCGGCGACAAGGTCGTGTTCGGCAAGGACAACACGGTCAACTGCTACCTCGACATCGAGATCGGCGCGTCGTCGCTCGTCGCGGACTGGGTCTACATCTGCGATTTCGACCACAAGGTCGAGGACATCACGCTGCCGATCAAGGACCAGGGCATCGTGAAGTCGCCGGTGCGGATCGGGCCGGACTGCTGGCTCGGCGCCAAGGTGACGGTGCTGCGCGGCACTCGCGTCGGGCGCGGGTGCGTGCTGGGCGCGCACGCGGTGGTGCGCGGCGACGTGCCGGACTTCAAGATCGCGGTCGGGATGCCGGCACGGGTGGTGCGGGACCGGCGGGCCGACTACGAGGCCGACGCGCAGCGGCGGGCGGACATCGCGGACATGGCCCGCAAGGCCAAGGACGCCTTGGCCAAGCGGGCGGAGGACGCGTCGGCCTGACGGTCAGCGAGAGACGCGCTGCGGCCAGGTCAGCGGCGCGAGCTGCGGGCGCTTGGGCACGAAACCGTCACCCGGCTGCCGCCCGATGAGCTTGTTGCGCGTCCGCGAGTAAGCGACCGGCAGCACCTGGTCGCGCAGCCACCGCCAGTGGTCCAGCACCGACGCGGACGCGGCCTTGCCCTCCAGCGGCGCCAGCCAGGACTCGTCGAACGGGATGCCGAGCGCCGACAGCACGTGGCCGGCCAACCGCCTGTGCCCCAACGACGACAGGTGCAGGCGGTCCGGGCCGAAGTAGCGTGAGTCGTGCACGCACTCGTCGGCCTCCACGTCGACCAGGATCGCGCCGTAGCGGGAAGCCGCGGTGCGCATGGCGGCGTTCAAGGTCTCGATGCGTGGACGCATGCGCCGGCCGAACGGCATGCGGTGCGAGATGTCGCTCAACGTGAACACGGCGACGGTCGGCGCGAACGACGTCACGGCGCGCACCATCGCGTCTGCCCGTTGCGCGATCTGCTCCTGGGTCGCGTTGGACATCACGTCGTTGCCGCCGCCGAAGAGCACCACCAGGTCGGGCTCCAACGCCGCGGCGGACGGGACCTGCTCCACCAGCATCTGGTCGAGGCGACGGCCGCGCACGGCCAGGTTGGCGTAGCGGAAGCCCGGCGCGTCCAGTGCGGACGCGACCCGGTCCGCCCAGCCGCGGTACTGGCCGTCGGGGAGCAGGTCGTCCAGGCCCTCGGCGCAGCTGTCCCCGAGTGCCACGAAGCGTTGGTATTTCATTCAGTCCTCGGTCACCTTCTGTTCACGGGACCGGCGACTGTAGCGGACCTAGGTGAACAGATTTCCCGTCGCGATCTTGGGTCGGCCGAGGACGCGCGGCTCGCGCACGACGGCGGACCCGTAGACCGACGCCGTGCCTGCGGCGATCTTGGCCCAGTTGAAGTCGGAGACCAGACGTGCCTTGGCGGCGCGCGCACGGGTGGCGGCCGAGGCCGGGTCGGACAGCACGTCGCGCACGGCGCGAGTGAGTCCGTCCACGTCACCGGGGGCGAACGACAGTCCGGTGACCCCGTCCAGCACGACCTCGCCGAGCCCGCCGGCGGTCGACGCGACCAGGGGCGTTCCGGCGGCCGCCGCCTCCAGGGCCACGATGCCGAAAGGTTCGTAGCGGGAGGGGAGCACGACGGCGTCGGCCGCGGTGAGCAACGCGGCCAGAGACCTGTCGGAGAGGTGGCCGACGAACTCCACGGCCCGCAGCACGCGGTGTTTGCGCGCCTGGTCCTGCAACCACTCGGTCTGCGACCCGCCGCCGGCCACGACCACGCGCGTGCCGCGGTGGAAGCGGCGGATCCGGGGGAGTGCGGCGATCAGGTCCTGGATGCCCTTCTCCCACTCGATCCGGCCGAAGAAGAGCAGCAGCGGATCACTGTGCGGCGAGTACGTGCGGCGGGCGGCGCCGACGTCCTTCGCTCGCACCTTCCAGCCGCCCGGTTCGATGCCGTTGTGCAGCACGGAGACCTCGGCGGTGTCCACTTCGAACAGATGCCCGACCTCGGCGCGCATCGCCGACGAGCAGGTGATCAGCGAGTCGGCGCGGTTCGCCAGCCACCACTCCACCGAGTGCACCTGCTGGTTCAGCGGGTGCGACAGCCAGCCCGAGTGCCGGCCCGCCTCGGTCGCGTGGATCGTCGCGACCAGCGGCACGCCGAAGGCCTCCGCCAGCGCGACGGCCGGATGCGTGACGAGCCAGTCGTGCGCGTGCACGACGTCGGGGCGCCACGAGCCCAGCGCCAGCCCCGCGCGCGTCATCGCGTGCCCCATCGCGAGCGTCCAGGCCAGCAGGTCCTTCTCGAACACGAAGTGCGCGGGGTCCTCGGCGACGCGGATCAGCCGCACGCCCTCGCTCACCACGTCCACGGTGGGGTGGGTGATCGCGTCGGTGCCGGAGGGCTGGCGGCACAGCACGACGACGTCGTGCCCCTGCGCGGCCAGCTGTGTCGCGAGCGCGTGGACGTGCCTGCCCAGCCCGCCGACGACCACCGGCGGGTACTCCCACGACAACATCAGCACGCGCATCCCGTTACCCCATTCCTCGCGCGTCCAGATGCCCGAACGGGCCGTCCGCCGCGCGGAGCTCCGTTGCTCTGCCCAGTCCGCGACCGCTTCGTGCCAACGACGCGAGCTCGCTGAAGCGATCGCTGTGAATCTTCGCGCGGTAGCGGGCGTAGTCGGCGGCCGAGTCCTTGGTGACCATGAAGGCCCAGTCGCTCGACAACGCCAGCAGCGCCTCGCGCACCGCCTGGTCCAGCACCGGGTTCCGCACGCCGGAGGAGAAGTCCAGCCCCAGCAGTTCCTTCTGCACCGACTCGTTCAGCGACACGATGTCCGACACCTGCGCGCCGTCCCACACGCGCCAGTCCTTGCCGCTGCCCCACGACGACGCCGGCAGCTCGACCGGCGCACCCACGTGCCCGGCCTCGACGGCGCCCCGCAACGTCGTCACGCGCACGCCCGCCTCCGGCAACGCGCGCAACACGCCCTCCAGCCACAACGGACCCTCGTGCCACCAGTGCCCGTACAGCTCGGTGTCGTAGGCCGCCACGACGAGCCCGCCGTCGATCGCCCGCAGTCGCCGCACGACCGTCTCCACGAAATCGGCCACGTGCCGGTCGAGAGCCTCACGCGCCAGCAACGGGTCGTACGGCCGCTTGTCCTCCGGCGCCACGTTCTTGCCGGTCACGCGCGACGGCTTGAGGCCCGTCGGGTGGTCGTAGGTGTGAAAATCCCGGTACGCGGCATCGCCCGGATAGCCGACCTTCGGCGACCAGACGCGGTACGAGACCTCCAGATCGCGCCCGAACGCCAGCACGTCCGACGACCCGACGGGGTGCGCGGACGACGTGTCGCCGTGCAGCGCGGGCCCGTCGACCAGGAACCGCCGCACGCCCGCCGCCGCGTAGCCCGCCTCCATGCCGGGCGAGTAACCGCACTCCGGCGCCCAGATCCCCTCCGGCGCACGGCCGACGCGCAGCGCGGTGTCGTCCAGACCGGTCCGCAGCGCGAAGGCCCGGACCCGCGGGTCCAGCAACGGCTGGAAGGGGTGCGTGGCGGGTCCGCCGAGCAGCTCGATCGTCGAGGAGTCCACAAGGGACCTCAGGACGGGCGAGAACCCGTGCCGCCACTGGCTTTCGAACTTCTCGAGCGCCCAGGAGGACGCGCGGTGCTCGTACGCGGACAGCTCGCGCAGCCGTTCCCCGGCGAGGTGCGAGCGCAGGTGCCAGTTGCCGAGCCAGTCGTGCATGCCCCGCAGGCAGTACGGGTCGTCCAGTTGCGCGGCCAGGACCGGGGTGACGCCGAGCGTCAGCACGTCGGAACGGCCCTCGTCGGCGAAGCGCCGCAGCATGTCCACGACGGGCAGGTACGAGTGCGCCCACGCCTGGTAGAGCCACTCCTCGCCGACCGGCCACGCGCCGTGGTGCGCGAGCCAGGGCAGGTGGCTGTGCAGGACGAGGCAGAACGTGCCTTCCGAAGCTCCTGTGGTCACGCGCGCACCGCCACGGCCACGAGGTCGAGGCAGCCGTCCATGTCGTCAGGGGTGATGTCGAAGTCCCGCACCGTCACCGACTCCACAGCCTCCTTGAGCTCGGCCGGCCACGGCGCACCGGACAGCGCGACTTCGACCTGTGCGTCGATGATCTGTCCGTTCAGGAGCGTGTCAAGCCTTCGTCCGTGACGCAGTCCCGTCAGTTCGTCAACGCGGAAACCAGCGTCACGCAGCATCTCGTCCAGTTCGGACGGTGCGAGTTCTCTGGTGTGGAACGGGTTCAGCGGCGTGTCCTGGCCGGGCGAGAACGTCAGCCTGTTCGGCGTCGTCACGATGAGCTTCCCGCCGGGGCGCAGCACCCGCCGGCACTCCGCCAGGAACCCCTCCTGGTCCCACAGGTGCTCGATGACCTGCAGGTTCGCCACGACGTCGACGCTGCCGTCACGCAACGGCAGGGTCGCGAGGTTGCCGCGCAGCACGTCGAGCTGCGGGTACGCCTGAGCCACGTGCCGCGAGGTCAGCTCGTCGTAGTCGAGGGCGATCACCCGGCGCGCGACCGTGCGGATCAGCTGCGCGCCGTAGCCCTCGCCGCAGCCCGCCTCCAGCACGACGGCGTCCGCGCAGTGGCCGATGAGGTGCAGATACGCCGCCTCGTGCCGCCGGAACCAGTAGTTCTCTTCCGCGATACCGGGCACGGTGCGTTCGCCGGTCAGGGGGAGGGTCACGCCCGCCAGGTTACTTGTGAGTAGACCGCCTGCGAACTACCTGGTGCGCGATGGCGGTGACGACACCGGTCGCGGCGAGGGCCGCGGTCATCGCGGGGCTCATGTACTTCGACAGGCTGGGGGCCTCGCTTGGACCGGCGAGCCACATCGTCAACGGGATGGCGTAGGCGAGCGTGAGCGCTCCCGTCCACCAGCGGAGCACCCGCGACCGGCGGTCGCGCAGGCTCGCGACGAGCACGACGGCGATCGGAATCCCGGACAGCAGGCCGAACTGGCCGATGACCATCACCGGCGCGGCCCAGGCCGCGACCAGGGCCGACTTCGACGGGTGAGCGGTGTTGGTGGTGGTCGTCGTCATGACGGTCTCCCTCGTTCGTTAGTGGTAGTAGCTGAAGTTAGATGCTCTAACTGTTGTGACATGCCGAAGCTAGGCCGTCGCAGCCGTGACTGTCAATAACGAATGTGAGAGGGTCTAACCATGGCGACGGAGTCTGTTACCGATGCGGGGCGGAACCCTCGCGAGCGCTACCGGGCCCAGGTGCGCGACGAGGTCAAACGGCACGCGTGGGAGCAGATCGCCACGGCCGGGGTGACAGCGTTGTCACTCAATGCCATCGCCAAAGAGATGGGCATGAGCGGGCCCGCGCTCTACCGGTACTTCGCCGGTCGCGACGAGCTGATCACCGCGCTCATCCGGGACGCCTACCGCAGCCTCGCGGACACCGTCCGCGCCGCCCACCAGGCGGGCACCACCGTCGTGGGGCTCGCCGCGGTCATCCGGGAGTGGGCGCTGAGCGACCCGCACAGGTACCTGCTCATCTACGGCACGCCCGTGCCCGGCTACCACGCGCCCGACGACATCACCGCGATCTCCGACGAGATCCTGGTGGTGCTGCTGGAGGTCTGCGGCGGCTCGCCGGACGAGCAGCCGCGGTCCCCGTTCGACGTCGTGCTGGGCCTGAACGGCGGGTGGGCGGGTGCTCTGCCGGCGTCGCCGCCGACCGTGCACCGCGCCCTGTCCTTCTGGACCCGTCTGCAGGGCGTGCTCTCGCTCGAGCTCGCCGGGCACCTCACGCCCATGGGGTTCGATCCGGGGCTGCTCCTCGCGGAGGAAGTCGCGGACCTCTGATCAGAACGGCGAGACCGTGACGGCCAGCGCGCCCGGCCCCACGTTCGCGCCGATCGCCGCGCTGACCTGCGTCAGGACGATGTCGCGGGCGTGCGGGATCCGCTTCTGCAGCATCTGGAGCAGCTCGTGGCCCTCCTTCTCGGCCGCGAAGTGCTCGACCGCGAGGTCCACGTTGCGTCCGTAGGCGAGCGCCACGGCCTTGTCCACGAGCTTCGCCAGCGCCCGATCGCGGCCGACGACCTTGTCGAACGGCTCCACCTCGCCGTTCACGACCGTGAGCAGCGGCTTCACCGAGAGCGCGTCGCCGAAGAGCTTGGCCGCCGCGCTGACCCGGCCGGCCTGGCGCAGGTAGTGGAGGGTGTCGACGTAGATCAGCACGTTCGCGTCGCGCCCGCGCTGCTCGGCGACGCTGCGCGCGTTCTGGACGTTGCCGCCGCTCTGCACGATGCGCGCGGCCGCGAGCGCCGCGAACCCGAGCGTCATCCCCGACGAGTGCGAGTCCACGATGAACACCGGCACGCGCGACTTGGCCGCGGCCGCCTTCGCCGCGTCCGTCGCGGGGGAGAGCTTCGGCGTCACGTGCACCGAGACGATCGTCTCCGCGCCCTTCGCCCACGCGTCCTGGTAGGCCCAGAAGAACGCGTCCGGCGCCGGCGGCTGCGTCGTGATCGGGATCTGCGCCTCCATCGCCTGCAGCAGCCTGTCGGTCGGCACGTACGCCTCGTCGATCAGCTCCGACCCGATCTTGAGCTGCATCGGGACCGTGATGATGTTGAACCGATCCGCCAACCGGGCCGGGAGTGACGCGGTCGAGTCGGTGACGACGGCTACTCGTGAGGACACGAACGAGGAGGTTAACGAAGCGTGATCGAAGTAGCCACGACCGATGGTTGGCAATTCGTGTGATCTGGGCCTGGACGGTTGCTTTCCGTGTACGGCGAACGCACGGAGTGAACACCCCGGAAAGGCGTCCTACTTGACACAATCGGGTGACTGGCCGGTGTTTGGTGTTGATCTAGGGACGACGCGTTTTCCCAGGAAAAAGGCATTATTCCAAGTGTTACATCATGGCCGTCCGTCCACTTTCGACGCTGGTTGGCCCCACCGGCAGTGGGTAAGCTCGCACAATCTTCAGCCCGGTTGAGTGAGTAGGTGACCATGGGTGCAAAAGAGCAGGAACTAGTTCCGCTGCACGCCGGTTTTGACGTTGTCTACCGAGGTTTTCACCGACGTCAGGTCATCGAGCACATCGAGAATCTCGAGGAGCAGCTGCGCTTCACGAGCCTCGACAGGGCCGAGGCGCTGGCGCAGGCAGCGGATTTGCGCAAGCTGCTGGAAATGACGCGCCAGGACCTGGAGGACGCCCGCGCCAGGATCGAACGCCTCGAATCCACCTCGGGCACGCACGCCAGCGCCACCGAACGAATGCACCGCATGCTCCGCCTCGCCGAGGACGAGACGGCGGAGATGCACCTGCAGGCCGAACGCGAGTGCGCCGATCTTCGTGCGCGCACCGACGTCGAGGTGGCCGCGCTGCGTGCCGAGGCCGAGCGCGAGTCCGCCGCCATGCGTGCGGAGGCCGAGTCCGAGCTCTACGCCTCACGTCAGGACTGCGCCACCCGCGCGGCCGCCATGGAACGCCGCGAGCTGGAGATGGAACGCCGCTGCGCCGACCTCGAAGCCCAGCACCGCCAGCGCGCCGACGAGGTGGAGCGAGAGTGCGCGGAGGCGGTCGCCCAGGCGCAGACCGACGCGGACATGCTGCTGCGGGAGACCGCTCTTCAGTGCAACTCGCTGGAGGCCGACTCCGAACGCAAGCGCGAGAAGGCCCAGCAGTTCTTCGAACTCACGATGACCCGGCGCCGCAACGAGGCCGCACAACACCTGCAGGAGCAGGAGGCGCTGGCCAGGGCACGCTCGGAGTTCATGGTGAAGATGGCGTGCCGTGAGGCGCAACGCCGGCTGGCCGAGGTCGCCGACCGCACCGACGAGCTGCACGAGCTCAAGCGCGTCGTCCACTCGCAACTCTCCGCGGCCCGCGCGGCCCTGTCCGTGGCCGCTGACCGCGTCGCCCCGATGCACATCCCCGAACAGGTCGCCGCGTCGTGAAGCGCTGGGTTCCGCTCGTGGTCGGTGCGCTGATGGTGCCCGCGTCGGTGACGGCGTTCGGGTTCTCCGTGTACGGCGACGAGCTGGAGACGGCGCTGTCGTCGTCGCCCGCGGTGCCGGCCGTCCTCGCGGGCCCGGTACCGGTCACCGACTTCGTCGCACCGCTGCGAATGGAGCCTCCGGCACCGGTCCTCCTGTCCGCCGCGGTCGCGCAGCAGGCGGTGCGCGACCTGTTCTCGGCGCACGCCGTCAAGGGCATCACGTTCGCGCCGGGCACCGCGTCGCTGGCAGGACGTGGTGAGGACGTGCGGCGGTCGCTGGCCGGCGTGCTGCGCAACGCCACCGGCTCGGTGACGTTGGTGGCGCACGCGTGGAACGGCGAGACGGCATCGCACCGCTGTGACGTGCTCGCGATGGAGCGAGCCGGCCTGCTGCGGCAGTACCTGGCCGAGCAGGGCGTGGACAAGGTCGTCGCCACTCGCGTGATCGTGGACCCCGTGTGGGGCCCGCCCACGGATTTCGGTCCTCAGATCGACGTCCTCGTCAGCTAGGAGCCTTCGCAATGGCAGGGGCAGTCGGGATCGTCTTCGGGCTGTGCGTGCTGTCCTTCACGTTGGGGGCGGCCCTCATGTACGTGCTGGTGCGGCGTCGCGAGGACGCCGACTCCCAAGTGCCTGCCCCTGCGGAGGCGCCGGACGAGCGGACGTGGGTGGAGAAGCCCATCGCCGTCGAGCCGGTGGACGACGAGTACGACTCGCGGCCGATCCACCGCAATCCCGTCATGGGGCTGCCGCAGATGGAACCGGCGCTGGCGGCTCTGGCCGAGCCGGTGGGGAAGCCCGAGCTGGTCGCCGAATCCGAGCGCGTGTCGAAGCTCGAGCCGGTGGCGAAGCGCGCGTCGGTGTTGAAGCGCGCGCTCGCCGCTGAACCCGAGCGGCCGGTCGAGCTCGCGTCGGTGACCAAGCCCGAGCAGGTGGTCGAGCTGACGCCGGTGCCCGATTTCGAGCCGGTCGCGAAGGCCGCGCCGGTGATCGAGTCCGCGCTGGGGGCGGAGCCCGGAGAGCTCGCAGAGCCCGAAACTGTCGGTGCTGCTCGATATGATCGGGATGGGGACCTCGTTCCCCCCATGGGGGATTTCGAAGCCCCCGAATCAACCGTAGCGCCGAGCACCGACAGTCCTGAGACCATCGCGAAGCCCACGAAGCCCACGAAGCCCGTTGAGCCTACGAAGCCGGCCGAACCCGTGGGACACGTCGAACTCGCGGAGCCGGAAACCGAGGCGCTTGCCGAGGCTCCCCTCGACGCGTCCGTGGAGGAGACCGAGCCGGAGCAGGTCCCAAGCCCTGTCGTGCGGACCGCGCTGCCCCCACCCGCCTCCCCCCAGCCCGCCGAGCACACGACGTGGGTCGAGCGGGAGGACTTCCGCCAGCGCTACCTGCGGACGTTCGAAGAGGTGCGCCGCAAGGCAGGCAGCAACTAGCGCGGCACCCCGGCGGGAATGTCGGAAAGTCGCCGGTACCTGTCCGATTTTCGCCGGACTTCCACCGGTGCCTGCTGATATCAATCGATCATGACTTCCGCCTCTGATCGAACGAAGCTCTTCCACGCGCTGCACCAGCCCGGCCCGCTCGCCCTCCCCAACGCCTGGGACGTCGCCTCCGCCCTCGTCGTCGAGGCCGCCGGCGCGACCGCCGTCGCCACCACGAGTGCGGGTGTGGCGTGGAGCCTCGGCGCTGCCGACGGCGACCACATCGCGCGGGACCGGGCGGTCGATCTCGTGGCCAGGATCGTTGCCGCCGTGGGGATTCCGGTGAGCGCGGACATCGAGACCGGGTTCGGTGCCACGGCCGGCGAGGTGGGCGAAACGGTGCGCGCGGTCGCCGAGGCGGGGGCGTCCGGGGTCAACATCGAGGACGGGCTCGGTGCGGGTCAGCGCGACGTCGCGGAGCAGTCCGAGCGGTATGCGGCGGCGCACGAGGCCGGGCCGGAGCTGTACATCAACGCGCGCGTCGACACGTTCCTGCGTGGTGTCGGTGACCCGGCCACGAGGCTCGAGCGGACGCTGGAACGCGCCGCGAAGTTCCTCGAGGCCGGGGCGAGCGGCATCTTCGTGCCGGGTGTGACCGATCTGGAGACCGTTGCGGAGCTGGCGAAGGGAATCGCCGCGCCGCTCAACGTTCTCGTGGGGCCCGGCGCGCCCGCCGTCGACGAGTTCGCGAAGGCGGGCGTGGCGCGGGTCAGCCTCGGCTCTGCGGTGGCCGAGGCCGCCTACGCCGTCGCCAGGCGGGCAGCGGAGGAGATGCTGACCAAGGGCACGTACAGCAGCGTTGAGAACGGCATCGCTTACGGCGATCTCAACGCGCTCTTCAAGAATTAGTGCTTCTTGCCGCGAAGCTTGCGCAGCAGCTGTTCGGCCTGTGCGCGCTTGCGCGGGTCTTGCGCCATCTGCCGTGCCTTCGCTTGCAGCTTGTGGCCCTGCGGACTGCGCAGGAACCTGGTGATCTTGTCCATGAAGCCGGCCATCGGTCCTCCAGGTGTCCGTTACGTCCATTTCAACGGACGAAACCGCTTCCGGAGTTCCCGGCGGTCAGACCGGCGAAACGGTGATCCCCAGCGCGCCGGGGCCCACGTGGGCGCCGATGGCCGAGCTGACCTGCGTCAGCATGAACTGGCGGACGTTGGGCACGCTGCGCCGGAGCTTGCGCAACAGCCGCGACGCCTTCTCCTCGGCGTCGAAGTGCTCCACGGCGACGTCCACGGTGTCGGTGCCCGCGCGCTTGATCGCGATGTCCAGCATCCGGTTGAGCGCGCGGTCCGCGCCGATCACCTTGTCCAGCGGCGTGATCTGGCCGTCGGCCATGGTCAGCAGCGGCTTCATCGACAGCACGCCGCCGACCAGTGCGGCGGCGGCACCGATGCGGCCACCGCGGCGCAGGTACTCGAGGGTGTCGACGTAGATCAGCTCGGTGGACCTGTCGAAACGGCGCTGCGCGGTCGCGAGCACCTTCTCCACGCTGCCACCCGCCTCGGCCACCTTCGCGGCGGCCTGGACGGCGTAGCCGATGCTCATCCCGCAGGTGTGCGTGTCCACGACGTGCACGGGCACGCGGACCTTGCCGGCGGCTTCCCTGGCGGCCTCCACGGTCGCGGACTGGCGGCTCGACACGTGCACGGACACGATCGAGCGAACGCCCTGCGCGGCCAGTTCGTTGTACGTCCAGAAGAACGCGCCGGGGTCCGGCGGAATCGTCGCGACGGGCACGTTCGAACGCATGGCCGAGACCAGGTCGGGAACGGGGATGCGGGACTCGTCGTCCGTGTGGTCGCCGATCCGCACCTGGATCTGCACCACTTCGATGCCGAGTTGATCAGTCAGCTGCGCCGGGAGACAAGCGGTGGAGTCTGTCACGATCGCTACTCGCCGGTACATGTCCGCGCAGCCTAGTCCCCTGAATGGGTTAGGTCTCAGTTGGTGGCGTCAACGGGTGACAACTGTCACGCTAGCGGGGTGCTTGCTGCTGTTTGCGGGGCTGCTACTGGCGGGTAACATCCGGGTGATGGCAGGGTCGTGAACACCCGGCGGCGCAGTTCTAAAGTCCTCCGCGCAAGCGTCGCCGCCCGTCCGCAGGAGGTCGAAGAGGACCTATGAACATTGTTGTCCTGGTCAAGCAGGTGCCTGACACCTGGTCCGAGCGCAAGCTCACCGACGCCGACCACACCCTTGACCGCGAATCCGCGGATGCCGTGCTCGACGAGATCAACGAGCGGGCTGTCGAAGAGGCTCTGCAGCTGCAGGAAGCCCACGGCGGCGAGGTAACCGTGATCGCGATGGGTCCCGACCGCGCCACCGACGCCATTCGCAAGGCGCTGTCGATGGGTGCGGACAAGGCGATCCACGTGAGCGACGAGGCGCTGCACGGCTCGGACGTGCTGGCGACGGCGAAGGTCCTCGCGAAGGCGATCGGCACGGTCGAGAACGTCGACCTGGTCATCGCGGGCAACGAGGCCACCGACGGCCGCGCGGGCGCCGTGCCGGCCATCCTCGCCGAGCTGCTCGGTCTGCCGCAGGTCACCCAGCTGCGCAAGGTCACCGTCGAGGGCACCACGATCAAGGGCGAGCGCGAGACCGACGAGGGCGTCGCGTTCCTCGAGGCCTCGCTCCCGGCCGTGGTCTCCGTGACCGAGAAGATCAACGAGCCGCGTTACCCGTCCTTCAAGGGCATCATGGCCGCGAAGAAGAAGCCCGTCTCCACGCTCACCGTGGCGGACCTGGGCATCGACGCGTCCGAGGTCGGCCTGTCCGGCGCGTACACCCAGGTGCAGGAGGCTTCCCCGAAGCCGCCGCGCAGCGCGGGTCAGCGCGTCGAGGACGGTGGCGACGGCGGATCCAAGATCGCCGAGTTCCTCGTCGGCCAGAAGCTCATCTGAGGGAGGGGAAGTCATGTCTGAAGTTCTGGTTCTGGTCGACCACGTCGACGGCGAGGTCAAGAAGGTCAGCTACGAGCTGCTGACGGCCGCGCGCCGCCTGGGTACCCCGGCCGCAGTGGTCGTGGGCGCTCCCGGCACCGCGTCGAAGATCCGCGAGTCGCTGGGCAAGTACGGCGCCGCGAAGGTCTACGCCGTCGAGTCCGACGACGCCGCAGGCTTCCTCACGACCCCGAAGGTCGACGCGCTGGCCGCACTCGTCCCGAACGCGTCCGCGGTGCTCGTCTCCGCGACGATCGAGGGCAAGGAGGTCGCGGGCCGTCTCGCCGCGCGCATCGACTCCGGCTGGCTGGTCGACGTCGTGGACGTCGAGGCCGACGGCACCGGCGTGCAGTCCATCTTCGGTGGCGCGTTCGTCGTCAAGGCGAAGGTCAGCAAGGGCACCCCGGTCATCACCGTCCGCCCCGGCGGCGTGGAGTCCGAGGAGTCCGCCGCGGACGCCGTGCTGGACGAGTCGGTCTCCATCTCCGTGGACACCGCCAAGTCCGCCCGCATCACGTCGCGTGAAGCCGTCGTCGGCGGCGACCGCCCGGAGCTGACCGAGGCCTCGGTCGTCGTCTCCGGTGGTCGCGGTGTCGGCTCGGCCGAGAAGTTCTCCGTCGTCGAGGAGCTCGCCGACTCGCTCGGTGCCGCCGTCGGTGCCTCGCGCGCCGCCGTCGACTCGGGCTACTACCCGCACCAGTTCCAGGTGGGCCAGACCGGTAAGACGGTCTCGCCGCAGCTGTACGTGGCGCTGGGCATCTCCGGTGCCATCCAGCACCGCGCGGGCATGCAGACCTCGAAGACGATCGTCGCGGTCAACAAGGACCCCGAGGCGCCGATCTTCGAGATCGCCGACTTCGGTGTCGTGGGCGACCTGTTCAACGTCGCTCCGCAGCTGACCGAGGACGTCAAGAAGCGCAAGGGCTGAGCACTCGAGCTCATGAACGGCCGTCCCACCTCGGTGGGGCGGCCGTTCGCGTCAGGCGACGGACTGCAGCAGTGAACTCCACGAGTTCCTCCGCAGGTTCCACCCACCGGAAGACAGCGGCTACGAGCGGACCTTCCTGCTCAGGTGGTGCTCGGACTGCCGCACCTTCGCGACGTACACGGTGCATGTGGATCGCGGCACGGTCCTGCCCGATCCGCTGGCCGGTCTCGCCCCGGACGAGCGCAGAAGGCTGGTGCGCAAGGAACTCCACCTCGTCCGGCACCTGGACCGGATGATGCGGCGCGGCGAGTTGTAGCAGGTTTTCTGATGTTCCAATGAGAAGGGTTCGGCTTGTGATCGACGCAGTCGGCTCAGCGATCAGGGACCACGTGCAGGGCTTCTGGCCTGATCGCGGGGCACGTCTGAGGACCTGGGATCGCGGCAAGATCGTTGAGGCCATCCCGGAGTTCGCGGTGCTGGAGATCGCGCCGGAGGAGGAGGGCAAGGCGTGGTTGTACTCCTCGATCGGGGCGTGGCGGGTACCGGTGCCAGGCGAGCACCGGCTGGAGTTCCTGTCGCTCACACCGCGGGAAGCGGAGGAGGCGGTGGAGAACCTGGCCATGGTCGCCGCGTTCCACGCCGACGAGAGGTTCCGCGTCCGGCTCGGCAAAGTGATCAACATCGGGAGGCCGTGGCTCGCCGGGTCCACCTGCGACCACTTCCTGGTGAGCACGCCGTTCCTGTTCGGCGACGAGTTCGAGAAGGTCCACGCGGACGGCGTCGGCGTCAGCATCTACTGGCTGCTGGCGATCACCGCGAGCGAGGCGGCGTTCGCGCGGGAACACGGCGGGCACGCGCTCGAGCACCTCATCGAGGAGAACGACGCCGACCTGCTCGACCCCACCCGCTCAGCAGTGGTCTAGGCGCTGCACGGGTGTCCTGACGATTCCGGGCCCGGTGCGTCAGTTCGGTGACACGGCCTGACCCGGTGGCGCTGCCGTTGAGCGAGGACCTGGTGGAGCAGACCACCGTGGGTTAACCCGACTGCCATTGACCGGTCATCGTTCTGACCTGCTGTAATTCGCCAACCCGGCTTCACCCTGGTTCGCATGACGCAGCCGGAACTGCTTGTCAGCACCCCCGTCCAGCAGGACGGGGACGCACCCCGCTACTCCCTCCTCGTCGCCCGTGACAGCGACGAGGTCGTCGCCGCGCAGAGACTGCGCTACGAGGTGTTCGCCGGTGAGATGGGGGCGACGCTGCACACCGGCGTGCCCGGCCACGACGTCGACGAGTTCGACGAGTACTGCGACCACCTCGTGGTGCGCGACGACCGCACCGGCGAGATCGTCGGCGGGTACCGGATGCTGCCGCCGGAGCGCGCCAAGGAGGCCGGGCGGCTCTACGGCGACGGCGAGTTCGACCTGACCAACCTCGACGACATCCGGAGCTCCACGGTCGAGACCGGACGCTCGTGCGTGCACCCCGACCACCGCAACGGTGCCGTCGTGAGCCTCGTGTGGGCCGGTATCGCGCGGTACATGCTGCTCAGCGGGCACAAGTGGCTCGTCGGGTGCGCGTCGATCCCGCTGCAGGACGGTGGCAGCCTCGCGGCCGGTGTCTGGGACACCGTGCACGCCAAGCACTACGCGCCCGAGCAGTACCGCGTCACGCCGCACAACCCGTGGGACGTCGATGCGATCGCGCGGCCGGACAAGACCGTGCTGCCGCCGCTGCTCAAGGGCTACCTGCGGCTCGGCGCCAAGATCTGCGGACGGCCCGCGCTCGACGCGGACTTCGGCGTCGCCGACCTCTTCATCCTGCTCGGCATGGACCACGTGGATCAGCGCTACCTGAAGTTCTTCCTGGGGGAGACGTCATGAGCCACGCCTGGATGCCCGCGTCGCCGTGCGGTGACGGGTGCGTAGCCAGTGCGCCCGGTGAGGTCGGCAAGCTCCGGCAGACCTGGCGCGCGGTCACGGCGATCACCGCGATCCTGTGCGGCGCGTGGATCGCCCTGGCGCTGTTCCTGCCGGGCAGGCAGCGTGAAAGCGTTGTCCGGCTGTGGTTCCACGCCATCCTCCGCGCGTTCGGCGTGCGGCTGGAAGTGCACGGCGCCCGGAGGTTCCAGGAGATCCCGAAGCGCGGTGTGCTCGTCGCGAGCAACCACGTGTCGTGGCTCGACGAGCTCGCGATCGACTCGGTGCAGCCCGTCAGGATCGTCGCCAAGAAGGACATCAAGAGCTGGCCCGTGCTCGGCCCGATCATCACCGCGGTGGGCACGGTCTACCTCGACCGCGAGAAGCTGCGCGAGCTGCCGCAGACCGTGAACGAGCTGGCCACGACCCTGCGCAACGGCAGCGCGGTCGCCATCCACGCCGAGGGCACGACGTGGTGCGGGCTCGCCTCCGGGCACTACAAGCCGGCGCTGTTCCAGGCCGCGCTCGACGCCGGCGTGCCGGTGCGGCCGATCGTGCTGCGCTACCGGATCGGCGGCCACCTGACGACGCAGCCCGCGTTCGTCGGCAGCGACACGCTGATCGACTCGATCCGCCGCGTGATCAAGGCCCGCGATCTGGTCGTCGAGGTCCACGTGCTGGACGAGATCGCTCCCGGACGCGCCGGAACCCGCCGCGAACTAGCGAAACTTGCCGAAGAGCAATCAATCCGCTTGACCTCGACCGAGCTGGAGATTGCACCATCTACAGGTGACTCTCACCGCGCCCGTCCCGTCTCGCCTCTGGTCGCCTGAACGCCGCTGGCCCACGACGGGCATCCTCCTGCTGGTCACCCTCTTCGCCTTCGAGGCGATGGGCGTCGGCACCGCGATGCCCACCATGGTCCGCGAGCTGGAAGGCGAGGCGCTGTACGCGTGGCCTTTCCTCGCGAACCTCGCGGCGAGCGTGATGGCCACGGTCTTCTCCGGACGGCTCTCGGACCGCAGGGGACCCAAGCCCGCGATCCTGATCGGCGTGGTCCTGTTCCTCGCCGGGCTCGTGGTCGCGGGCATCGCCGAGAACATGACGGTGCTGCTCGCCGGCCGGGTGCTGCAGGGCTTGGGCGTGGGCTTCCTGATCGTCGCGATCTACGTGCTGATCGCGCTCGTCTACCCCGAGGACGACCGGCCCGCCGTGTTCGGCGCGCTGTCCGCGGCCTGGGTGGTGCCGTCGATGGTGGGGCCGGCGGTCGCGGGCTGGGCGACCGAGCACCTCACGTGGCGGCTGGTGTTCGTCGGCATCGTGCCGTTGGTGCTCATCGGCAGTGTGCTGCTCGTTCCCGTGCTCAAGAAGCTTCCGCCGCACGCTGACACGCCGTCGCAACGCAAGTACCTGCCTGTCGCTGCCGTGGCGGTCGGTCTTGGCGTGGCGGGTCTGAGCTGGTCACTGCAGCACCGCACCTGGTGGATGCTCGTGGTCGCGTTGCTGCTGCTCGCGCCCGCACTGCGCATCCTGCTCCCCAAGGGCACGCTCCTCGCCCGGCGCGGCCTCCCGGTCACGATCCTGGCGCGCGGCCTGCTCGCGGGCACGTTCTTCGCGGTGGAGGGCTTCATCCCGCTGACGCTGACCGTCGTGCACGGCTACTCGCCCCTGGAGGCGGGCATTCCGCTCACGCTGAGCGCGCTCGGCTGGGCGAGCGCGTCGATGTGGGCGTCGCGGCATCCCGAGATCGAGCGCCACACGCTCGTCCGCGCCGGGTTCCTGCTCTCCGCGACCGGTATCGCGGCCGTGACGCTCATCGCACCCACTTGGGGGCCCGCCTACCTGACGCTGGTCTTCTGGGCCGTGGCGGGTGCGGGCATGGGCATCGCGACGTCCAGCGTCGGCGTGCTGATGATGGCCGCGTCACCCGAGGCCGACCGGGGTTTCAACTCCGCTGCACTGCAGATCTCGGACATGCTCTTCTCCGGGGCCATGATCGGACTCGGCGGTGTGCTCGTGCTGGCGACGGCGCCGACCTCGGGCGTGGTGGTGCTCAACCTGTCGATGGCGGCGTTGGCGGTGGTGGGAGCGATTCTGACCGGGCCCCGCATGCGGGCTACCCTGAAGGCCTGATGGCTTATCTCGACCACGCGGCCACGACGCCCATGCACCCGCAGGCGGTCGCGGCCATGACCGAGGCGTTGTCCACCACGGGCAACGCCTCGTCGCTGCACACCTCCGGCAGGCGGGCGCGGCGGGCGATCGAGGAAGCCCGCGAGAACATCGCCGACGCCCTGGGCGCCCGGCCGTCCGAGGTGCTGTTCACCGGCGGCGGCACGGAGAGCGACAACCTCGCGGTCAAGGGCATCTACTGGGCCAGTGGTCGTCGTCGCGTGCTGGCCTCGGCCGTGGAGCACCACGCCGTGCTGGACGCCGTCGAGTGGCTGGAGCAGCAGGGCGCCGAGGTCACCTGGCTGCCCACCGACCGCTTCGGGCGCGTGTCGCCGGAGTCGGTGGCCGAGGCACTGGACGCTTCCGACGACGTCGCGCTCGTCACCACGATGTGGGCGAACAACGAGGTCGGCACCATCAACCCCGTGCACGAGATCGCTGCCGTGTGCGCCGCACGCGGTGTGCCGTTCCACACGGACGCGGTGCAGGCCGTGGGCGCGGTCCCGGTCGATTTCGCCGCGTCCGGCGCCTCCGCGCTGACCATGACCGGCCACAAGGTCGGTGGGCCGTACGGCGTGGGCGTGCTGCTGCTGGCGCGGGACGTGAAGTGCACGCCGTTGATGCACGGCGGCGGTCAGGAACGCGACGTGCGGTCCGGCACCCTCGACGTGCCGTCGATCGTCGGCCTGGCTCGTGCGGTGCGGATCTCGGTCGAGGAACAGGCTTCCCGAGCCGTCGAGATCGCGGCGCTGCGGGACGAGCTGATCGCATCGGTGCGCGTGGTGGTGCCGGACGTGATCGTGAACGGCGACCCGGTCGACCGCCTGCCGGGCAACGCGCACCTGACGTTCCCCGGCTGCGAGGGCGACAGCCTGCTGATGCTGCTCGACGCCCGCGGTGTCGAGTGCTCGACGGGCTCCGCGTGCACGGCCGGCGTCGCACAACCGAGCCACGTGTTGCTCGCGATGAGCGTCGAACCGGCGCTGGCGCGCGGCTCCCTGCGCTTCTCGCTCGGGCACACGTCGACGCAGGCGGACGTGGAAAAACTGGTGTCGGTCATCGGACCGGTGGTGGAGAGGGCCCGCACGGCGGGCCTGGCAGGCATGAGGCGTTCCCGGAAGGTGGTCAAGCAGTGAAGGTCCTCGCGGCGATGAGCGGTGGTGTCGATTCCGCGGTGGCGGCGGCGCGCGCCGTCGAAGCGGGACACGACGTGACGGGCGTGCACCTGGCGTTGTCGGCGAAGCCCGGCACACTGCGCACCGGCGCTCGTGGCTGCTGCACCGTCGAAGACGCCCACGACGCCCGTCGCGCGGCCGACCTGATGGGCATCCCCTTCTACGTCTGGGACTTCGCCGAGCGCTTCACCGAAGAGGTCGTCGAGGACTTCGTCGCGGAGTACGCGGCCGGTCGCACGCCGAACCCGTGCCTGCGCTGCAACGAGCGGATCAAGTTCGAGGCGCTGCTGGACAAGGCGATCGCCCTCGGCTTCGACGCCGTCTGCACCGGCCACTACGCGCGCCTGGAGATGGTCGGCGGCCGTCCCGAGCTGCGTCGTTCCGCCGACCTGGGCAAGGACCAGTCGTACGTGCTGGCCTCGCTGACCGCGGACCAGCTCGCGCACGCGATGTTCCCGCTGGGCGACACGACGAAGGACGACGTGCGCGTCGAGGCGGCGTCGCGCGGGCTGTCGGTCGCGAAGAAGCCGGACAGCCACGACATCTGCTTCATCCCGGACGGCGACACCCAGAAGTTCCTGGCGGGCCGCATGGAGACCAAGCCGGGCCTGCTGATCGACGACGCGACCGGTGCGGTGCTGGGCCGCCACGCGGGCGTGCACGAGTTCACCGTGGGACAGCGCAAGGGGCTCGGGATCGACGGTCCCGCCGCCGACGGCCGCCCGCGGTACGTGCTGGCGCTGGAGCCGGTGTCGGGCAACGTGCGGGTCGGCGCGGTCGAAAAGCTCGCGGTGACGGGGATTTCCGCTTCGTCGCCGGTCGCGCACGTCGAGCTCGACGGGCCTGTCGAGTGCGTCGCGCAGGTGCGTGCGCACGGTGGCACGGCTCCGGCTGTCGCCGAACTGGTCGACGGCGTGCTGCGGGTGCAGTTGCGCGAACCGCTGAAGGGCGTCGCGCCCGGCCAGGCCGTGGCGATCTACCGCGAGGACGCGGCGGGCGACATCGTCCTGGCCAGCGCCACCATCGACGCCACGAGCTAAATCGCTTGTAGGGCCGGGAAAGCGGATCTAGTAGAGCGTCGCGGCTATCTCTTGGGATAGCGATGGCGGCAGGTTGCTGATTTTCGATCATGAAGATCGCGCTCTCATGGCTGTCACCTGCGCGGTTGGCGGTAGTTGGGGTGATCAGCAAACGTTTGCGCCGGCAGTTTTCTGCCGCCAACTCGGCGGCGACGTGCGTGAGCGCGCGACCATCCGGGCTTCGGTAACGACCGACCAGGCCGCCCAGCCCCGTGCGCGACTCAACGCAGCACAGCTAAGCCGCGACGCTCTACTAGTGGCGTGGCCCGGAACGTTGCCGGGTGAATTCGCGGTCAGACGGGTGCATCGTGGTGCCGCCCCCACGTCCTCATACCGGAGTCGTATGGGGGCGTGGGGGCGGTGCCGCGAGGCGCCCTGCTGAGCGTGAATTGCCTCGCCAACGTCCGGGTCGCGCCACTAGCGTTCGCTGCGTGACGTTCATTGACACGGAGTTCGACCTCGCCGCGCGGGCTCGGAGCGCGTTTCGGTGCTTCGTCAGTCCTGCGGACCGGCGGAAGCTGAGCGCTCAGGCCCGTCGCGACGACATGCCGGTGTGGGTCGTGTCGCCGTTGCGCCGGCTGGGGGCGCGCCGGTTCCGCCGGGCTAGCTGGGACGCCACTCCGAGTTCGCTCCGCACAGGAGCACGCAGGGCAGCTCACTCGACACGTCGCCCCTGAGGAACGCCGCGAACGCCGCCGCGCCCGCCGGTTCGACCGCGATCCGGAACTCCTCCCACAACCGGTCACGTGCCGCGAGGATCTCCTCGTCGGTGACCAGGGCTGAGGAAACGTGGTGCTGTTGCAGGATTTCCAGCGACAGCGAGCCTGCGCGCGTGGCGCCGAGC
This sequence comes from Lentzea kristufekii, assembly GCF_033949925.1. Lineage (NCBI taxonomy): Bacteria > Bacillati > Actinomycetota > Actinomycetes > Pseudonocardiales > Pseudonocardiaceae > Lentzea > Lentzea kristufekii. The sequence goes on from NZ_JAXAVV010000034.1 coordinate 58,135, forward strand.
GCGTCCGCGGCGATGGAGTCCACCACCGAGTCGACGGGTTCGCCGGCGGCCAGCGCGTTGTGCATGGCGCAGCAGTTCTCGGGTTCCACGGCGACGATGTGACGCCCGCCCGAGGCCATGGCAGCGCCCGCGACGAGTCCGCCGCCGCCGACCGCGACGAAGATCGTGTCGACGTCCGGGGCGTCTTCGACGATCTCCTGGGTGACCGTGGACTGGCCTTCGATGACGGGAAGCGAGTTGTACGCCTCGATGTAGGGCAGATCGAGCTCGCGGGCGGCCGCGGCGGCTTCCGCGTAAGTGTTGCCGTGGCGGATCAGCTTGGCGCCCAACGCTTCGATGCGCCGCGTCTTGGTCTCGGGCGCGGTCACCGGGACGAACACGGTGGCGTGCGCGCCGAGCAGTTGCGCGGCCTGGGCCACGGCGATGCCGTGGTTGCCGCCCGACGCGGTGACGACCTCGGAGACGTTCAGCGACAGCAGCGTGTTGACCGCGCCGCGGAGCTTGAACGAGCCGGTGAGCTGCAGGTGCTCCAGTTTGAACACGAGCGGTCGCCCGTCGGCTGACACGCGCATGATCGGGGTGCGGCGGACGTACTGCGACAACGTTCTCATGAGACCAGCTTCCACAAGAACTGCACGAGAGTCACGATGCCCAGCAGGAAACACACCAGGACGAACGTGCCGCCGGCCATGACGATCAGGCAGGCGCCCCAGGACGTCTCCTCGCTCGGGGTGGCGTCCAGGTCGTGCTGGAGCTCGACCCGCGCCTCCTGGTACAGCGACGCGAGGCGGGTGCGGGCCGTCTCGGTCGGGGCCTCGTCGACGCGGCCCTGCCATGAGAGCGCGACCAGACGGGTGTCCGCGCGGCGGTAGGCGCGTTCGAAGGCCAAGAGCTCGTCGGGGTTCCGATCTTCGGAGAGGTAGGTCCAGCGACCTGCCTGAGCCGGCTGGCCGAGTACGCGGTAGACCTCGGCGAGGCGTTCACGCAGGTCAAGCCGCTGCGGGTAGGTGCCCACGAGTCCGGCGACGCGCTGACGTGCGCGCAGCACGCTGGCGAGGTCGCCTCTTTGCAACTCCTCGGCCGCTTTGTGGAGCGTCAGCTCTACCGGCATGAAGATTAGTTTTGCAGGTAGGGCTAGCTTTGACCCGTGTTCGGCCTATCGCTGCTGGTCTCCGGGCTCGCCTGGTGGCTGGGTCTGTACCTGCTCGCCCGCGACCCCCGCAAGCCGCTGTTGTGGTGGGCCGGCGCGGGGATGATCGGCTATTCGGCGGCGGTCGTCGCGCCGAATCCCGTGCTCCTCGCGGTGCCGGCGCTGGCCTGGACGGGTGCGGTCCTGTTGCTCGCCCGTCCCGAGTTGATCAGGTGGTGGCTCTTCGCGCTGCTGCCTTTCTTCGCCGCGTCGTTCTTCGTACCGTGGGTCGTATTGCTTCCGCTGGCCGCGGCCACGGTCCTAGCCATAAGAAAACGTGCTTACTTTTCACTCGTTGGAGTGATGTTCGGGCTATCGGCAGGTGCGTTTCTGCTGGGACTGCTGCCCGACGCGATCACGTTGCCGTCGCTCGGGATCGACGTGGTGGTCTTCGGCGTCCTCGTCGCTGTCACGGACGCGGTCGAGGAGGGCGAGGCGATCCGCGCGGACATGCTGCGGTCGTTGGTCATCTCGGCCTTCACCGCGGTGCTGTTCGGATCGCAGGTGATCTTCTTCGGCGGACCGGACCTCCTCGTCTTCACGACCGTGGCGGCGGCGATCGCGGTCCAGGTGCTCGCGAACCCGCTCGCGTCCGTGGTCGACCGTCTCGCCGTGCCGTCCGTAGCGGCGGAACGCGCCGAACTCCGCGACGCCGCCGAGGCGTTGCCCAAACGCCGGCCGCTGGTGACCGAGGACGCCGCGGAGTTCGCCCGCCTCACCCGCAAGGCGCTCAGTCACTACGGCGATCTCGGAAAGCTCGTCGCCAGCCCGTTGATCGCGCTGACCGACGACGGCCCGCCGCTCGACCGGGCCGCGCAGTTGAAAAGCATGCTGCTCGCGAGCATTCAACGGCTCAAGCCTGTGGACGGCGATTTCGGCACGAGTGATGAATGGCGTTACTACAACGCCGTGTACTTCTACTACGTCAAGGGAATTCGGCCGTATTCGGTCCGGACCAAACGCGAGGACCTCGACGCCGAGGATCGCCGCGCCCTGCAGTGGTTCGTGACACAGGTGCCGGAACGGACGCTGCACAACTGGCAGAACGCCGCAGCACGCCTGGTCGCGGCCGACCTGATGGCAGGAGTTGGCAGTACATGACGTGGCTTTGGCAGCGTTGACCGGGCGATCGTCGGGCCATGTTGAAATTCGCCTTGAAACTCGACGGTGTCGCTTCGTTCGCGCTGGGTCTGCTGACCCTGCTGATTCGCCCGGAAGTCGGAATGCCGGTGGGCTGGCAGATCGGACTCGGTTCTTTCTGCGTGCTCTACGGCATGGGCGTGTTCTTCTTGGGAACCCGCGCCACCCCTGACCGCCGAATCGTGCTGCTGGTCATCATCGGCAACCTGGTCTGGGCCGCCGACAGCATTCTGACCGCGGAACTGGCGTGGTTCCCGCTCACCGGCATCGGCGTCGCGCTCGTGCTGGCCCAGGGACTCGCGGTGCTCGGCTTCGCGGTCCTGCAGTTCCTCGGCCTCAGGCGCGAAGGGTCCGCGAGCGACCGCGGAACTCAGCCACGATCTCGGTCCCTCGCCTGACCGTGATGTCGTAGATCCCGCTGCGGCCGAACCGGGTCCGTTCCACCGCCTCCGCCACCAGCTCGTCGCCCTCGTGCACGGGCCGGATGAAGTCGATCTCGGCCGTGGCGGCGACGGTGACGGACCCGGCCCTGTTGCAGGCGCAGGCGAACGCGCTGTCCGCCAGCAGGAACACGTAACCGCCGTGCGCGATGCCGTGGCCGTTGATCATGTTCTCCGCGACCGTCATCCGCAGCGCCGCGTACCCGTCGCGGAGCTCGACGGGCTTGATGCCCAGGGCGGTGGAGGCCTTGTCGGCGGCGAGCATCTCGGCAGGACCATTCATTCGTGGAGCCTAATCACTCTGGCGGTGGTGTCACGCGATGTTGGGCCCGCCTTACTGTCCGACTTGCTTGATCGCTCAAAATCGGAGGTGGTCATCATGGCTGGATGCTCTTGCTGCGGCTCGTGCACGGGTCCGGGCTGCGGGTGCTGCAGCGGCTGTTAGAAGCCACGGACGAATGAACGAGGGCCGTTGCGGGGACGGAAGTCTTCGCAACGGCCTTCGCTCCGCAGGGGCGAATCAGCCCGTGTAGGTCTTGAACATGTTCGTGAATTCCCAGTTGGCCTGGGAGATTCCACTGCACGTGGGCGAAACGCCGCCACCGGGGCAGCCCTTGTCGCGGCCCGCCGACCAGAACGCGACCCGCCCGACGTGGTTGGCCTTCGCGTAGTCGAGGACCTTGCGCGCGTCGTCCTGGGTCGTCGTCGGACCCGTGTCGTTGCGTCCGATCATCGGCGTGAGACCCAGCAGTGCCTTCAACTGCGCGTCGGTCTTCGACGGCCAGATGGCGCGCATCTGCCCGAGGGTGGCTTTCGCGGCGTTGACCATCGCGTCGCCCCAGTTGCCCGTGTAGCCGAAGTTCATCAGCATCGGGTTCACGAGGACGTTGACGCCCTTCGCGGCCGCGTCCTTCAGGACGTCCACCGAGTACGGGTCCATGCCGTAGTCCTGGCCCTGGATGCGCATCGTGTAGCTGACGGTGGTGCCGCGGGTGTCCTGCAGCCTCTTCAGCGCCGTGTTCACGACGGCCTGCGGGATGGTGGCTTCCACGTCCACGTCGATGCTGTTCGACCCCACGGCGTCCAGCACGGCCACATAGGCGTTGTACAGGGAGTCCGCAGTGGAGCAGACGTGCTCCAGGTACGGGCCCATGGCGCCGCCCGTCGCGACGATGACGCTGCCGCCCTGGGCCTTCAGGGCCCTGGCGTCGTTCACGATGCGGCTGTCGTTCAACGGAACCGTGCCGCCCCACGCCGGTGCGCAGCCGCTTGAGGAACCGAGAGCGAACGCGAGCGTGAAGTGCTTCTGGCCGGTCGCGTTGGCCACGTCCATCAGCGACGGCGTCGGCATCGTGATGTCGATGTACGGGGCGACGCGCGCGCTACCGGGCGTCGGCGGCACATCGGACGTCGTGGTGGTGGTCGTGGTCGTCGTGGTGGTCGTCGTGCCACCGCCACCGCCGCACGGAACGCCGTTGAGCTTGCAGTTCGTCGGCAGTGCGGAGCCGCTCACCAGGAAGCCGAAGCTGGTCGACGCACCCGCCGCGACGTTGCCGTTGTACTCGCGGTTGGTGAACGTGTGGTGGTTGCCGCTGCTGGTCAGCGTGGCGTCCCAGTAGGGGCCGACGGACGCGCCGGCGAGGTCGAACTCCAGCTTCCACCCGGACAACGCGGTGGAGCCCGCGCTGATCGTGAACCTGCCCTCGTAGCCGGAGCCCCAGGACGAGTCCTGGCTGAACGCGGCGGACTCGCCGGCGGCCGAGGCGGTGGGAGCTATGGCGACGAGTCCTGCCACCAGTGCGGTGGCGGCCCCGGCGGCGAAAACGGCGAAGCGGGCCATCGGGTGCGGTCCTTCCGGCAGGGGAGGAAGGGAGTGGTGCAGGACCGCGGGGCGCGTCGCAGTCCTGCACCACGTACAGGGAGGCGCTTGCACGGGGCGCGATGCCCGCAACCACCTGACGAAGGTTGCGGGCATCGCGCTCAGCGCCTGCTCAATCACGGTAAGTGGCCTAGACCATAGCGTCAATGGGTCTAGACCTCTTCTGTCCGCCGGACAGTGGAACAATTCGGAGGGTGCGTGGAGCAACTGGAATCGGATCGCTGCCCGGAACCGACATCGACGAGGCGGCGCGCGTCGTCGTCGGAGAGCTGCCTGAGCTGCCGCACGTCCCGGAGCTGCCTGGCCGGGGAGTCGGCGCGGACATGATCGGCCGCACCGCCGGCCTGCTGGTCGACCTCGCGATCGAGGTCATCACCTCCGGCTACCGCGTGACCCCGCGCGCCGGCCGTGACCACCGCCGTGCCGTCGACCTGCTGCGGGGCGACCTGGACGCGTTCGACGAGGCGCTGGAACGCGCGGGGACGCGGCCTGAGACGGTCAAGGTGCAGGCCGCCGGGCCGTGGACGCTGATGTCGAACATCGAACTGATGCGCGGCCATCGGGTGCTCACGGACCCTGGTGCGGTGAAGGAGTTCGCCGCGTCGCTCGCCGAGGGCCTCAAGCAGCACGCGGCCGAGGTCGCCAAGCGCACGAAGGCGAAGGTCGTCGTGCAGCTCGACGAACCGGGTCTGCCCGCCGTGCTGCAGGGCCTGCTGCCGACGCCGTCCCAGCTCGGCACCGTGGCCGCCGTGCCGGGGCCGGACGCCCGTGCGGTGCTCGCCACCGTCATCGACGCGTTGAAGGACCACGAAGTGGTGGTGCACTGCTGCGCGCCGCACCCGCCGCTGACGTTGCTCCGCGAGGCGGGCGCCACGGCGATCGCGTTCGACGCGACGTTGATCAAGGGGGCAGAAGCGCTCGACGAGATCGGCGAGACGTGGCAGGCGGGCACGACGCTGGCGCTCGGGCTGGTGCCGAGCACGGACCCGGGTGCACCCGTCGCGCTCAAGGACGTCGGGCAGCGGGCGTTCACCCTGGTCGACCGTCTCGGCTTCCCGCGGTCGATCCTCGCCGAGCAGGCGCTGCCGACTCCGACCTGCGGACTAGCCGGCGCATCGTCCACCTGGGTCAAGCGCGCGCTCTCGCTGACGCGTGATCTCTCCCTGTCTTTTTCGGAGCCGCCCGAGGGCTGGTGATGTCCGGTTTGTGGGGCTAGTCTGCTGCGAACTATTAGGAAACTTTCTTAACCGAAGGCCGAACGCCGAGGCCTGGACCGGGAGTTCCCCTCATGCGCATCAGACGTGCGGCCCTCGTTGCCGCAGTGCTCACAGGTGTGGTCGTGGCGCCTGCACAGGCCGCTCCCACCGGCCAGATCCGGCTGGATCAGGTCGGGTTCGGCAACTCCGAGCAGAAGCACGCCTACGTGCTCGGAGGCGCCGCGAACACCAAGTTCTCCGTCGTGGACAGCCGCGGCCGGACCGTGCTGACCGGCAGGACGGGCGCCTCGACGGGCTCGTGGAACGACACGTTCCCCGCGGTGCACCCGATCGACTTCTCCGCGCTGAAGAGGTCCGGGACGTACCGGATCAAGGTCGGCACGACGACCTCTCCGGCGTTCAAGGTCGACTCGCTGAAGAGGCTGTTCGCGCCGGTCGCGCACAACACCGTCGAGTTCTTCCAGGCGCAGCGCGACGGCGCCGACGTCGTTCCCGGCAGACTGAACCGCAAGCCCGCGCACCTCACCGACCGCGAGGCGCTGGTCTACGAGGCACCGGTGTTCGCGGGCGAGGGCGGCGACCAGATCGCGGCGCCGCTCAAGCCCACGGGTGACAAGGTCGACCTCGAAGGCGGCTGGTTCGACGCCGGTGACTTCGTGAAGTTCACGCACGCCTCGTCGTACTCGACCGCGTCGATGCTGCTGGCGTTGCGCAACAAGCACGACGCCGCGCTCTACGACGAGGCCAAGTTCGGCCTCAAGTGGCTCGACAAGGCGTTCGACGAGAAGACCGGCACGCTCTACGCGCAGGTCGGCATCGGTACTGGTTCCGAGGAGTTCGGTTTCGTCGGCGACCACGACGTGTGGCGCCTGCCCGAGGCCGACGACGAGCTGAACGTCAAGCCGGGCGACAGCGAGTACTTCATCAAGTACCGCCCGGTGTTCCGCGCGAACGTCGCCGGGGAGAAGATCAGCCCGAACCTGGTCGGCCGCGTGGCCGGTTCGTTCGCGCTGGCCGCGCAGATCGAGGCCGACCGCAACCCGCGTGCCGCCCGTGCGTACCTGGACAAGGCCGCGCAGCTCTTCGCGCTGGCCAAGACCGAGAACGTCGGCGAGCTCGTGACGGCGTTCCCGCACGCGTACTACCCCGAGGAGTCGTGGACCGACGACATGGAGTTCGGCGCGACGCAGCTCGCGCTGGCCGCCAAGGCGTTGCACGACAAGCGTTACGGGCAGTTCGCCCGCGCGGCCGCGCACTGGGCCAAGGAGTTCCTCGCGACGCAGGACCCGGACACGCTCAACGTCTACAACATCTCCGCGCTCGGCCACGCCGACCTCGCGAAGCTGCTGAAGAAGGGCATCCCGGGCGCCGAGGTGACCGAGAAGCAGATCATCGGCGACATCCGGCGCCAGCTGCAGAAGGGCGCGGACGCGGCCAGGACGTCGCCGTTCCGCACCGCCGCCAACGTCGAGACCTGGGACGTCGGTTCGCGCACGTTCGGCTACATCACCACCGCCGCGCTGTACCAGAAGCTCACCGGCTCGAAGGAGTACGAGACCTTCGGCACGCAGCAGCGCGGCTTCGCCCTCGGCACCAACGCCTGGGGCACCTCGCTGATCGTCGGCGTCGGCACGAAGTTCCCCGAGTGCCCTCACCACCAGGCCGCGAACCTCTCCGGCTCGACGAACGGTGGCTCGAAGGTGCTGGTCGGCGCCGTGATCAACGGTCCGAACGACGCAACGCTCTTCGGCGACCTCGGTGAGATGCCGCCTGGTTCCGTCAGCTGCACCAAGCCGTACACGCTGGAGTTCAACTCCGCGAAGTCCGTGTTCGCCGACGACCTGCGCTCGTGGCCGAGCTCCGAGCCGGCCATCGACTTCACGGCGACGGGTGTGCTCGGCTTCTCGCTGATCGCCCACTCCTGAGTGGCGCCGGTGCGGGCCTGGGTGTCCAATTCGGACTTGTGCTCAGGCTCGCGCTGGTCCTCGTGTTGCTCATGTCTGGTACGGCACATGCCTTGCCGTCGGACGTGAGGTGCCGAGTTCCCGGCGTGCACGACGCGGACGTCATCCGCGCCGTGCACGCCGTTGGTCTTTCTCTGCGCGTGAGCGACAAGGTGATGCTCGCCGGGTTCGAGGCCGGGTGGGTCGAGTCGCACATGAACAACCTGTCGTGCGGTGACCGCGACTCGTTGGGCGTGTTCCAGCAGCGGCCGTCGATGGGCTGGGGGACACCCGAGCAGATCATGGACGTGTCCTACGCGGCGCGGCGGTTCTTCGAGCACGCGATGCGCGTGGACCGGCCGGAACTCTCCGCCGGGCTGCTCGCCGACGCGGTGCAGCGGTCCTGCTGCCCGGAGCGGTACGACCAGGCGGAGGCGCGTGCCGGGTCGATGCTGCGGCAGGCGTGGCAGGGCGGGCCCGAGGTCGTCGGCGGCGTCGTCCACGTGGTGGCGGACGGCGACGTCTGGGCCGGTCGCTCGCGGCTGAGCACCTCGGGTGACTTCGTCGGACGACCTTCGGTGGCCGGGCGCTCCGTGTACGCGCGGACGGCTCGGGGCGAGGTCCGAGCGCTGGCGGGAGGTGCCGCGCGGACGGTGGCCTCGGGTGTGGCCGGCGATCCCGAAGCGGTGGCTCGTCCTGACGGAACGGTGGACGTGTACGCCGTGCTGGCCGACGGCAGCGTCGCGAAAATGTCAGACCTGCCTGAGACGATTGGGATGGGGGGCGGATCCCCCCAGGGGGCCCGCCAGTCCGGATCGATTCCGAGCTGGCAGGCGTTGAGCCCGGCCGGCTTCGCGGCGGGCAAGCCGTCCGTCGTCGCTCACCCGGACGGGTCCGTGGCCGTCTACGTCAGGTCCGGCGACAAGCTGATGGCCAGTGCCGCCGGCGTGTGGCGCGAGATCGCCCAAGCCCTCGAAGCCTCACCCGAGGTGGTCCTCCGTCCAGACGGGACGGTCGGCGTCCACACCCTGATCGGCGGACGCCCGCACCGCCTCACCACCACCTGGGAACCGTTGGGCGAAGCCCGTTTCATCGACACCGTGTCCGCCCAGCCCGACGGCACGGTCTACGCGCGCACGGCCGAAGGCGACGTGCTCAAAGCCGGTTGAACGGCTCCGCGTACCGGAATGCGCCTGGAGGCACCTCCTCGAAGAGCCGGGCCTGGAAGTACGGCCCCCACTTGGGATCCGGCGGCGTGATCCCGAACTCCGAAGCGAGCCTGAAGCCGAACCGCGAGTAGTAGTCCGGCGAACCCAGCAGGATGACCGCGCGCTCGCCGCGAGCCTCGGCCGCGCCGAGAACCGCGTGCATCAACGCCGACCCGATGCCGGCGCGCTGATGCGAGGGATGCACGGCGATCGGCCCGAGCCCGAGAGCGGGCACCTCGCCGACGTACCCGCGCGTGCACACGACGTGGCCCAGAACGCCGTCCTCCACCAGCGACAACTCCGGGATCCAGCCCTCGTCCGCGCGCAACTGGTCGATCAGTGGAGCCTCCGGCCCGTCCTTGAACGCGAGGTTCGTGACGGTGCGGATGGCGTCGATGTCTGCGGGTGTCTCCCGCCGGATCAGCATGGGCCGCACTGTGGCCAAACGCGTCGCCGCGCGCCACTCAGTTTCCGCCCCCATAATCCGCAGCGTGGTCGTGAGACAGACCGTGATGGTGTGCGTACTTGCCGTGCTGGCCTATCTCGGCGTGTGGTGGGCGTTCAGCGGAACCGACGAACCCGCCCAGTCGGCGCCGGAGTCGATGTTCCTCACCGACTACTCCAAGGCGGAGAAAGGCATCTGCGTGAGGTTCAGCGGTCCCGGCGAGAACGACCAGGGCCTCACGATCATCGACTGCCGGGGTGACCGGGCCGCGTTGAAGGTCGGGACCGTCCTGGCCGAGACCAGCGGCAAATGCCCGCGCGGTGACTACAAGGTGTTGCGCGACACGAGGCACAACGCGGCGCTGTGCCTGCTGCCCAACGCCGAGCGGGGCGACTGCTTCGAACTCGACACCGACGACCTGCAGCGGTCCGTCGTGTCCAAGTTCGACTGCGCGGCGCCGCGGGTGAACGTGCAGGTCGTCGACATAGCTGACGAAAGTTGCCCCGAAGAGGCTGAACTCGGTGTTCCCTATGAGGACATGACGCTCTGCCTGAGGAGGGTGCGTTGATCGTCTTCGAGGGTCCCGCCGAGTTCGACGCCTGGCTGCACGAGAACGGCGCGAACGAGACCGAGCTGTGGCTCAAGTACGCGAAGAAGGGCTCGGGGATCAAGACGATCACCTATGGCGAGGCGCTGGACGTCGCCTTGTGTCACGGGTGGATCGATGGACTCACACGGTCCATCGACGAGACCTACTACTCGCAGCGCTGGACGCCGCGTACGGCGCGCAGCAAGTGGTCCAAGCGCAACTGCGCCAAGGTCGAGGAACTGATCGCCGCGGGCAAGATGCTGCCTGCGGGCCTGGCCGAGATCGAGAAGGCCAAAGCGGACGGACGCTGGGACGCGGCCTATGCGGGACCGGCGACGATCGAGGTGCCGGACGACCTCACCGAGGCGTTGAAGGCCAACCCCAAGGCAGCCGAGTTCTTCAAGACGCTCAACAGCCAGAACAGGTATGCCGTGCTGCTGCGCATCCACGACGCGAAGAGGCCGGAGACACGGCAGCGGCGCATCGCTCAGTTCGTTGAAATGCTGGCGGACGGACGAAAGCTCTACTCTTGAGAATCATGAAGTGGTTCCGCCGCCGCAAAGCCGAAGACGTCGCTCCCGCCCACCTGCCGAACGCCGAGGAAGCGGCGCAACGCTTCTGGCAACGGTGGTTCGAGCTGGTACCGGTGGTCAGCGCGGCGCTCGGTGACGGCGAGCCGCACCGCGTCGAGGACGAACTCAAGAACCTGGTGAGCGGGTTGCACCCGGACCTGGTGTTCTCGCTCGAACAGGGCCACATGGCCATGTACGCGCTGGTGATCACCGGTCAGGAAGACCCGAGGCTGCGCCCGTACACCGACGCGTGGATCAACGCCGCGCCGCCGTCGGACATGGTGTGGGAGTTCCACGACTCCGTGCCGCCGGTGCCGGACCCGACCGAGGTGATCGTGAACCTCGGCCAGGTGAGGATGCGGCTGGGCGACTACCGCGTGGTGGCCCAGGTGGACGGTGACGTCGTGGACGTCGCGGTCTACCACCCGGCGCTGGCCGGCCTGAGCGACCAGCACCGGCAGACGATGACGTTCCTGCCCCTGGACGTCACTCTGGGCGAGCGGCTGGCGGGGGAGCGGCTGCGGCGCGTGGAGACCGCGGAGCTGGAGCCGCAGGGCACGATCAGCCTGCTGGAGCTGCGTTCCCTGGTGCGCGAACTCGCCGGGCAGGCAGAGCGCTGAAAACTGTCGGACCTGGTCACTAAGCTGTGGAACGTGACCAGCGAGAGCCTTGAAGACGTCCCCGCAGAGGTGCGCGAGCGGCATGCCGTGCTTGCGGAAGAGGTGCGCTCGCACCAGTTCCGCTACTACGTGCTGGACGACCCGATCGTCACCGATGGTGAGTTCGACGCGATGCTCAAGCAGCTGGAGGCGCTGGAGGCCGAGCACCCCGGTCTCGCCACGCCCGAGTCGCCGACGCAGCTCGTCGGCGGCACGTTCTCGACCGAGTTCAAGGCGGTCGACCACCTGGAGCGCATGCTCAGCCTCGACAACGTCTTCGCCCAGGACGAGCTGACGGGCTGGTTCGAGCGCGTGCAGAAGGAGATCGGCTCCGGCACGCACTTCCTGTGCGAGCTGAAGATCGACGGCCTCGCGATCAACCTCCTCTACGAGAAGGGCCGGCTGACGCGGGCGCTCACCCGTGGCGACGGCCGCACCGGCGAGGACGTGACGCTGAACGTCCGCACGATCGCCGACGTGCCCGTGGTGCTGAAGGGTTCCGCCGAGTACCCGGTGCCCGACCTGGTCGAGGTGCGCGGCGAGGTCTTCTTCGCGGTCGATGACTTCCTGGCGCTCAACGCCTCGCTGGTCGAGCAGGGCAAGCCGCCGTTCGCGAACCCGCGCAACACCGCAGCCGGGTCGTTGCGGCAGAAGGACCCGAAGGTCACCGCCTCGCGCAAGCTGCGGATGATCTGCCACGGCATCGGCAAGACCCAGGGCTTCGAGGTCGCCCGCCAGTCGCTCGCCTACGAGGCGCTGAAGTCGTGGGGCCTGCCGGTCTCCTCGCACACCGAGGTGCTCACCGACCCGGCGGACGTGCGCAAGAAGGTCGAGTACTGGGGCGAGCACCGGCACGACGCGGTCCACGAGATCGACGGGCTGGTGGTCAAGGTCGACGAGGTGTCGCTGCAGCGGCGCCTGGGCACGACGTCGCGCGCCCCGAGGTGGGCCATCGCGTACAAGTACCCGCCGGAGGAGGCCACCACCACCCTGCTCGACATCCAGGTCCAGGTGGGCCGCACCGGCCGGGTGACGCCGTTCGCGGTGATGGAGCCGGTGAAGGTGGCGGGTTCCACGGTCGCGCGGGCGACGCTGCACAACGGGTCGGAGGTCAAGCGCAAGGGTGTGCTGATCGGCGACCGCATCGTCATCCGCAAGGCGGGTGACGTGATCCCCGAGGTGCTCGGCCCGGTGCTGGCCGCGCGCCCGGCCGACGCGCGCGAGTTCGAGATGCCGACGAGGTGTCCCGAGTGCAACTCTCGACTGCGCCCGATGAAGGAGGGCGACGTCGACATCCGCTGCCCCAACGCGGAGACGTGCCCCGGTCAGCTGCGCGAACGCCTGGCGTACCTGGCCTCCCGCGCCGCGCTCGACATCGAGGTGCTCGGCTACGAGGCGGCCGCGGCGATCACCGAGTCCACGATCTACACCGACGAGGCCGACCTGTTCGACCTCGACGCCGAGGCGTTGCGACAGGTCGAGCGCTTCACGACGAAGAACGGCGAGCTGTCCGCGAACGCGCTGAAGCTGATCGACAACCTGGAGGCGGCGAAGGAGCGTCCTCTGTGGAGGGTGCTCGTCGCGCTGTCGATCCGGCACGTCGGGCCGACGGCCGCCCGCGCGCTGGCCCAGCAGTTCGGCTCGATGGACGCGATCCTCGAGGCCGAGGAGGAGGCCCTCGCCGGTGCCGAGGGCGTGGGCCAGACCATCGCGACGGCCGTGGTCGAGTGGCGGGAGACGGAGTGGCGCCAGCGCGTCGTCGAGCGCTGGCGGGCCGCCGGCGTGCGAATGGAGGACGAGCGCGACGCGTCCATCGAGCGCAACCTCGAAGGCCTGTCCATCGTGGTCACCGGCTCGCTGACGGAGTACTCGCGCGACTCGGCCAAGGAGTCGATCCTCGCCCGCGGCGGCAAGGCGGCGGGCTCGGTCTCCAAGAAAACCGCTTTCGTGGTGGTCGGCGACTCGCCAGGATCCAAGTACGACAAGGCCATCTCGCTGAAGGTGCCGGTCCTCGACGAGGCGGGCTTCCGCGTCCTGCTGGAGCAGGGCCCCGACGCGGCGCGGGAGGTGGCCCTCCCGGTCGAAGAAGGCTCAGTGGAAGAAGGCGCAGATGGCTGATCTGATCATCCGCCCGGCGACGGAGGCCGACCTGCCGGCGGTCGGCTCCGTCACGCTCGAGGCCTACGTCGCCGACGGCGTCGTGGATGCCCACGACAGCTACGCGACCGTTCTCTCGGATGCCGAGTCCCGCTTCCGCGACGCGGAACTGCTCGTCGCCCAGGACGAGGCGGGCACCGTCCTGGGCTCGGTGACGGTGGTGCGCCCCGGCACGCCCTACGCGGAGATCTCCCGGCCGGGTGAGCTGGAGTTCCGCATGCTGGCGGTGTCGGCGGCGGCGCGCGGCCGCGGCGTCGGCGAGGCCCTGGTGCGGGCGGTGTTCGACAAGGCGCGTGCGGCGGGCGTGACCCACGTCGTGCTGTCGTCGTCGGAGAAGATGCTGGCGGCGCACCGGTTGTACGAGCGGTTGGGGTTCACGCGGTTACCGGAGCGCGACTGGACGCCGGTGCCGGGCGTGAACCTGGTGGCGTACGCGTACGGAACACCGATCTGAGCAACCCCGTTGGCGGCCGTGCGTCCACAGGACAGTCGCCGCGGATGGGGGTTCGCGAATGAGATCGGCCGTCCTGCTCGCGCCGGTGCTGCTGGCGGCCGCCTCGGCGGCACCGGCACACCTCCCGGCCGACGATCGCCGGCAGCTCGCGGACCTGACCCAGCGCTACCTCGAACGCCGGGCGGACAAGATCACCGTCCGCCCGCAGGAGCCGGGCTTCGGCGTGCCCACGACCGAGGCATTCGCAGCCCGGCTGCGCGTCGACGAGACCAAGCTGGCCGACCGTCGTGCGCGGTACGCCACGTTCACCCTCGGCGGCTACTCGCACGCGAAGGTCCGCACCGAGCTGACCCAGGTCGTGGTGGCCCAGGACGGCAGCGCCGTCGTCCACGTCCAGGAGGTGACCGAACTCCACTTCGGCAAGCCCGCCGGCGTCACGCACAGCACCTTCGGCACGGGCCACGTCCTGGTCTTCGACCGCACTCCCGCCGGCTGGGCGCTGGCGGCCGCGATGCACCCACCGGGTTCGGTGTGCAAGATTCCGCCGGAAACGCAGTTCTGCGGCATCCACTCAGAGCGATGACATGATCCGCGCCCGCAGCTCGGGGTCACCCGCCGCCTGCTCGTACAGCAGTTCCCGCAGCACCTCGGGCGGCAAGGTTCTCAGCACGTCCTTGAGTTCCACGTCCTCGGCGTCCGGCGGCGGCACCGTCTCGCCCCGGTCCAGCAACACCAGCCCGACGGCCACGCAATGCTTGCAGAAGAACCCCTCGGACCCGTGCGGACAACTGCACGCCCCCACCAGATGAGTCCCCGACCACGACAGTTCCACCGCGTACGCGTCCTCGTCACCACCCCGCACCCGCGCCGCCACGTGACGGCTGTGCACCCGCAGGGACAGCACAGCTTCGCGGTAGGTCAGGCCGCGCCAGTACGACTTGGTACCCGCGCGGTGCAGCAGCAGCTCGGTGGTGAGGGTCGTCGACACGGGGGTCATCCAACCGGGTGACCGCAGAAAGGATCAACATGATCGCGATCGGCCCACTCGAACCTGCGGACCGAGCCAGGTGGCAGGAGCTCTTCGAGGGCTACAACACCTTCTACGAACGCACGCTGCCAGCGGAGATCTACGACGAGAAGTGGGAAGCGTTCCAGGCGAACAAGAACATCCACGCCCTATGCGCCCGCGTCGACGGCGCCCTGGCGGGCATCACGCACTTCTTCAAGCACCCCAGCACGTCCGGCCCGGACGTCTGCTACCTGCAGGACCTCTTCACCACCCCCGAGGCGCGCGGCCGAGGAGTCGGCCGCGCGCTCGTCGAGGCGGTGACGGAATGGGCGAAGCAGCAGGACTGCTGCCGCGTCTACTGGCACACCAGCGAGTAAAACGAGACCGCCCGCGGGCTCTACGACCAGATCGCGGAGAAGACGCCGTTCGTCCACTACCGAATCGTGCTCTAACGAGCCGTCGTCTCCAGGTCGAGCAACGTCACGGCCGCGCGGAAGTACTTGTTGGTGCCCAGGTCACGAACGGTCTTGATGTTGAACGCGGCCTTCAGCTTCTCCGCGTCACCGGCGCTCACGCCCTGCAGCGCGTCGACGGGGGCGTCCAGGATCTCGGTGAGCGGGAGGTTCTCGTAGGCCTTGTCGAGGAGCATGTCGAGGTTCACCGTGATGGCCATGATCTTCATACCTCCGGGAAGTGGGGGTGGGTGATCAAGGCCGATTCTGGTGTGAGTCCGGCGATCCCGCAGATCGTAACGACGATCGTCGCCCGCTCGATGAGGCGGTCATGCACAAGCTCGAAGCCCACGAGGTGCCACTGCACAGGGTGTTCGGCAGCGACTACGACTTCCGGATTCCCGACTACCAGCGGCCCTACGCGTGGGAGGCAGAGCAGGCGCTTCAGTTGCTCGACGACCTGGTCGAAGCGGTCGACAGCGACGAGCCGTACTTCCTCGGGTCGATGGTCCTCGTCAAGACCGACGGCAAAGCCGACTCCGAGGTGATCGACGGCCAGCAGCGGCTCACGACGCTCACGATCCTGCTCGCGATCGTCCGCGATCTCGCCGCACCGGGAGGCATCCGCGACTCGCTCGGCAAGATGATCGTCGAGCAGGGCGACGAGCTGCTCGGGCTCAAGGCGAAACCGCGGCTTGCGCTCAGGGACCGGGATCAGGCCTTCTTCCGTTCGTACGTGCAGGAGCCCGGTCGCATCGAAGAGCTGGTCGCGCTCGGTGACGGAGTGCTGAAGACCGACGCGCAGAAGGCGATTCGCGACAACGCCAAGGCGTTGCGGGCCGCTCTCGCCGAACTGGGCGAGGAAGCGAGGCTCCGGCTGGTCAAGATGATCAGCGCGCAGACGTTCCTCGTGGTCGTCAGCACGCCGAACCTGGCCAGTGCGCACCGGATCTTCAGCGTGATGAACGCCAGGGGCCTCGACCTCTCACCGGCGGACATCTTCAAGTCGAAGGTCATCGGCGAGCTCGACGACGAGTACGCCAGGAAGTGGGACGAGGCCGAGGAGAGGCTCGGCAGGAACGACTTCGCCGACCTGTTCCTGTACATCCGGATGATCTTCGCCAAGGAACGCGCCAAGCAGGACCTCATGACCGAGTTCCCGAAGCAGGTGCTGAACCAGTACCTGTCGGGCCGGCAGGCAGAGTTCGTCGACGACGTGCTGGTGCCCTACGCCGAGGCGTACGAACAGATCCGTGACTTCGGGTACGAGTCGACGGTCAAGGCCGAACAGATCAACTCGTGGTTCCGGCGCCTCGCCCAGATCGACAACAGCGACTGGTTGCCGCCCGCGCTCTGGGCCGTGCGCCACCACGGTGACGACCCGGCCTGGCTGGACGGGTTCCTCGGCAAGCTGGAGCGGCTCGCCGCCAGCATGTTCATCCGTCGCATCTACACGACGCCCCGGGTGATCAGGTACTCCAATCTGCTGCGGGACCTCGCGGCCGGGCGCGGGCTGGACTCCCCGGCGTTCGACCTCGACGCCGACGAACGCGCCGAAACCGTGCGGCAGCTCGACGGCGCGCTCTACCTCGTCCAGAAGACGCGCAGGTACGTGCTGCTCAGGCTCGACGAGATGCTGGCCGGAGATCCTGGTGCCGTCTACAGGTTCCCGGTCATCACGGTGGAGCACGTCCTGCCGCAGAACCCGAAGGAGGGCTCGGTGTGGCTGAGTGACTTCTCCGCGGAGGAACGCGTCACCTGGACCCATCGGCTCGCGAACCTCGTGCTGCTCAACAGGTGGAAGAACGCCCAGGTCGGCAACAAGGACTTCGCCACCAAGAAGGTCAAGTACTTCCTGAGCAGCAAGGGCGTGGCCGCGTTCGCGCTGACCAGCCAGGTGATCGCGCAGCCCGAGTGGACGCCCGCGGTGCTGGAGACCCGGCAGAAGGAGTTGCTGCGCACGCTCGCCGAGGGCTGGGAGCTGTGATCAGGGCTTTCGGCGCTTGAGCGCGACCACGATCACCACCGCCACCGCGAGCACACCGGCCACACCCAGCGCCAGATCGCCGATCGCCAAGCCGTTCTCCTGGGCCAACACCAGGGCCAGTCGCATGAGGTCAACCTAGCCCTTGGAGCAACGCCGCGACGAGGATTGTGTGGGACCGTATGAGGTGTGCTGCAAGCCTGTCTGAACGGCTCCCGCACAGCCGAGGAGCACCCGGCCCTGCCGTTGTCCGCGGAACGCCTCGCCGAGGACGCGGCTGACGTCGCCGCGCTCGGCGTCACGTCGGTGCACATCCATCCGCGGGACGTCATCGGCGCGCTCACGCTCGTCGGGCCCGAGGTGGCCACGACGATCGCGACCGTCCGCGCCGCCGTGCCCGGCATCGAGATCAGCGTGTCCACCGACGTGCCCGGCCACCGCGGCGCGCTGATCGGCAGCTGGGCGCCGCTCGCGGCGGGCCGTCCGGACATCGCCAGCGTGCACGTCGGCCGGCCCGGCTGGCGCGACCTCGCCGAGGCCCTGCACCGGGTCAACGTCGAGGTCGAGCTCGTCGTGGCGTCGCCCGGCCTGCTGACGGACCTGCCGGACGGCGTCAGCCGGATCACGGTGACCGCGACGCGCGAGACGGCGGAAAGCCTGCTCGGCGAGGTGGAACCGCTCGGCCTGCCGGTCCTGCTGCACGGCAGGGACGCCGATGCCTGGTCCGTCCTCGACTACGCCGCGCTGCTCGAACACCACGTGCGCATGGGACTGGAGGACACGCTGCACCTGCCCGACGGCCGCCCGGCGAAGAACAACGCCGAACTGGTGGCGCTGGCGCGCAGACGCCAGCGGTCCAGGGCTCCCAGCTAGCCGGGGAGCACCGCTAGTCGGGGAGCACCACCGCGACGATGCCGGCCAGGTGCGCGAGTCTTGCCACCTCGGCCGCGCGGAACATCGGACCACCCGGCCTGCCGACCACGAGCACGCGGTCCGGCTTGCCCAGCGGCGTCGCGGCGAGTTCGGTGCCCAGCTCGCGCCAGGTCTCCGGCACCCACTCCTCCTCGCCGTCGAGCACGGTCGCGCGCTCCAGCGGGAACCACGGCACGTCCGCCATCCGCGTCTCCGGGGCGGCCGACGACGCGGTCAGGCGGTTGATGCCGGTGCCCTCGGGACCGACGACGACGGCCCAGCCGGCGCGGATGATCTTCGGGACGCCCTCGGTGAAGATCTCGAGGCCCTTCTTGGGCTCCTCGGCGATCTCCTCCACGAGCTCCAGCTCGCGATGGGTGTCCAGGATGCCCGCGTAGGGGCGCACCGCGTCGACCTCGACGCCCTCGATCGACTCGGCGGCGGTGATCAGGGTGTCCGGCAGGCGGCCGGACGGGAGCTCCACCACGAGGTCGTCGATGGCGATGCCGGAACCGCGTTCCACCACGTCGACGCTGAGTATGTCCGCCCCGATCTCGCCCAAAGCCGTTGCGACCGCGCCGAGGGTGCCGGGACGGTCCGGGAGCTGGACCCGGATCAGGAACGACAAGGTGAACGCCTCCATAGCTCGTGCGAGAGACCCCGCGCCTCGCGCCGTTGCCGGTCGGTGATTCTCGCAGACGCATCGTCAACGCATGACCTGCTGTCCGCGTTGCGGATCGGTTAAGTTGACGTGCCGGTCAACCGCAGAGGCGGTAACCCGTTCGAAGGCGCGCCTGACCAGCCCATAGACTCACGGGGTTCCCGATTCGTATCCCGACCCTACGGGGGTTGACAGGAGTGCCCAGCATCTCCCGCGACGAGGTCGCGCACCTGGCGAAGCTCGCCAGGCTGGCTGTTACCGAGGACGAGCTCGACTTGTTCGCCGGACAGCTCGACGTGATCCTCCAGTCGGTGGCCTCGGTTGGCGACATCGCCACTGCCGACATCCCGCCGACGTCGCACGCCGTTCCGCTGACCAACGTCTTCCGCGAGGACGTGGTCCGTCCGAGCCTCGGTCAGCAGCAGGCGCTCTCCGGCGCTCCTGAGGCCGAGGACGGCCGGTTCCGCGTGCCCCGCATCCTGGGTGAGGAAGCATGACCAACGACCTGATCCACGCGACCGCGGCCGAACTCGCCGCGAAGATCCACAGCGGCGAGATCTCCAGCGTCGAGGTCACCCAGGCCCACCTCGACCGCATCGCCGAGACCGACGGGAAGGTCCACGCCTTCCTGCACGTCGACACCGAGGGCGCGCTCGCGCAGGCCCGCAGGGTCGACGAGGCCGTCAAGGCGGGTGAGCAGGTCTCGCCGCTCGCCGGTGTGCCGTTGGCGCTCAAGGACGTCATGACGACCGAGGGTGTGCCGACCACGGTCGGTTCCAAGATCCTCGAAGGCTGGATCCCGCCCTACGACGCCACGGTGACGCGCAAGCTCAAGGAAGCCGGCGTCGTCATCCTCGGCAAGACGAACATGGACGAGTTCGCCATGGGTTCGTCCACCGAGAACTCGGCGTACGGCCCCACGCACAACCCGTGGGACCTCGACCGCATCCCCGGCGGCTCCGGCGGTGGCTCGTCCGCCGCGCTGGCCGCCCTGCAGGCGCCGCTCGCGATCGGCACCGACACCGGTGGCTCGATCCGCCAGCCCGGCGCCGTCACCGGCACCGTCGGCGTGAAGCCCACCTACGGCGGTGTCTCCCGCTACGGCCTCGTCGCGTTCTCCAGCTCTCTGGACCAGGCCGGTCCGTGTGCGCGCACGGTGCTCGACGCCGCGTTGCTGCACGAGGTCATCGCGGGCTACGACCACATGGACTCCACGTCCATCAACGCGCCCGTGCCGCCGGTCGTCGCCGCTGCCCGCGAGGGTCTGAGCGGTGACCTGTCCGGTCTGCGCATCGGTGTCGTCACGCAGTTCACCGGCGAGGGCTACCAGCAGGGCGTGCTGCGCAGCTTCGAGGCCGCCGTGTCGCAGCTCAAGGAGCTGGGCGCGGAGATCGCGGACGTGTCGTGCCCGAGCTTCGACTACGCGCTGCCCGCGTACTACCTCATCGCGCCGAGCGAGTGCTCGTCGAACCTCGCCCGGTTCGACGCCATGCGCTACGGCCTGCGCGTCGGCGACGACGGCACGCGCAGCACCGAGGAGGTCATGTCGCTGACCCGCGAGGCCGGTTTCGGCCCGGAGGTCAAGCGCCGCATCATGATCGGCACGTACGCGCTGTCGTCCGGCTACTACGACGCGTACTACGGCTCGGCCCAGAAGGTCCGCACGCTGATCACGCAGGACTTCGCGAAGGCGTTCGAGAACTTCGACGTGCTCATCTCGCCGACCACGCCGACCACGGCGTTCAAGATCGGTGAGCGCGCGAACGACCCGATGGCCATGTACAAGGCCGACCTCTGCACCATCCCGGCGAACCTCGCGGGCACGCCGGCCATGAGCGTGCCGAGCGGTCTGTCCGATGAGGACGGTATGCCGGTCGGCCTGCAGATCATGGCCCCGGCGCTGCAGGACCACCGCATGTACCGGGTGGCCGCGGCCTACGAGGCGGCGCGTGGCGCGTTCGGGGGTCCGTCGCTGTGAACATCAAGAAGGCAAGGGGTCTCCTCGGCCTCGCGGGTGCCGTAGCCGGTGCCGCCGGTGCGTTCTCGGGCTTCCGGAACGCACGGGCCAAGAACGACAAGCTGGCCCTGGCGAACGCGATCGCCAGCATCGCCGTGGCGATCACCGGTGCGGCGCTGGCCGTTCGTGCTCTGCGGAAGGACGACCTGGCATGACCTCTCTGGTTGAGCTGATGGACTACGACGAGGTCATCGAGAAGTACGACCCCGTCCTGGGCCTGGAAGTGCACGTCGAGCTGCACACCAACACGAAGATGTTCTGCGGCTGCGCCAACGCCTTCGGCGGCGAGCCGAACACGAACACCTGCCCCACGTGCCTGGGCCTCCCGGGTTCGCTGCCGGTGGTGAACGGCAAGGCCGTCGAGTCGGCGATGCGCATCGGCCTCGCGCTGAACTGCGAGATCGCCGAGTGGTGCCGGTTCGCGCGGAAGAACTACTTCTACCCGGACATGCCGAAGAACTTCCAGACGTCGCAGTACGACGAGCCGATCGCGTTCAACGGCTGGCTCGACGTGACGCTGGACGACGGCGAGGTCATCCGGGTCGAGATCGAGCGCGCGCACATGGAGGAGGACACGGGCAAGTCGCTGCACGTCGGCGGCGCCACCGGTCGCATCCACGGCGCCGAGCACTCGCTGCTCGACTACAACCGCGCCGGCGTGCCGCTGATCGAGATCGTCACGAAGATGATCCCGGGCACCAAGGAGCGCGCGCCCGAGGTCGCCCGTGCGTACGTCACGGCGCTGCGCGACCTGCTCAAGGCGCTCGACGTGTCCGACGTCCGCATGGACCAGGGCTCGCTGCGCTGCGACGCGAACGTCTCCCTGTCGCCGAAGACCACCGGCGCCCTGGGCACCCGCACCGAGACCAAGAACGTCAACTCGCTGCGCAGCGTCGAACGCGCCGTCCGCTTCGAGATGACGCGCCAGGCCGCGGTGCTCGAGTCCGGCGGCGAGGTCATCCAGGAGACCCGTCACTTCGACGAGTCGTCGGGCACGACGTCACCGGGCCGCAAGAAGGAGACGGCGGAGGACTACCGCTACTTCCCGGAGCCCGACCTGGTCCCGATCGCGCCGTCGCGCGAGTGGGTCGAGGAGCTGCGCCTCACCCTGCCCGAGCTCCCCTGGGAACGCCGCGCGCGCATCCAGAAGGACTGGAACCTCACCGACGAGGTCCTCCGCGACCTGGTCAACGCCAACGCGCTGGACGTCATCATCGCCACCGTCGAGGCGGGCGCGAAGCCGGACGAGGCCCGCTCCTGGTGGGTGTCGTACCTCGCGCAGCAGGCCAACTCGAAGGGCATCGAGGTCACCGACCTCGCCATCACCCCCGCCCAGGTGGCGAAGGTGATCGAGCTGGTGAACGCGGGCACGCTGACGAACAAGCTCGCCCGCGAGGTCGTCAACGGCGTCCTGGAGGGCGAAGGCTCCCCGGAAGACGTCATCGAGAAGCGCGGCCTCAAGGTCGTCTCGGACGACTCGGCCCTGGAGAAGGCCGTCGACGAGGCCCTCGCGGCCCAGCCCGACGTCGCGCAGAAGATCCGCGACGGCAAGGTCCAGGCGGCCGGCGCCATCGTCGGCGCGGTCATGAAGGCCACCAAGGGCCAGGCGGACGCCGCGCGCGTGCGCGAGATCGTGCTCGCACGCTGCTCCTAGATACACATTTGCCAGAAAAATCACAAAGGGTCACCTGTTCGTGCAGGTGGCCCTTTGTGATCTTAGGCCGTCTGAGTGGCTGTTAGCTAAATGAGACGTATGTCTGTAGCCGTGTGTGCGAGTCTCTCCGTGCAACTCATCTGGGGGGATGAGAAGTAAATAGTCCAAACGAGGGGGGAATCCTCATGACTGTTCAGCGCGAGAACTTCGACGTGGCCGCGACCGAGGTCGTTCAGGAAGCCGAGTCCGTGCTCGAGGGCACGCCGGTGGTCGAGCCGGACCCGATTCCGGCGCCGCCGACCGAGGTGCCGAACCCGGACAAGAAGGAAGACCCCGAAGTCACGCCGATGTGCTGTGGCGGCGGGCCGGGTCACATGTTCAAGCGTCGCAGTTTGGTCACCGAGGGCACCGTGGACTCCGGCGGCGACGTCGAGCACGACCCGACGTGCGTGAACCACCCGGACAACAAGGCCGTGGTCCAGTAACGCAGAGTGTCCTGCCCGCTGCCCAGGCCAGTGCCTGGTTGGCGGGCAGCGGCGCGTCGACTCGTGTGGTGTGATGATCACATGCCCGCTCGTGCCTTGGAGAGAGCGCGCGAGTTGTACCTGAGAGGGTGGAACGAGCAGGCGAAGTTCCGCTTCCCGGCCGCCATCAAACTTCTCAAGCGTGCACTCGCGCACGCCGATCGCTCGGACCCGACACCGGAACGAACCGAGGTCCGGGTCAGGATCCTCTTCACCCTGGGCTTGTGCGTCGGTGAAACCAGCGGCATGGACGCCGCACGACAGGTCTTCGATTCGGCACGGCGCGAGATCACCACCCTGCTCGATCCGAAGCTGCGCGATCAGCTCAACGGCAGCGTGGACAGCAATCAGGGCCTGATGGTCATGCGCATGGGACAGCCGGACCAGGCGGTCGAGTGGTTCAGCCGATACATCAACTTCGCCGAGCGGGAGATGGCTGCCGCGCCCGAGAGCGTGGACGCGGGTTTCGCGCAACGGTTGATGTCCTCCTTGCTCAACAGGGGTTTTGCGATGGCCGCCGTGCGCAAGCGGGCGCCGGCCATCGCCGATCTCGAGCGGGTGCTCGCCCTGTCGAGGGAGCACGACCAACCGCAGTGGAAGCCGTTCGCCGCTCACGCTCTCGGCAACGTCTACAAGCAGAGCGGTGAGCTGGCAGAGGCGTTGAGGCGGTACGAGGAGGCAGAGCGGATCTTCCGCGCCGACGACCAGCCCGCACTGCTCGCTCGGCTCCAGCTGGACCAGGCCGAGGCCATGCTCATGATCGGACTGTCCGATGAGGCCGGTAAGCACCTCGACGAGGCACTTCCGGTCATGCGCAAGGAGAAGTTCGGCCAGGAGATCGCCGAGGTCGA
Source organism: Lentzea kristufekii (assembly GCF_033949925.1). Classification (NCBI taxonomy): domain Bacteria; kingdom Bacillati; phylum Actinomycetota; class Actinomycetes; order Pseudonocardiales; family Pseudonocardiaceae; genus Lentzea; species Lentzea kristufekii. The sequence goes on from NZ_JAXAVV010000034.1 coordinate 82,091, forward strand.
GATGTTCCGCGCGTCGGCGGCGTTGCTGGACGACCAGCTGGACCTGGCGCGCCGCATGGCGAAGCGGTCCGAACGCAAGCTGATCCGTCGCGGCAGCACGTGGTGGATGATGGCCGGCCTGATCGAGCTGTGGGCGCACGGCCGGCACGCCATGCACACCAGGCGGATCTCGAACGCCCTGGTGCAGAAGGCGTTGACGTTGTCCGCTGAGCTGTCGGCCAACCACCTCGTGGACGAGTCACGGCTGGCGCTGCTCCTCGCGGCACGGCTGGAGATTCGCCGCGGAAGGCTGGCGGACGCCGAAGAGCTGCTGAAGAAGGTGCCAGGTCCGCGTGCGGTCACGCCGCTCGACCACCGCATGCAGCGCCGGCTGGTGCTGGCCGAACTCGCGCTGGCCAAGGGAAGCCGCCGTGCCGCGCTGATGCACGCGCGCCAGGCGTTCGACGAGCTCGGCCGGGTGCGTGATCAGCTCGGCGGCCTGGAGCTCGTGTCCGCCACGGCGGTGCACGGCAGGGAGCTGAGCGAGCTCGCGATCAAGCTCGCGCTGGAGGACGCGGACGCGCGCCGGCTCTTCGCCTGGCTGGAACGCACGCGTGCGCAGACCTACCGGTACGAACCGCTGGAGGCGACCGACAACAACGAGGTCGCCGAGCGGATCACCGAGGTGCGCAACCTCAGCTGGGCGATCCTGCGGCACGGCCTGTCCGGCCAGCCGACCGCGGAGTTGCGCGGCAAGCTCGTGAAGGCGCAGCGCGAGGCGAACCGGCTCGGCTGGCACTCGCAGCGGTGGGGCAAGCCCCGGCCGGTCGCCGGCATCGCCGAGGTGATCGCGGAACTCGGGCAACGAGCCATGGTCAGCTACGTCGTGTCCGGCGGGGAGATGGCCGCTGTCGTCGTCGCCGGTGGCCGCGTCAGCCTCGTGCGGCTCGGTGACGCGGCCGAGGCGCTGGAGAGCGCCCAGAAACTGCACTTCGACCTCAACGCCCTCGCGCCCGACCACCTGCCGCCACCGTTGGTCCAGGTCATCGGCGCATCAGCGCACAAGCAGGCCGACCGCCTCGACGCCTTGCTGATCAAACCGCTCACGCACCTCATCGGTGACCGCGAGCTCGTCATGGTGCCGACCGGCGAGCTGTACGCGGTGCCGTGGGGTGTGCTGCCGAGCCTGCACGGACGTCCGGTCGCCACGGCGCCCTCGGCCACGGCCTGGCTCGCCGCGGCGCAGGCCGGCAAGCCGAAGACCGACCGCGTGCTGGTGGTGCAGGGGCCGGGGCTCCTCTTCGGGCACGGCGAGGTGGACAAGCTGGCGACCTATCACGCCAACGCCACGATGCTCTCCGGAGACACCGCCACCGCCGCCGAGGTCATGGCGCATCTGGACGGGGCCGACCTCGTGCACGTCGCCGCCCATGGCGAGCACGAGATCGAGAACGCGCTGTTCTCCCGGCTCGAACTGTTCGACGGGCCGTTGTTCGCGCACGAGCTGGGCCGGCTGAGGAACCCGCCGGCACACGTGGTGCTTGCGGCGTGCGAGCTGGCGTTGAACCGCATCAGGCCTGGTGACGAGGCGTTGGGCTTCGCCGGCGCGATGCTGGCGGGTGGGACGCGGACCGTGGTCGCGGCGGCCAGCAAGGTCGGGGACGAGGCCAGTGCCGCGGCGATGGCCGACTACCACCGGGCGCTGGTGGCCGGGGCCGCGCCGGCGGTGGCGCTGGCCGAGGCGATGGCGAAGGACCCGTTCCGCAGGCCGTTCCTCTGCCTGGGGTCGGGCTAGGCCGATCGAGTGGTCGTCCGGCGGGAAGCCGCTGGTCAGCGGTGACTTCCACGCTGGCTGCGAAGGTGCTTGGTGAACTTCTCTCGTCGTTGTGCCATCTTGGACTGGACCGAGGGGAAGCCAATGGCCCGCCTATCGGCTCTAGTCGATAGGCGGGCCGTTGTGCGAGAAACGACCGCATGCGCAGAACTCTGCTCGCTGTTCTCCTTGCCGCCGCCGCGGTGATAGCGGCACCCACAACCGGAACAGCGCAACCGTCGAGTCCAGACCGAGAGCCGGGCAACGGGCCTGAGCGCAACGAAGTCGCCACGCTGGACAACGCTTTCCAGGCGCAGTCCGTGCTGGCCCAGGGGGAGAACCAGGCCGACAGGCACCAGGGTTACCCGCGCCGGACGACGCTGCGGACGTACCCGGAGAACACGGCCGACAAGTCCATCAAGCTCGGCCTCGCGCCGTACCACTCGCTCGCGCCGAAGCTGAACGCGTTGCAGCAGAAGAGCAACAGGGTCTCCGTCGAGGTCGTCGGCCAGTCGGGGCTCGGCCGCGACCTGTACCTCGTGACGCTGACGGCGCCGGAGAGCGCGACGGAGACGCGGATCCAGGAACGGTTCCGCGCCACCGTCGAGGAAGGCCGCAACGTTCCGGCGGGGCTGTACAAGGCGCCGATCTGGATCAACAACAACATCCACGGCGACGAGTGGGAGGGCACCGACGGCGCGTTGCGCGTCATCGAGCACCTCGCCACGAGCAACGACGCGGACACCAAGAAGCTGTTGCAGCGCAGCAGGATCTACTTCAACCTCACGGCGAACCCGGACGGTCGCGTGGCCGGCACGCGCGCCAACAGCGCCGGCTTCGACCTCAACCGCGACTTCGTCACCAGCTCCCAGCCCGAGAACCGGGCGATGCAGGACGTCGTGGAGCGCACCCAGCCGTTGATGATGCTGGACGAGCACGGCTATGTGGCGAACACGCTGATCGAGCCGACCACGCCGCCGCACGGCCAGAACTACGACTTCGACCTGTACATCAAGCACGGCTACGCCAACGGCCTGCTGATGGAGAAGGCCGTGCAGGCGCTCGGGCATCCCGAGGCGGCGAAGCCGGAGATCCCGTTCCGCGACTACCCCGTCGGCGAGTGGGACGGCTGGGCGCCGATCTACACCGCCCAGTACGCGATGTACCACGGTGCCGTGTCGTACACGATCGAGATCCCGATGCGCGTCAACCGCGGTGACTACGACGCCCTGCCGGCGGCGGAGCTGCAGCGCCGTTCGAAGATCAACACCGACGTCGTCGAGGCCACCATCAAGACCACGCTCGACTACGTGGACGACAACCGGCGCAGCCTGATCGAGAACCAGACGGAGATGTTCCGCCGCGGCGCCGCCGGTGAGAAGCAGCGGTACATCCCGGACGGCTTCGTGCCCGGCTTCGGACCGGAAGACCGCTTCAGCACGGAGTTCCCGCGGGCTTACGTGATCACGAACGACCGGTCCGCACCCGCCGCCGCACGGCTCGTCGACCAGCTCGTCCGGCACGACGTCCGGGTCGAACGCGCGGAGAGGTCGTTCACGCTGGGCGGCAAGCGCTACCCGGCCGGGTCGTACGTCGTGGACATGCACCAGCCCAAGCGCGGCCTCGCGAACGTGATGCTGGAGCAGGGCAGCGACATCTCCGACAAGGCGCCGGTCATGTACGACATCTCCGGCTGGAGCCACCGCCTGCTGTGGGGTGCGTCGGTCGACGTCCTCAAGAGCGGCCAGTTCCGCTTCGACGGCAAGCCCGTCACCGCGGCCTCGCCGACCGGTGCCGTCGACGCCGCGCCGGGCGCCGACCTCGCCCTCACCCTGACCGACCAGAAGGACGTCAGCGCGGCCAACGACCTGCTGTCGCGCGGCCTCGAACTGCGCCGCCGGGACGACGGCACCATCGTCGTCCCGGCACGGGAGAGGGCCGCCGCCCAGGAGGTCGCCGACCGCTACGGCGTGCGCTTCACCACCGCCAAGGCCGGTGGCGAGGCGTTGCAGCGCAAGGTGATCGCGGCCGCCGTCTCCGCCGACGAACTGCAGGTGCTGCGCGAGTCCGGGTTCGACGTCCGCACGATCTCCACGGCGGTGCTGAACGCGGGCTTCGACTGGTCGCGGATCGACGCGCTGTACGTGGGCGCGGGCCTCAACTACACCCAGCTCAACGCCACAGCGAAGGCCGCGCTCGACGAGTTCCTCAAGCGCGGCGGTGTGGTCACGCGCGGTGCGACGGGCAGCAGGTTCAACGCCGACGCCAAGCTCCTTCAGGCCACCCCGGTCGCCGGCTGGGAGGACGCCAACGGCGTGGTGAACGTCGTCAACGGCACCGGCCCGGTCGGTACCAATGCGTTGCCGCACTCGTTCGTCTACTCCCCGCAGTGGTTCACGAACCTCGGCACGGGCGTGACGGTCGAACAGCGCTACGGCAGCACGGTGATCGCCGCGGGCCATTGGCACGCGCGGGACAACGGCACCGGCGGCCAGGACGCGGCAGCGGGTCAGGCTGCGGTCGTGTCCGGTACGGCGGCGAACGGCGCGAAGGTGGTGTTGTTCGGCACCGAGCCGATGTTCCGCAACCACCCGAAGGGCCTGTACGCGCAGGTCGCGCGCGCTCTGTTCTGGAGCGCCAGCTAAAAACCAAGGGGGCGGGGAAGGCC
>NZ_JAXAVV010000035.1:0-79596 GCF_033949925.1 Lentzea kristufekii
CAGGCAGCCGCCCAACCCAACAGGCGTGCCATCAACCCACCCACGGCGCCACCCCCCGATCAGATTGCCGGGGGTCTGGGGGCAGAACCCCCAGGGGAAAGCACGCACCCAACCAGGCCGCCCGCAAGGCGACCACAGCACAACCCGCGACCCAGCTCCCCCACAAACGCCAAAGGGCCCCGAGGCAAAGCCTCAGGGCCCTTCAGACAAGTACCAGCGGCAATCAGGAAGCCACGGTGGAAGACCCACCAGCAGCCGCCAACTTCTCCACAGCGGTCTTGGAGAACTTGTCAGCCGTGACATCCAGCTTCACGCTGACGTCGCCGTCACCCAGCACCTTGACGAGCGAGCCCTTGCGGACCAGCCCGGCCAGCACCAGCGCGGGAACGTCGATCGAGCCCCCCTCGGGGAAAGCGGCGGCAATCGAAGAAACGTTCACGACCTGGTACTCGGTGCGGAACGGGTTCTTGAAGCCCTTGAGCTTCGGGAGCCGCATGTGCAGCGGCATCTGGCCACCTTCGAAGCGCGGCGAGACGTTCTTGCGAGCGCCCGTGCCCTTCGTACCGCGGCCGGCGGTCTTGCCCTTCGAGCCCTCACCACGACCGACGCGGGTCTTGGCGGTCTTGGCTCCGGGGGCCGGACGCAGATCGTGAATCTTGATGGTCACGACTGGACCTCCTCGACAACCACCAGGTGGCGCACGGCGTTGATCAGGCCGAGAACCTGGGGGGTGTCCTCACGCACGACCGACTGACGGATCTTGCGCAGCCCGAGGGTGCGCATCGACTCGCGGTGGTTGTGCTTGGTACCGATGGTGCTCTTCACCTGGGTGATCTTGAGCTGAGCCATGATCAGACCCCCTGGCCCGCGCGAGCGCGGATCATGCCGGCGGGGGCGACGTCCTCGAGGGGCAGGCCACGACGGGCCGCGACCTCTTCCGGACGCTGCAGACCCTTGAGGGCCGCCACGGTCGCGTGCACGATGTTGATCGCGTTGTCGGAGCCGAGCGACTTCGACAGCACGTCGTGCACGCCGGCGCACTCGAGGACGGCGCGGACAGCGCCACCCGCGATGACACCGGTACCGGCCGAGGCCGGACGCAGCAGGACCACACCAGCGGCCTTCTCACCCTGAACCGGGTGGGGGATGGTGCCGGCGATGCGAGGCACGCGGAAGAAGTTCTTCTTCGCTTCCTCGACACCCTTGGCGATGGCCGCGGGAACTTCCTTGGCCTTGCCGTAACCGACGCCGACCATGCCGTCGCCGTCACCCACCACGACGAGCGCGGTGAAGCTGAACCGACGACCACCCTTGACCACCTTGGAGACGCGGTTGATGGCAACCACGCGCTCGAGGTGGGGGGTCTTCTCCTGGGCCGCGCCGCCGCGGCCGCCGTCACGACGGTCGCGGCGCTCTCCGCGCTCGCCCCCGCCGCCTTCGCGACGCGTACGTCCTGGCATCAGGCGTCCCTCTCAATTCCAGAAATGATCATTGTCAGAACTCCAGCCCCGCCTCGCGAGCGGCATCCGCCAGAGCAGCGATCCGGCCGTGGTACGCGTTGCCACCGCGGTCGAACACGACCGCCGTGACGCCGGCGTCCTTGGCGCGGGCCGCGGCCAGCTGGCCGACCTTGGCCGCACGGGCCTTCTTGTCGCCGTCCAGGGCACGGACGTCGGCCTCCATGGAGGAAGCGGACGCGATCGTGTGGCCCTTCAGGTCGTCGATGATCTGCACGGTGATGTGCTTCGACGAACGGTGCACGGCCAGGCGCGGACGCTCGGCGGTGCCGTTGACCTTCTTGCGGAGGCGGAAGTGGCGACGGGCCTTCGCAACACGACGCCTGGTGGAGATGTCCTTGCCCACCGGCTTGCGCTTCGTAACAGTCGACTCGCTCATGTCACTTACCCGTCTTTCCGACCTTGCGACGGATCTTCTCGCCCGAGTACCGGACACCCTTACCCTTGTACGGGTCGGGCTTGCGCAGCTTGCGGATGTTGGCGGCAACCTCACCGACCAGCTGCTTGTCGATACCCGAGACGGAGAACCGGGTCGGGGTCTCGACCGCGAAGGTGATGCCCGCGGGGGCCTCCACCTTGACGGGGTGCGAGTAACCGAGCGCGAACTCGAGCTCAGAGCCCTTGAGCGCGACGCGGTAACCGACGCCGTGGATTTCCATCTTCTTTTCGTAACCCTGGGTCACGCCGACGACCATGTTGTGCACGAGAGTGCGCGACAGGCCGTGGAGCGCGCGGTTGCGCCGCTCGTCGTTCGGGCGCTTGACCTCGAGAGTGCCGTCTTCGGCCTTCTCGACGATGATCGGCTCAGCGAGCGTCAGCGTCAGGAGACCCTTGGGGCCCTTGATGCTGACGTCCTGGCCGGCGATGTTCACGTCGACCCCGGAGGGGACAATGATCGGCTGCTTACCGATGCGCGACATGTCTACTCCCCCTTACCAAACGTAGGCGAGGACTTCTCCGCCCACGCCTGCCTTGTTGGCCTGACGGTCGGTCATGAGACCGCCAGAGGTCGAAATGATCGCCACGCCGAGGCCACCGAGAACTCGGGGCAGGCCAGTGGACTTCGCGTACACGCGCAGACCGGGCTTGGACACGCGGCGGAGGCCGGCGATGCTGCGCTCACGGTTCGGGCCGTACTTCAGCTCGACGACCAGGTTCTTGGCCACCTCGCCGTCCTCGTCGCGGTACGAGGCGATGTAGCCCTCGCGCTTGAGGATCTCGGCGATGTTCGCCTTGATCTTGGAGTGCGGCATCACGACCTTGTCGTGGTAAGCCGAGTTCGCGTTCCGCAGACGAGTGAGCATGTCTGCGATGGGATCGGTCATCGTCATGGTGACCTGGTCAACCTTTCTCGCTGCGGTTCACCGGCTCAGGGTCCAGACCCGCCCTCTCCCCCGACGGGGAGAGGACAGGACGGTCGTGTGCGGGCCTACAGCGAAGTAATGAAGCTTGGGATTACCAGCTGGACTTGCTCACGCCAGGCAGCTCACCGCGGTGAGCCATCTCGCGCAGGCAGATCCGGCAGAGGCCGAACTTGCGGAACACCGCGTGGGGGCGGCCGCAACGCTGGCACCGGGTGTAACCCCGGACCTTGAACTTCGGCTTCTTCGCGGCCTTGTTGATCAACGCCTTCTTGGCCATCGAGTCAGTTCTCCTTGAACGGGAAGCCCAGGTGCTTCAGCAGCGCCCGGCCCTCCTCGTCGTTCGTGGCGGTGGTGACGACGGTGATGTCCATGCCGCGAGGCCGGTCGATAGCGTCCGGGTCGATCTCGTGGAACATCGACTGCTCGTTCAGACCGAACGTGTAGTTGCCGTTGCCGTCGAACTGCTTGCCCGAGAGGCCGCGGAAGTCGCGGATACGGGGCAGCGCGATCGTCAGCAGACGGTCGAGGAACTCCCACATGCGGTCGCCGCGCAGCGTGACGCGCGCACCGATCGGCATGCCTTCACGCAGCTTGAACTGCGCGATGGACTTGCGGGCCCGGCGGACCTCGGGACGCTGGCCGGTGATGATCGACAGGTCCCTGACGGCACCCTCGATCAGCTTGCCGTCACGGGCGGCGTCGCCGACACCCATGTTGACGACGACCTTCACGACGCCCGGGATCTGCATCACGTTGGAGAAGTCGAACTGCTTCTGCAGCTCGGCCTTCACCTCGTCGCGGTAGCGCGTCTTGAGCCGCGGGATGATCTTCTCTGCGGTAGTCATGATCAGATGTCCTTCCCGTTACGACGGGAAATGCGGACCCGCTTGCCCTCGTCGTTCGTCCGGTAACCAACACGGGTCGGCTTGCCGTCCGAGTCGACCACCATCACGTTGGAGACGTTGATCGGAGCTTCCTGGGTCACGATGCCACCAGACTGCGCGCCCCGCTGGGTCTGCGTGATCTTGGTGTGCTTCTTGATCCGGTTGACGCCCTCGACCAGGACCTTGCCGGTCTCCGGGTAGGCCTGGATGACCTTGCCCTTCGCGCCCTTGTCCTTGCCGGCGATGACGACGACCGTGTCGCCCTTCTTCACCTTCATGGTCAGAGCACCTCCGGAGCCAGCGAGATGATCTTCATGAACTTCTTGTCGCGCAGCTCGCGACCGACCGGGCCGAAGATGCGGGTACCGCGGGGCTCGTTGTCGTTCTTGATGAGCACGGCGGCGTTCTCGTCGAAGCGGATGTACGAGCCATCCGGACGACGGCGCTCCTTGACGGTGCGGACGATGACGGCCTTGACGACGTCACCCTTCTTCACGCCGGCACCGGGGATCGCGTCCTTGACGGTCGCGACGATGATGTCGCCGATGCCCGCGTAGCGGCGACCCGAACCACCGAGAACACGGATGCAAAGGATTTCCTTTGCACCAGTGTTGTCGGCGACACGAAGTCGCGACTCCTGCTGAATCACTTACTTGCTCCTGACCATTCCTGGCCCGCCGGATTTCCGACCCGACGGGCTCGGTCTGTCTAGAAAGGACTACTTGGCCTTCTCGAGGATCTGCACGAGACGCCACCGCTTGGTCGCCGACAGGGGCCGGGTCTCCATGAGCAGGACGCGGTCGCCGATGCCCGCCACGTTCTCCTCGTCGTGCACCTTCACCTTGGTGGTGGAGCGCATGATCTTGGAGTAACGCGGGTGCTTCTTGCGGTCCTCGAGCGCGACCACGATCGTCTTGTCCATCTTGTCGGACACGACGAGGCCCTCACGGACCTTGCGGTCGTTGCGCTTCTCGGTCTGAACTTCGTTGCTTTCGGTCATGCCGCACCCTCACCAGTGGAATCCGGCGTGACGGAGAGCCCGAGCTCCCGCTCCCGCATCACGGTGTAGATCCGGGCAATGTCATGCCGGACCGTGCGCAGACGCCGGTTGTTGTCGAGCTGGCCCGTGGCCATCTGGAAACGAAGGTTGAAGAGCTCTTCCTTCGATTCCTTCAGACGCAGCACGAGCTCTTCCTCGGTGAGCTCACGCAGCTCGGAAGCGGTAGTACCCGCTGCCATCAGAACTCACCACCCTCACGCGTAACGATGCGGCACTTCATCGGGAGCTTGTGGATCGCGCGGCGGAGCGCCTCGCGAGCGACCTGCTCGTTCGGGAAGGCCATCTCGAAGAGGACGCGACCCGGCTTGACGTTGGCCACCCACCACTCCGGCGAACCCTTACCGGAACCCATGCGGGTCTCGGCCGGCTTCTTCGTCAGCGGACGGTCCGGGAAGATGTTGATCCAGACCTTGCCGCCACGACGGATGTGGCGAGTGATGGCGATACGAGCGGACTCGATCTGCCGGTTCGTCACGTAGGCCGGCTCCAGAGCCTGGATGCCGTACTCACCGAAGGTGACCTTCGTGCCGCCCTTGGCAGCGCCCGAACGCTTCGGGTGGTGCTGCTTGCGGTGCTTGACCCTACGAGGGATGAGCATGACTCAGCTCTCCGTCTTCTCTGCAGAAGCCGGGGCCTCGGCCGACGCGGAAGCGTCAGCGGCGGCACGGCCGGCCTCGGTGCTCGTCGCGGTGGTGCCGCTGGCACCGGAACGACGGGCCCGGTTCGGACGCTCGCCACGGTCGCGGCGCGGGGCGCGGTCGGCCTGAGCCGGAGCCGCGTCGAGCGCGCGCTTGGCCGAGATGCCACCGACGATGTCGCCCTTGTAGATCCACACCTTCACGCCGATACGGCCGAACGTGGTGCGGGCCTCGAAGAAGCCGTAGTCGATGTTGGCGCGGAGCGTGTGCAGCGGCACGCGGCCGTCGCGGTAGTGCTCCGAGCGGGACATCTCGGCGCCGCCGAGGCGACCGCCGCACTGCACGCGAATGCCCTTGACCTGCGGCGAACGCATGGCCGACTGGATGGCCTTGCGCATCGCGCGCCGGAAGGCGACGCGGTTGGACAGCTGCTCGGCGACACCCTGTGCCACGAGCTGCGCGTCCGACTCGGGGCTCTTGACCTCGAGGATGTTCAGCTGGACCTGCTTCTTGGTGAGCTTCTCCAGCTCACCGCGGATGCGGTCCGCCTCGGCACCACGACGGCCGATGACGATGCCCGGCCGGGCGGTGTGGATGTCGACGCGCACCCGGTCACGGGTCCGCTCGATCTCCACCTTGGAGATGCCGGCACGCTCCATGCCCTTGCTGAGCAGGCGGCGGATCTTGACGTCCTCCGCCACGTACTCGGCGTACTGCTTGTCTGCGTACCAGCGGGACTTCCAGTCGGTGGTGATCCCCAGCCGGAAGCCGTGCGGGTTGATCTTCTGGCCCACTACCGCGTTCCCTTCACGCTGGTCTTCTTGGGACGAGACTCCACCTCGATGGTGATGTGGCTCGTCCGCTTGCGAATCCGGTACGCGCGGCCCTGGGCACGCGGGCGGAAACGCTTGAGGGTCGGACCCTCGTCCACGTAGGCCACCGCAACCCAGAGGGTCGAGGGGTCCAGGGACATGTTGTTCTCGGCATTGGCCATGGCGCTGGCGAGCACCTTCGCGACCGGCTCAGAAGCGGCCTGGGGCGCGAACTGGAGCACGGCCAGGGCCTCGCTTGCGTTACGACCCTTGATGAGCTCGACGACGCGACGGACCTTCATGGGGGTGTCGCGGACGTAGCGAGCCCGAGCCACGGCGCGCGGAAACTCCTGCGCCTCAGCGTCCTTACGGGCGTTCATCGCTGCTTTTCCCTTGCTCTTCTCAGTTCGACGCCTAGCGGCGACGAGACTTCCGGTCGTCCTTGATGTGACCCTTGAAGGTGCGGGTCGGGGCGAACTCGCCCAGCTTGTGCCCGACCATCGCCTCGGTCACGAACACCGGGACGTGCTTACGGCCGTCGTGCACCGCGATGGTGTGACCCAGCATGTCCGGGATGATCGTGGACCGGCGGGACCACGTCTTGATGACGGTCTTCTTGCCCGCTTCGTTCTGAACGTCCACCTTCTTGAGCAGGTGGTCGTCGACGAAGGGACCCTTCTTAAGGCTGCGAGGCATCCTTCACTCCCTCCCTGCTCAGCGCTTCTTACCGGTGCGACGACGCCGGACGATGAGCTTGTCGCTTGGCTTACGGCGGCGCGTACGGCCTTCGGGCTTACCAGCCGGGTTGACCGGGTGGCGACCACCGGAGGTCTTACCTTCACCACCACCATGCGGGTGGTCAACGGGGTTCATGGCGACACCACGGACGGTGGGCTTCTTGCCCTTCCACCGCATGCGGCCTGCCTTGCCCCAGTTGATGTTCTGGTGCTCCTTGTTGCCGACCTCGCCGAGCGTGGCGCGGCAGCGCACGTCCACGTTGCGGATTTCGCCCGAAGGCATCCGCAGCTGGGCGTACGGGCCGTCCTTCGCCACGAGCTGCACCGAGGCACCGGCGGAGCGCGCGATCTTCGCGCCGCCACCGGGGCGGAGCTCGATCGCGTGGATCACGGAACCGACCGGGATGTTGCGCAGCGGCAGGTTGTTACCCGGCTTGATGTCGGCCTTGGGGCCGTTCTCAACCGTGTCACCCTGCTTGAGCTTCTCCGGGGCGATGATGTAGCGCTTCTCGCCGTCTGCGTAGTGCAGCAGCGCGATGCGCGCGGTGCGGTTCGGGTCGTACTCGATGTGAGCGACCTTGGCCGGCACGCCGTCCTTGTCGTTGCGACGGAAGTCGATCAGGCGGTAAGCCCGCTTGTGACCGCCGCCCTTGTGACGCGTGGTGATCTTGCCCGACGCGTTGCGCCCACCCAGCTTGTGCAGCGGGCGGATCAGCGACTTCTCCGGAGTCGACCGAGTGATCTCGGCGAAGTCGGAGACGCTCGCACCGCGACGACCAGGCGTCGTCGGCTTGTACTTGCGAATGCCCATCTCTACGCAGTCCTCGTCATCAGGCGGCAGGGCCGCCGAAGATCTCGATCGCCTTGCTGTCAGCCGACAACGTGACGATCGCGCGCTTCGTGTCCTTGCGCTTGCCGAAACCGCTCTTGGTCCGCTTGCGCTTGCCCTGGCGGTTGATGGTGTTGACGCTGACGACCTTGACGCCGAAGACCTTCTCCACGGCAATCTTGATCTGGGTCTTGTTCGAACCCGGCGCCACCAAGAAGGTGTACTTGTTCTCTTCGAGCAGCCCGTAGGACTTCTCGGAGATCACCGGCGCGAGCAAGATGTCCCTGTGGTCGGGGATCACTTGGAACCCTCCTCGTCCACGACGGTCGCCGTGGCCTCGGCCGAGCCAGAACCCTGCTGGGCCTTGCTGGCGAGGAACACGTCGAGCGAGTCCTTGGTGAACACCACGTCGTCGTTGACGAGCACGTCGTAGGTGTTGAGCTGGTCGGGCGCGATCACGTGCACGTGCTGCAGGTTGCGCACGCTGACCCACGCGACCTCGTCGGTGCGGTTGAGCACCACGAGAACGCGACGAGCCTGGGTGACCGACTCCAGGACCTTGCGCGCGGTCTTGGTCGACGGAGTGTCCCCGTCCACCAGGCCGGACACGACGTGGACCTGGTTGGCGCGAGCCCGGTCGGAGAGGGCACCACGCAGAGCGGCGGCCTTCATCTTCTTGGGCGTCCGCTGCGAGTAGTCGCGCGGCTGCGGGCCGTGGACGACGCCACCGCCGGCGAACTGCGGCGCACGCGTCGAACCCTGGCGGGCACGGCCGGTGCCCTTCTGGCGGTAAGGCTTCTTGCCACCGCCGGACACCTCGCCGCGGGTCTTCGTCGAGTGCGTGCCCTGGCGCGCGGCGGCCTGCTGGGCCACGACGACCTGGTGGAGCAGCGCGACGTTGGCCTGCGCGTCGAAGACGGAAGCCGGCAGCTCGACGGAGCCGGCGGTCTTGCCGTCCGGGGTGCGGATCTCAACAGTCGACATCAGGCACCGCCCTTCGCAGCAGTCTTGACGAACACGAGACCGCCCTTGGGACCGGGAACCGCGCCCTTGATGAGCAGCAGCCCGTTCTCCACGTCGATCTTGTGCACCTTCAGGTTCTGGGTCGTGACGCGCTCGTGGCCCATGCGGCCAGCCATGCGCAGACCCTTGAAGACGCGACCAGGCGTGGCACAGCCACCGATGGAACCCGGCGAGCGGTGCTTGCGCTGGGTGCCGTGGCTGGAGCCGAGGCCCTTGAAGTTGTGGCGCTTCATGACACCCGCGGTGCCCTTGCCCTTGCTGGTGCCGGTGATGTCGACAACAGCGCCGGCCTCGAACACCTCTGCGGTGATCTCCTGGCCGACCGTGTACTCGCTGGCGTCCGCCGTGCGCAGCTCCACCAGGTGGCGACGGGGCGTGACCCCGGCCTTGGCGAAGTGGCCCGCGACGGGCTTGTTGACCTTGCGCGGGTCAATCGCGCCGGCCGCCAGCTGGACGGCGGTGTAGCCGTCCTTCTCTTCGGTGCGAACCTGGGTCACGACATTCGGCTCAGCCCTGACGACGGTGACCGGGACGACCCGGTTGTTCTCGTCGAAGACCTGAGTCATGCCGAGCTTGGTGCCCAGGATGCCCTTCATCTGCCTGTCAGACATTGGTCCGTTACTCTCCGCGCCCAACGCTTACTGGATGTTGACGTCGACGCTGGCCGGCAGGTCGATGCGCATGAGCGCGTCAACCGTCTTCGGCGTCGGGTCGAGGATGTCGATCAACCGCTTGTGCGTGCGCATCTCGAAGTGCTCGCGCGAGTCCTTGTACTTGTGCGGCGAGCGGATGACGCAGTACACGTTCTTCTCAGTGGGCAGCGGCACAGGCCCGACGACCCGAGCGCCGGTGCGCGTCACGGTCTCCACGATCTTGCGCGCAGACGCGTCGATCGCTTCGTGGTCGTAGGCCTTGAGCCGGATGCGGATCTTTTGTCCCGCCATAATGGCTTGCCGTTCCTCTGCTTCTCGTAACCGCTGCGGTGCGGTGCCTCGGATGAGGCCTGTTACAGCCTCTTGGCGCGCTCCGCCCCTGTTGAAGTGTCATGGTGCCCGGTCCACGCGGTCGGGCGTGTCGCGCCCGGTACGCATACCGGTCCCACGCAAGGTCTCCCCGGTGGGATTGGGCCTACCACAGCCCATGCACCCTGATGCCCATCTCCGCAAGGAGGCGTTCACTAACAGGGCGCGGACGCTCGGTGGAAGGACTCGGGGACGCACGGATGCGACCCGGCCTTCGTCGAGCAACCCGTAAAGAATGCCACACGAGCGTGGGGCACTCCAAATCGGGGTGGGTGAGTTGGACCCAGATCACGTGCGGATCTTGGCCGGTGAGCCGCTGCCGTCCGTCGCATGTGGAGCGATGGCCGTGCCGGTTTCATTACCCGGCAACAGAATCTCGACGACGGCTCTTCACCCGCGCGCCAGCGACAGCCCGACGTGAGCTGCCGCACATTTCTTTCTTGACGACGAAAGCCGGGCCAACGAAGATCGCTGGCCCGGCTTCACGCCGAACTGGTGAAGCTAGATCACTTGATGATCTTGGTGACCGAGCCGGCGCCGACGGTGCGGCCACCCTCGCGGATCGCGAAGCGGAGGCCCTCGTCCATGGCGATCGGCTGGATCAGCTTGACGTCCATACCGGTGGTGTCACCCGGCATGACCATCTCGGTGCCCTCGGGCAGCGTCACAACGCCGGTCACGTCCGTCGTCCGGAAGTAGAACTGGGGACGGTAGTTGTTGAAGAACGGCGTGTGGCGGCCACCCTCGTCCTTGGACAGGATGTAGACCTGCGCCGTGAACTCGGTGTGCGGGGTCGTGGTGCCCGGCTTGACGATGACCATGCCGCGCTCCACCTCCTCGCGCTTGATGCCACGGAGCAGCAGCGCGGCGTTGTCGCCGGCGCGGCCCTCGTCCAGGAACTTCTTGAACATCTCGATCGAGGTGACCGTCGTCTTCTTCGACGTCTCCTTGATACCGACGATCTCGATCTCGGAGTTCACGTTGATGATGCCGCGCTCGATACGACCGGTCACCACGGTGCCGCGGCCGGTGATCGTGAAGACGTCCTCGACGGGCATGAGGAACGGCTTCTCGGTGTCGCGCTCCGGCTCCGGGATCGCCGTGTCAACGGCGGCCATGAGGTCGAGAACGGACTTGCCCCACTCGGCGTCGCCCTCGAGCGCCTTCAGCGCCGAGACGCGCACGACCGGCAGGTCGTCGCCCGGGAACTCGTACTCGGAGAGCAGCTCGCGGACCTCGAGCTCAACGAGCTCCAGGATCTCCTCGTCGTCCACCATGTCGGCCTTGTTCAGCGCGACGACGATGTAGGGGACGCCGACCTGGCGGGCCAGGAGGACGTGCTCCTTCGTCTGCGGCATGGGACCGTCGGTCGCCGCGACCACGAGGATGGCGCCGTCCATCTGCGCCGCACCGGTGATCATGTTCTTGATGTAGTCGGCGTGCCCGGGGCAGTCGACGTGCGCGTAGTGACGGTTCTCCGTCTGGTACTCGATGTGCGCGATCGAGATCGTGATGCCGCGCTGCTTCTCTTCCGGCGCCTTGTCGATCTGGTCGAACGCGAAAGAGGCGTTCACATCGGGGTACGCGTCGTGCAGAACCTTGGAGATCGCCGCGGTCAGCGTGGTCTTGCCATGGTCGATGTGACCGATGGTGCCGATGTTGACGTGCGGCTTCGTCCGCTCGAACTTCGCCTTGGCCACTGGATTGTCCTCCTGGACTTCTTTTTTGCTGGTCCGACGGGTATCTGGTGGCCACCCGCCGGACTACACGTCAGGGTCGGAAAATGCGGACCCCAGGGATTCGCCCCCGGAGAGCCCGCGGTGGAACTGCGGTGCTCCGGTGTGGGGTTATTCCCCAGTCGCCTTCGCGATGATCTCCTTCGAGACGTTCGCGGGAACCTCTGCGTAGGAGTCGAACACCATCGAGTAGTTGGCGCGACCCTGGGTCTTGGACCGCAGGTCACCCACGTACCCGAACATTTCCGACAGCGGGACCAGTGCCTTGACGACACGGATACCGCTGCGCTCCTCCATGGCCTGGATCTGGCCACGGCGGGAGTTCAGGTCGCCGATCACGTCGCCCATGTACTCCTCGGGCGTCGTGACCTCGACGGCCATCAGCGGTTCGAGGATCGCGGGAGACGCCTGACGGGCGGCTTCCTTGAGGGCCATCGAACCAGCGATCTTGAACGCCATTTCCGAGGAGTCGACCTCGTGGTAGGCGCCGTCGAGCAGCGTCACCTTCACGCCGACCAGCGGGTAGCCCGCCAGCACGCCGTACTGCAGCGCGTCCTGTGCACCCGCGTCGACCGACGGGATGTACTCACGCGGGATGCGACCACCGGTGACGGCGTTGACGAACTCGTAGAGCGCGCCGTCTTCCTTCTTCTCCAGCGGCTCGACGGTGACGAGCACCTTCGCGAACTGGCCGGAGCCACCGGTCTGCTTCTTGTGGGTGTAGGAGTACTTCTCCACCGCACGGCGGATGGTCTCCCGGTACGCCACCTGAGGCTTGCCGATGTTGGCCTCGACCTTGAACTCGCGGCGCATGCGGTCCACCAGGATGTCCAGGTGGAGCTCGCCCATGCCGGCGATGATGGTCTGACCCGTCTCCTGGTCGAGGTTGACCCGGAACGTCGGGTCCTCCTCGGCCAGCTTCTGGATCGCGGTGCCGAGCTTCTCCTGGTCCGCCTTCGTCTTGGGCTCGATGGCCACCTGGATGACGGGCTCGGGGAAGGTCATCGACTCGAGGACGATCGGGTGAGCCGGGTCGCACAAGGTCTCACCGGTCGTGGTGTCCTTCAGACCGATCACGGCGTAGATGTGGCCCGCGATGGCCTCGGTGACCGGGTTCTCCTTGTTGGCGTGCATCTGGAAGATCTTCCCGATGCGCTCCTTGCGGTCCTTGGTCGCGTTGATGACCTGGGTGCCCGCAGCGACCTTGCCCGAGTAGACCCGGATGTAGGTCAGCTTGCCGAAGAACGGGTGCACGGCGATCTTGAACGCCAGAGCCGAGAACGGCTCGTCGCTCGAGGGGCTGCGCTTCACGACGGTCTCGCCGTCCTGCAGCGTGCCCTCGACCGGCGGGAGGTCGAGCGGCGACGGCAGGTAGTCGATGACCGCGTCGAGCATGGGCTGGACGCCCTTGTTCTTGAACGCGGAGCCACACAGGATCGGGTACGCGGAGCCCGCGGCGACGATCTTGCGGAGGCCGGCCTTGATCTCCTCGACGGACAGGTCGCCCTGGTCGAAGAACTTCTCGGTCAGGTCGTCGTCGGTCTCGGCGACGGCCTCGAGCAGCTGCTCGCGGAACTCCTGCGCCTTCTCGAGCAGATCCGCGGGGATCTCCTCGATCGCGTAGTCCTCGCCCTTCTGGACTTCGCCGCGCCAGGTCAGCGCGCGCATCTCGATCAGGTCGACGACACCGATGAACTCGCTCTCGGAGCCGATCGGGATCTGGAGCGGCAGCGGCTTGGCGCCGAGCCGGTCCTGGATCGTCTTGATCGTGAAGTAGAAGTCCGCGCCGAGCTTGTCCATCTTGTTGACGAAGCAGATGCGCGGGACGTCGTACTTGGTCGCCTGCCGCCAGACCTGCTCGGACTGCGGCTCGACGCCCTCCTTGCCGTCGAAGACGGCAACAGCGCCGTCGAGGACGCGCAGGTTGCGCTCGACCTCGACGGTGAAGTCGACGTGGCCGGGCGTGTCGATCAGGTTGATCTGGTGGTTCTTCCAGTAGCAGGTCGTCGCGGCCGACGTGATCGTGATGCCGCGCTCCTGCTCCTGCTCCATCCAGTCCATCACGGCAGCGCCGTCGTGCACCTCGCCGATCTTGTAGCTGATCCCCGTGTAGAAGAGGATCCGCTCAGTCGTCGTGGTCTTGCCCGCGTCGATGTGGGCCATGATCCCGATGTTGCGGACCTTGGCAAGATCAGTGAGCACGTCCTGTGCCACGGGTCTTTCCCCTGTCTTGAGCTTGTGGCGCTCACTAGGGCTGGGAGAGCCCGGTCTCGCCGAGACCGGGCGTCAGATCACCAGCGGTAGTGGGCGAAGGCCTTGTTGGACTCGGCCATCTTGTGCGTGTCCTCACGGCGCTTGACGCTCGCACCGAGACCGTTGCTCGCATCGAGCAGCTCGTTCATCAGACGCTCGACCATGGTCTTCTCACGGCGCTGCCGGGAGAAGGTGATCAGCCAGCGCAGCGCCAGCGTGGTCGAACGGCCCGGCTTGACCTCGATCGGCACCTGGTAGGTCGCACCACCGACGCGGCGGCTCTTGACCTCCAGCGACGGCTTCACGTTGTCCAGGGCGCGCTTCAGCGTGACGACCGGGTCGGTGCCGGTCTTCTCGCGAGCACCTTCGAGGGCTTCGTAGACGATCTTCTCGGCCACGGAGCGCTTACCGTCGACCAGCACCTTGTTGATGAGCTGGGTCACGAGCGGCGAGCTGTACACCGGGTCAGAGATAAGCGGCCGCTTCGGGGCCGGTCCCTTGCGGGGCATTAGCTCTTCTCCTTCTTCGCGCCGTAGCGGCTGCGAGCCTGCTTGCGGTTCTTGACACCCTGCGTGTCGAGAGAGCCACGGATGATCTTGTAGCGAACACCCGGCAGGTCCTTCACACGACCGCCGCGCACGAGCACCATCGAGTGCTCCTGGAGGTTGTGACCCTCACCGGGGATGTAGGCCGTGACCTCGATACCGCTGGTCAGCTTCACGCGAGCGACCTTGCGCAGTGCGGAGTTCGGCTTCTTGGGGGTGGTGGTGTAAACGCGGGTGCACACACCGCGCCGCTGCGGCGAGCCCTTGAGGGCCGCCGTCTTCTGCTTGGCCACCTTGTCCTGGCGGCCCTTGCGGACCAGCTGCTGGATCGTTGGCATTCGCCGGCTGCTTCTTCCGTCTTTGAGGGCTGGCCTTCCGGTTCACCCTCGTGTTTCTTGATCCCTCTCTGCACCCGAGGTCGGGCGTGTCGCCCGCTCCCAAGGTCCGCAAGCAACAGTTCAACTGCCACTGCGAGTGGAGGACACCGCTGCCTCACGGGCACGCGGAGCGGCCCGACATGGGTCGGGCACAGGTAGCAAAGATACCCGCCCACGTCTACCTGGGTCAAAACGGGGGTACCGCACCCGCACCTGCAGTAGACATATCGCCCGGCACCCACGCTACTCGTGTGACGGAGAACCCGCTTTGAAGCTCAACCTGCTGGTCTACGGCCTCATCGCCCTGGTGCTGGTCGTGCCCGGCTACTTCATCATCGGCGACATGCTCTCGGAGCCCGAGGTGGGCGACTGCGCCGAGCCGATCGGCACGTCAGACGGCAAGTTCGACATGGACGAGACCAGCTGCACAGCGCCCGAGGCGGCATATCGGCTCGTGAAGCTCGAAAGGAAGAAGTCGTGTCCACGGGGTGACTACCTCGACCAGACGGTCAGCCAGGCCGGCAAGGGAGCCGGTCTGAAGCACTACTGCTTCGTGCTCAACGTGAGGGAAGGCGACTGCCTCAAGCAGGGCAGCGCGTTCCACGAGCGCGTCGCGTGCGGCACAGGCGGATCCCAGCGGGTGTCGAAGGTCACTGCTTCCGCCGACCGGTCGCTGTGCGGTGACCACGAGGCCCGCACCTATCCCGATCCCGCCCTGACCGTCTGCCTGGAGAAGCCGTGAAGGTCGCCCTGCTCGCCGCTCTGGCCCTGGTGCTGTCCGGGTGCTCCGGCTGGCACGAGCAGGCCGGCGTCGGCGAGTGCGCGAAGCAGGTCGACCTCAACGACACGAACGTCGAGATGGCGGAAGTGGAGTGCTCGTCACAAGAGGCCGTGTACCGCGTGTCTTCGCGTGAGCGACGCACGATGTGCCCGACCGGTGACTACCTGACCGAGTCGTCCGGACGGTCGAGGACGAACGGCAAGACGCGGCTCTGCTACGTCCTCAACGTGCGGGAGGGCGACTGCCTCAAGGCGGTCAACCAGTACTTCGAACGGGTGGCGTGCGGGGCCGGGACGCGCAAGGTCACGAAGGTCGTCGACGGCAAGTCGGACAGGGCGCTGTGCAACGGTGACGACGCGAAGACGTACTCGCAGCCGGTGAAGACGATCTGCATCACCAACTGAGCCGTTCGGCCGACACGTTCCGATCACCTTGGGTAAGTTGCCGTGGTGCTCGATGACGATCAGCTAGCGGCTCGTAACGCAGAGTTGCGCGGCACCCTCGACAATCTGATGCGGGAGCTCAAGGACCGCACGGACGGGTTGCGCGAAGCCCAGGCGGCGATCGCGGCGATGTCCGGGGTGGCGTCCTCTCCGGACGGCAACGTCGTGGTGACCGTGGACTCCACGGGTGTGCTGGACAAGCTCGAACTGGGACAGCGCGCCTTCGAGCGGGTCACGCCCGAACAGCTGGCGCAGACGATCACGCAGGTGGCCCGCCGCGCCGCGCAGAACGTGCGCGAGCAGGTCAACGCCCACATGGCCCCGCTGACCTCGGAAGAGGGCACCGTGGACCTGCCGGACGTCGTGCCCGGCGCGCCGTCGATCAAGGACATCTTCAAGGTCGAGCAGCGCGACGAGCCCGTCCCGCCGCCCCCACCGTCCGATGAGGACTTCGGCTCCTCGGTGCTGCGCAAGGAAGCCCGTCCGGTGCAGCGCGCGGTCGCGTCCGACGAGGACGAGGACTTCGGCGGCGACTCGATCATGGGCAGGGGGAACCGCTGGTGAGCGCGGGTGGCCGCACCTACATGGAGGCCGCCGGCGTGCGCTCGGCGGCGGCGAAGATGGTCAGCACCGGCGAGGAGATGGCGACCAGTGCGGCCGCCCTGGCCCGCGGCCTCGACGCCGAGGGCAACTGCTGGGGCGGTGACGAGGCTGGCCAGAAGTTCGGCACCGACTACGCGCCCGCGGCCGACGGCGTCCGCAAGGTGATGGCGGAGGTCGCGAAGACGTTGCAGGACATCGGGAAGAACCTCGAAGAGTCCGCGAACCTGATGGAACAGCAGGACCAGTTCAACGCACGCGGCATCAGCGGCTAGCAGTCTGGGGGATTGCTGCACATGGGCATCGAGATGCCCGCCGAGGTCCGCTGGCTCATCCCGATCGTGGTGGGTGACAGCTGGCCGGAAGGCGACGAGACGGCGCTGCAACGGCTCGCCGAGGTCTGGAAGCAGGCCGCCACCGACGTCGACGACGCCATGCGCGCGGCCGACGACGCGGTCAGGCAGGCATCGTCCAACATGGATGGTGAAGCTGCGGAGGCGTTCAAGAAGTACTGGGAGAAGTTCGTCAAGGGCGAGGAAGCCACCCTCCCCAAGATGAAGGACGTCTCCGAGAAGCTGTCGACGGCCTGCCGCAACTGCGCGATGCAGATCGAGTACGCCAAGCTCTCGATCATCATCGCCCTGGTCATCCTGGCCATCCAGATCGCCGTGATGATCGCGTCCGCCGTGGCGTCCTTCGGCGCCTCCACCGCGGGCATCGTCCCCGCTCAGCTGGCCACGCGCGCGGGCGTGCAGATCGTCTTCCGCCAGCTCGTGCAGCAACTGATGCAGCAGGTCGGCCGCAACCTCATCGGCAAACTGGCCCTCCAGGTGGGCATCGAGGTCGCCACCTCGGTCGCCACCGACCTGGCCGTCCAGGGCATCCAGCTGGCCAAGGGCACCCGCGACACGCTCGACACGAACATGACGCTCGACGCCGCCAAGTCGGGCCTGATCTCCGGCGTCGTGGGCGCAGGCGTAGGCGCCGGCATGGGCAAGGCCCTGGGCGACGGCGTGGGCGACTCCATCGGCAGGTCGATCGGCCGCAACGCCGCCGAGGAAGCCGTCATCGGCGCAGGCTCGGCCCTCGCCGAGGGCGCTCTGAGCGAGGAGGGCATCCAGGCCGAGGACGTCCTGTTCGGCGCCACCTCCGGCGCCGTGAGCGGCAGCGTCTCCGGCATGAAGTCCGGCATCGAGGGCGTCAACGCCGACATCGCCGCTCCCACCGCCGGCGACATGCCAAGCCCGTCCGCCATGCCCCGGCCAGAAGCGGCCCCGCGCATGGACGGCCCTCCGCCCACCGCACCTTCGCCGTCGTCCGCCCCGGACACCGAAGCCCCGCCACGCCGCTCCGCCGACGCGACGAACACGTCCTACGCGGCCCCACCGACCGAACAACCGCAACACCGCGCCACCCCGGACGCGACCCCACCGTCGTCCGCCCCACAGCCTTCGCAGCAGCCGCAAGGCTTCAGCCAGTCCCCCGGCCAGTCCGCGCCACCCACGGCCCCGGCCGCGTCGAACGCCCCTGCCGCACCTCGCACCGCGATGCCGACCGCCCCGCCGATGGGCGGCCCGTCGCCGTCGAGCGGTGGAGGCTTCTCCCCCAGCAACAGCGGCGGGCCGCAGAACCACAGCCCTTCCCCGACGGGCAGCGGGCAGACCCCGTCCCAGGCAAGCGGAAGCCACTCCCCCAACACCGCCGGCTCGAACGTGCACAGCGGCCCCTCACCCACGAGTGGCAACGCGCCGCACGGGGGCGGCCCGGTGCAGGCCGGTCACCAAGCCCCCAACCCGAGCAGCCCGGCCTCAGCAGGCAGCGCTGGGCACAACCCACCTGGCAGCCCGGCCCCCGCCGGCCACCACACCACCAGCCCGAGCGGCCCCATGCCGACGGGCACCAGCGGCCCGACTCCCGGATCTCCCCACCACGGAGGCCCGGCGGGTGCGGCCGCCGGCCCGCCGACAGCGGGTCACGGTGCGCCCGCGCCGAACGGTCCGCTCGCAGGCCCCGCCCCGGCAGGTCCCACTTCGCACGCCCCCGGTCCTGGCGGACCCGCACCACTTCCCCACCAGGCTCCGCAACGCCAGCACCCCGCTGACGGAGTCCATCAGGCAGCCACGTCGACGCCGGCCGCCTCCATGCCCTTCACCGCACCCCCGCAACGCGGTACGCACGACGCACCTCCCGTGCACGGGTCGGCAGGGCCTGCTCATGTGCCACCTCCGCAGGCAGCACCGCCACAGCACCCGCACCGGCACGCGCCACAAGCGCATCGCTCGCCACCACAGGCACCGCCACAACGGGCCCCGCAGCAGTCCACCCACGCGACGCACCCGCAGCAGCCTCCTGCCCGCCCGTCGGCAGTCCCGCAGACCCAGCCCGCTCCGCGGCACGGCAACGGCGCACCTCACCTCCGGCCGCTGGGCGAATCCGCCCCGCCCGCCCCCACCAACGCCCCGAGGCCGGAGAGCGCGCACCAGGCCGAGCTGGCCCGGATCAAGCGCAACAACACGCCGGTCGAGATGCCGGACGGCATGCGGCATCTGGAGCAGTGGGCCAAACGCACCGATGCCGGGCTGTCCCTGCACGTCGGGCAGGCGAGCCCGTACCACAGCACCGCGCGCAACGTGGCTCCCGACCCGAACCGCTTCACCGTCGACATCCACGGCAACAGCAGCAGGGTCAGCATCGGGGACACGGCGCTGACGCCCAGACAGCTCGCCGACATCATCCGCGGGGCCGGTTGGGACGGGCAGCAGCCGATCCGGCTGATCTCGTGCCAGACCGGTCGCGAGGGTGGCGGGTTCGCGGCTCAACTGTCCAGGGAGCTCGGCGCCGACGTGGTGGCGCCGAGGAAGGACGTCTGGGTCGACTTGCAGGGCAACGTGTTCGCGAGTTCGTCGCACCTCGACCCGCACAACGCCGCGCTGCACAGGCCCGGCTGGCCGCCGAACGGTGACTGGGTCACCTTCAGCCCGGACGGCAGCACGCGGAACCACAGCCGGCCCACCCCTCCTGATCACACCCCGACCTGGGGTGACGTACCCCCGGCGGAGGCGTCGAAGGCGTGGCGGCGCAACTGGCCGTCACCCGGCGAGCAGCCACCTCCCGGCAACTGGCAGCAGAACCGCGGGCCCAGGCCCCCGTACGATCCGAGGCTCGACCGGTCACGTCAGCTGCCGCCTCCTCGGCCCGGCTTCGCGCCGCCGCCGGGAATGAGTCGTCCACCCATGCCCACGCAGGGTGGTCCGCGGCCGCCGATGCCGCCGCAAGGTGGTCACCGGCAGCCCATGCCGCCGCAAGCCGGTCCGCGGCCGCCGATGGCCCCGCAAGGTGGCCCCCGGCCGCCCATGCCGCCGCAAGGTGGTCAGCAACCGCCGATGGCGCCGCAAGGTGGTCCCCGGCCGCCCATGCCACAAGGTGGTCCTCGGCCGCCGATGCCGCCTCAGATGCGGCCGAACCCGCCTCTGCGCCCGAACGGCCCGATGGCCCCACCGGGTGCTTTCGGACCGCCGGGACATCGCCCTCCCCCGCCTGGTGTCGTGCTCCCGCAGGATGCGCGACGGCACGACGAACCCGTACGTCCCCACCAGCCGGTGCCGACGGTTGCGAACGACCTGCCCGGCGGACCGGCCCCGGAGCGCGCTCCGGAACCCACCCCTGCCCAGGAACCTCGGCAACCACCGTTCCCGACCAAGCGCAAGTCAGAAGCGGACCTCAACCGCGAAGCGGCGATGAGGACGTTCACCAAGCCCGAGCCCGAGGCCACGCCGCGGCCGAACGTCGTCAGAAGGCCCAAGTGGACCGGCGACCTGACCGTCGAGTTCCTCGACGGCACGCTCCAGGAGCAGTTCCAGCGCGACAAGGCCAACGGCGGCAAAACCCTCTACGAGTCAGAGCTCACGCACGACTTCGAACCAGGTGATCTGCCGCCCGGCCTCACCACCGAGATCCCCAAGGGCGCCTACGACCACATGGCGACCCCGGTCGACCTCGACGGCGTCTACCTGGACGCGACTGGCGGACAGCCCGTGCACCGGGACAAGTCGGAAGGGCTCGCATTCCTCGACGAACCGCTCTTCCGCATGGACGACCGCGAGTTCGCGCCGCTGCTGCGGGAGGGCCACCAACCGCGGAACACCGCGAACCTCGGCATGGGCGCGCACATGGGCGACACGATCCGGGCGGAAGGCAGCGCGTTCGTGTCCTTCTCCGCGAGTCCGGAAGCGACGATCCACCGCAACCTGACCACAGCCGGCGAGGGACTCATCGTGAGGCACGACCCGCGGCAGGTCGCGCTGACCGGTGTCGCGATCACCCGTGTCCAGTACATGCACGAGGGCTATCACCCGTACGGCATCGACAGCGACGCCAGCTACGTCAACAGCGGCCGCAAGAACGAGGGCGGCCACCGGGAGAGCGAGTACCTGTTCGCGGGTGGCTTTCCGGCTGATCACATCTACCGGGTGTGGCCTCGCATCGCGCACTTCGACGTCGACGGGAACGTCATCAAGATCGAAGCCCGTCCGCCGATCATCAACGAGAACTTCAGGTGGAAGAGAGAAATGGAAGCCCGGCGATGAGCGACCTGCTGAACTCCTACTTCGCCGGCTCACCGTTGCCGGAGTTCGACGCCGAACAGGCCGCCGAAGCGCAGCGCAAGGTGGCCGCGGGTGTCTTCGAGATCAGGTTCCCCGATCCCGGCCAGCCGGCGGGCGCCCCACTCGGCCGTGAATCGATCATGGGCTCGCGCACGTTCGGTCCGGACGGCCTGCCCACCGGCGAGGAATGGCGCAACGCACATTTCATCCCACATCCGGAGACCGCCGGCACCGAGGTGACCAACGCCTTCGAACTCGATCTGTGGCGGGTGACGAAGGGCTTCGCACGAGGGGCTTCGCTGATCTCAGCGCTCCTGAAAGACGTCACGCTCACCGTGTCCGCGCATGAATCGGGTGAGCTGAGGCTTTTCGACCAGCAGAACGGGATGAAAGCGCTGCACGTGTTCTCATCGCCTCGGCGTCACCCCGCAGACCTCGTCAGGGCCGTCCCGATCACAGGCACGCAGCTTGTCGAGGTCTTCGGCCACGACCAGGAACTGCAGATCGTGTTCAATCCCGCGAGCGCCCCCACGTTCACCGCCAACGCCACCCTGTTCGGCGCACTGCTCGCCGGCTATCTGGACCTGATCGAGCGCCACGCCGCCAGGCAGGCACCGACCACGACCACACCGACCGCGGCGGGCACCATCGCAGCCCCCGAGGTCCCGAGCGGAGCACAGGCATGAAGATCGCCACCGGGCAGACGTACAGCGCCACGCGCAAGGTCGTGTGGAACGACCGGCTCGCCGATGCCGAGTGGGCGTTTCACGACAACCGGCTCTCCGAGCACGCGCGGTTCGACATGGGAGACGGCCGCGGTGCGCAACTGCTGCCGTCGACGCTGGTGGAGAGCTGGTTCACCCACTTCACCGTCGCGCACGCCGGCGAGCAGGCCTTCCTGGTCGAGGAAGAACGCGGCGACGCCCTGCTCGTCGCCGAGATGCCGGAAGTGCGGCGATCCATGCCGCTGGAGCAGCCGGAGTGGACCTTCGTGAAGCCGGTGGCGAGCCTGGACCGCCTGTCCCAGGTCCGGTTCGAACAGCTGTGCCTGATCGCCGACACGGGTTCCGAACTGCCGATGTACGTGGGCCTGCCTCAGGACACGGTGCCGAAGCCCGAGATCGACGCCCACGTCGACCACATCACCACTCTGCTGCTGGAGCACGTGCCGGGACCGTGGGCGAAGTTGCACGTGCGCTGCCAGGCGATCGCCGGGTGGCAGGAGCTCACCACGACGCTCACGACACCGGACGGCGACGAGGTGGCGTGGCTGCCGCCGCTGATGGTCGGGCAGTGGTTCCACCGGCTGCGCACCGCGACCTCAGCGTTTCCGTTCGGCGCGTGGTTCAGCGCGGAGTACTCGCTTGAGCCCAGCTCGCGCCCGCTGGTGTCGTTCGACTCCCAGAGCGAGCCCGGCTGGCAGCCGTACTTCCCGCAGCGCGCCCTCTTCGCCCGCCACGGGCTTCAGCACGAACTCCTGCAGTTCCCCAGGAGCCCCAAGAACACGCCGGACTGGCTGGCTGCCGCGGTCAGTGAGCTCCGGACAGTCCCGGTCACCGTGGCGGCGGGTCCGAAGCACACTCCCAAGCGGCCGTTCTACCCGGCGATGCCCACGCGGACGTTCGACGGTGTGGACGCACAGGAGCGGCCCGCGCTGCACCGTCAGCCTGTGATCAGGGCGGAGAAGGAAGCGCTGCTCGCATTCCTGAACCAGGCCCCTGCTGTGCTCACGTCACGCGGCCTCGCTCCCGATCTGCTCGCTCCCGGCCAGCCGCAACGGGTTCCGATGGCGTTTCACACCGACGGCTTCTGGGTCTGGCCCGCCGCGCTGGCCTACTACTTGGACGTGCACGACGTGAACCCGGACGTGCAGCTTCTCGCGCACATCCGGCGATCCGGCTACGTGCTGCCCGACTACGTCCCCACCACGGCCCTCGCCAGGGCGCTCGCCACCGCCACCGGCAATGAAGCCGAGATGGAACCCGGTCACCAGGCCGAGAGGGACTGGGCTGTCGAGTGGACGGACAAGGTGCTGAGCACGCTGAACATCGACCGCCGGTACTTCTCCTTCGGGGAGTACCGCGACGAAGCGCTGTGCTTGGTCCGCGAGCTGGACATCTTCGTCGTGTGCTGGCAGTCGGAGGGCAAGCGATCGATGTACGCCGAGTTCGACTCCATGACCGAGGCGACGCTGTTCGTAACCGGTTACTTCTACACCTACGGCCACAACATGCAGGTCGCGCCGGCCTGACCGGGCCGGCCTGATTCACTGTGCGCGTGGACGACCTGATCGCGGCGATGGCCTCGCTGACCGGCTCTTCCGCCGACCCCGAGGTGCTCGGCGGTGACCGCGGCGACGTCGTGGTGGTGCGCGTCGGCGACGTGGTGGCCAAGGCGTTGCCCGCGGACACCGACGTCGAGGCGCTCGATCAGCGGCTGGAGATCGCGGCGGCGCATCCTGAGTTGTTGCTGCCGCCGTTGAAGCCGTTGCAGTTCGTGGACGACCGGCCGGTGACGGTGTGGCCGTACGGGACGCCGGTGAGTCAGGCGGATCCGGACGCGGCGCCGTGGGAGGAGAGCGCGGCGCTGCTGGCGAAGCTGCACGCTTTGCCCGTGCGGGGGCCTGTGGCCGGTACGCCGGAACGGATTGTGCGCGCTATTCAGGCGTTGCCGCCGGACTTGCCGCATGCCGATGTGGTGCTGCGCGCGTATGAACTCTTGCCGCCATTGGACATGAACGGGCGTGCGTTGATCCACGGCGATTGGCATCTCGGACAGTTGGTGCACCGGGGTGGCTGGCGGCTCATCGACGTGGACGATCTCGGGGTCGGCGATCCTGTATGGGATCTGGCACGACCTGCGGCTTTGTTCGCTGCCGGGGTTCTGCCGGATGACCTGTGGGCGCGGTTCCTCAACACCTATCGTGAAACGGGTGGTGTGGCCCTGCCGACATCCGAATGGGAAGCACTCAACATCCCGGCCCAGGCGTACGTTGTGCAGATGGCAGCACGGGCACTCATGTCCGGGCTGCAGGCAGTGGAACCGCTGGTTGAAGCCTGTCGTCGGATCGTCGCGACGCACGAGAGCAGTGACCGCGGCTAATATCGTTTTTGTCCGGTCCCACCGCAGGAGGCTCACCACGATGCAGTGTCCCAAGTGTCATGCGAACATGCGCACGTTCGACCGCATGGGCGTTCACATCGAGCAGTGCGACGGCTGCCGCGGGGTCTTCCTCGACTACGGCGAGCTCGAGTCGATCACCCGCCTCGAGGCCCAGATGCAGGCCCCGCCGCCGCCGGTCGCCCCGCCGCCCGCCGCCTACCCGCAGCCGGCCCAGCCCGCTTGGGGCGCCGCGCCGCAGCAGGTCCATCACCACCACGGCGGTCACGCCGGCTACGGCTACGGTCACCGCAAGCACCGTGGCCTCGGTGGTCTCTTCTTCTCCTCCTGATCGCGCGACGGCCCCGGATCCCTGCTCCGGGGCCGTTGACGACTACCGAAAAAGTAGTGGATAATCGGTAGTCAACGGGAGGAGTAGCCATGTCTGTCGCGACCGAGGCCGCCCACATCCGCGACCTCTTCGACACGATCGAAGAGCTGGAAGCCGTCGCGTCATCCCTGTCGGAAGACGACGAACGCCGCCGCCGCCTCGACGGTGTGGTGGCCAAGACGCTCCGCCAAGCCCCGCCGGTACGTCCCGTGGTGGCAGGCGAACTGCTCGACCTCACCGAGAAGACCGTGAAGGCCTGGGCCCGCGAAGGCGTACTCGCCATCCACAGCCAGGAACCGCGCATGCTGCTCGACACCGTGCGCCTGCACGAGGTCCTCCACCTGGTGTCCGACCTCCGCCGCGCGGGCAAGACCCGCGGCCTCATCGACGAAGTCCACCGCCGCCTGAGCGACCAGTCACTGCTGGACCGGCCCGACCTGGCCTCGTCCCTCGACGAGATGCGCAGCGGCAAGGGACGCGTGGTCCGCCCGGTTTGATCGAGGTAGTAGAGACCCCCACCGCACACGCCCAGGCCAACGGCCTGCGCGGCCGAGCCCGCGTGGCCTACGAACGCTTCCTGGACGAACTGGCCCACTCGGGCTGCGCCGCACTCGGCTACCGCGTGACGGGCCCAGAACCCCTGCCGCGCCTCTGCGTGAAACACCTCCGAGGCGCCGACCGCGTAGTAG
This sequence comes from Lentzea kristufekii, assembly GCF_033949925.1. NCBI lineage: Bacteria > Bacillati > Actinomycetota > Actinomycetes > Pseudonocardiales > Pseudonocardiaceae > Lentzea > Lentzea kristufekii. The sequence continues at coordinate 25,405 of NZ_JAXAVV010000035.1, forward strand.
TCGCCTTCCCCTCACCGGAAGTCGTGTGGGTGCTCCTGGTGGGCCCACACGACGACGACCCGGGCCTGGACCTCTACGAAGCCCTCTACGAGATGGCCGGCGTGAGGCCACGCCTGTCGGAGAAGCGCACCAAACCGCGCTGCTGCACCGACGAGTCCGGCATCCCACCCCTGGTGGACGAGCACCTGGTGGACGACCTGGTGATCCGAGCCAGAGCCCTGGCCAGAGCCCGCCGCCGCTAACCAGGCTCCCGATCCAGCACGAACCCGTCAGCCACCGGGTCGTAGTGCAGATACGGCTCCTCACTCGGGTCGCACCCTTCAAAGGCCAGCGCCACCGGCCGCCCGAACGCCAGCCCCAACTCCCGCAGGAACGCGCCGAGCAGGTCGAGCCGCTCCTGCCCCTGCAACTCCCGAACGTCGACGTCGAAGAGAACCTCGTCCTCGACAGCCTCGAAGAAGTTGACCAGAAACCCCTCACCGGGCCAGACGCGCAACGTCCCCTCGTCAAGCTCGGACCACCACCCCCGAACCGCCGCCAGATCGGCAACGGCCAACCAAGCCCCAGGCCCGACCCCCGCCACACACCCGTCGTGCAGCGGCCCGTCCTCAGGGGCGAACCACTCCCGAACGTCACTCCACCACAGCTCCCCCATGCCCTCATGGAAGCAGACGCGCGCACCCAGATTCCACCGACAATTTTTCTTGTCAAGACAGCCGAAGTTGTCCTAGGCTCTGTTCAACGACGAACGGAGACCACGATGTCCTTCCAGGCCTACCTCGACGGCGCGGAGAAGAAGACCGGCAAGACCCCGGCCGACCTGCTGACGGAGGCGGCGGGACGCGGGTACGACGGCACGACCAAGGCAGGCGTGTTCCTGGAGTGGCTGAAGACCGACTACGACCTCGGCCGAGGCCACGGCATGGCGCTCTACCACGTGCTGAAGAACGGCCCCGAGATCAGCGCAACGCACGTGGGCACCAGCAGCAGCCACCGAGACGAGTCGACAACGCTCCGCCTGGACGGCATCGCCAACCGCTGACGCAGGCCAAGGCAGGGGTCCCTCGGAATCAGCGTCCCCCGCGACCCAACGTACAGAGCAGGTCCGACAGTCAGCGAAGCCGAGCGAGAGCCCGCGCTAGGACGAAAGACCAGACCGAGCCGGGAGCGGACGGATACGGGTAAGGCTGCGCAGCAGGACTGCAGCGATGCCGAAGGCGAGCCGTCCTTACCAAGCGGGCCGGGCGGTGGGGTCCCCCCGATCAGATTGCAGGGGGTCTGGGGGCAGCGCCCCCAGGGAAGCACGCAAAGCGACCAGGCCGCCCGCAAGCCCACAAAAGCAAAACGGCCCCCGAAGCAAAAGCTCCAGGGGCCGTTCAGCTCAACAACTAGCGGTAATCCCGCCCGAAGTCGTAGTCGTCCAGCGGCACCGCAGCACCAGTCCCAGTCCCGAAGACGTCAGGCGTGTAGTACCCGTCGTCGTAAGAAGGAATGGCGTAGGCAGCAGCCCGCGCCTCCTCGGTCGGCTGAACCTGGATGTTGCGGTAGCGGTTGATACCCGTACCAGCCGGGATCAACTTACCGATGATCACGTTCTCCTTGAGACCGATGAGCTTGTCCGAACGCCCGTTGATGGCAGCGTCGGTCAGCACGCGAGTGGTCTCCTGGAACGACGCCGCGGACAACCAGGAGTCGGTCGCCAGCGAGGCCTTCGTGATACCCATCAGCACCGGACGGCCGGCGGCCGGCTCGCCACCTTCGGCGACGACGGCGCGGTTGCCCGACTCGAAGTCCGCGCGCTCGACCAGCGAACCCGGCAGGAACTCGGTCGCGCCGGAGTCGATGATCGTGACCCGGCGGAGCATCTGCCGGACGATGACCTCGATGTGCTTGTCGTGGATCGCCACACCCTGGGCGCGGTAGACCTTCTGCACTTCCTGAACGAGGTGCAGCTGGGCTTCGCGCGGGCCCATGACACGCAGGACCTCGTGCGGGTCCGGCGTACCTTCCAGCAGCTGCTGGCCGACGGACACGTGGTCACCGTCCTGCAGCGGGCCGGTGGCCGTGTTGGCGAGACGCTGACGCTTGGACAGCTTCTCGAACACGATCTCCTCGGAGCCGTCGTCCGGGATCAGCGTGATCTTCCAGAAGCGGTCGCCGTCCTCGATGCGGACGCGGCCGTCGACGTCGGCGATCGGCGCCTTGCCCTTCGGGACGCGGGCCTCGAAGAGCTCCTGGACACGGGGCAGACCGGTCGTGATGTCGTCACCGGCCACACCACCCTGGTGGAACGTACGCATCGTCAGCTGCGTGCCGGGCTCACCGATCGACTGGGCGGCGACGATGCCGACGGCCTCGCCGACGTCGACCAGCTGGCCGGTGGCCATCGAGCGGCCGTAGCAGGACGCGCACACGCCGACCGCGGACTCGCAGGTCAGCACCGAGCGCACCTTCACGCGGAGGATGCCGGCCTCGACCAGCGACGCGAGCGCCGGGTCGCCGAGGTCGTCGCCGCGGTTCAGGACCAGGTTGCCCTGGGCGTCGGTGATGTCGTCCGCGACCGTGCGGGCGTAGACCGACGTCTGCGCGAACTCGTGCAGGCCGACCTTGTCGCCCAGCTGCTCGCCGACGGTCATCTGCACACCACGGGTGGTGCCGCAGTCGACCTCGCGGATGATGACGTCCTGCGAGACGTCCACCAGACGACGGGTCAGGTAACCCGAGTCGGCGGTGCGCAGCGCGGTGTCGGCCAGACCCTTACGGGCACCGTGCGTCGCGATGAAGTACTCCAGCACCGACAAGCCCTCGCGGAACGAGTTCTTGATCGGGCGCGGGATGTACTCACCCTTCGGGTTGGTGACGAGACCACGCATACCCGCGAGCGAACGGACCTGCGTCATGTTGCCGGCGGCGCCGGACTGCACGATGACGCGGATCGAGTTGTCCTCGGGGAAGTTGTCTTCCATGATCTCGTGGACCTGCTCGGTGGCCTTCGTCCACACCTTGACCAGCTCGGAGTTGCGCTCCTCGTGGGAGAGCTGACCGCGCTGGTAGCGCTTCTCGACGGCGTCCGCGAGGCGCTCGTGCTCCTCGAGGATGTCCTGCTTCGCCGCCGGGACGAGGACGTCCGAGATCGCGACCGTGACACCGGAGCGGGTGGCCCAGTGGAAACCGGCGTCCTTCAGCTTGTCCAGCGTCCGGGCGACGGTGACCATCGGGTACCGCTCGGCGAGGTCGTTGATGATCACGGCCTGCCGCTTCTTGGGCATGACCTCGTTGATGAAGGCGTAGTCCTGCGGCAGGATCTCGTTGAACAGCACGCGACCCAGCGTGGTCTCCGCGAGCCACGGCTGACCGGGCTCCCAGCCTTCGGGCTCCTGGCCCTTGGGCGGGTTCTTGTCGGAGACGCGGATCTTCACCATCGCCTGCAGGCCCAGGACCTTGCGGTCGAACGCCATCAGGGCCTCGGCGGGCGACGAGTACGAGTGACCCTCGCCGATGTCGCCGACCTTGTGCCGGGTCAGGTGGTACAGGCCCGTCACCATGTCCAGACGCGGCATGGCCAGCGGCTTGCCGGACGCCGGGGACAGGATGTTGTTCGACGACAGCATCAGGACGCGGGCCTCGGCCTGCGCCTCGGCGGACAGCGGCAGGTGGACTGCCATCTGGTCACCGTCGAAGTCGGCGTTGAACGCTTCACAGACCAGCGGGTGCAGCTGGATGGCCTTGCCCTCGACCAGCTGGGGCTCGAAGGCCTGGATGCCGAGGCGGTGCAGCGTGGGTGCGCGGTTGAGCAGCACCGGGTGCTCGGTGATGACCTCTTCCAGCACGTCCCACACGGCCGGGCGCGCACGCTCGACCATCCGCTTGGCGGACTTGATGTTCTGCGCGTGGTTGAGGTCGACGAGCCGCTTCATCACGAACGGCTTGAAGAGCTCCAGGGCCATCTGCTTGGGCAGACCGCACTGGTGCAGCTTGAGCTGCGGGCCGACCACGATGACCGAACGGCCGGAGTAGTCGACGCGCTTGCCGAGCAGGTTCTGGCGGAACCGGCCCTGCTTGCCCTTCAGCAGGTCGGACAGCGACTTCAGGGGCCGGTTGCCCGGACCCGTCACCGGACGGCCGCGGCGGCCGTTGTCGAACAGCGCGTCGACGGCCTCCTGCAGCATCCGCTTCTCGTTGTTGACGATGATCTCGGGCGCGCCGAGGTCGATCAGTCGCTTCAACCGGTTGTTGCGGTTGATGACGCGGCGGTACAGGTCGTTCAGGTCGGACGTCGCGAAACGGCCACCGTCGAGCTGCACCATCGGGCGCAGGTCCGGCGGGATGACCGGGACGCAGTCCAGGACCATGCCCTGCGGGTTGTTGCGGGTCGCCTGGAAGGCGGCAACGACCTTGAGGCGCTTGAGCGCACGCAGCTTCTTCTGGCCCTTGCCGCTGCGGATCGTCTCGCGCAGGATCTCGGACTCGGCGTCGACGTCGTAGTCACCCAGGAGCTTCTGGATGGCCTCCGCGCCCATGGCACCGGTGAAGTAGTCGCCGTAGCGGTCGTAGAGCTCGCGGTAGAGCAGCTCGTCCGCGATCAGCTGGGCACGCTCGAGCTTGGTGAACGTGGACCAGATCTCGTCGAGGCGGTCCAGCTCGCGCTGGGCGCGGTCGCGGAGCTGGCGCATCTCACGTTCGCCACCCTCCTTGACCTTGCGGCGCACGTCGGACTTGGCACCCTCGGCCTCGAGCTCGGCCAGGTCGGCCTCGAGCTTCTGGGCGCGGGCCTCCACGTCGGCGTCACGACGGTTCTCGACGCGCTTGCGCTCGACCTGCATCTCGCTCTCGAGCGTCGGCAGGTCGTTGTGGCGCAGCTCGGCGTTCACGCCCACGATGACGTAGGCGGCGAAGTAGATGATCTTCTCGAGGTCCTTGGGGGCCAGGTCGAGCAAGTAGCCCAACCGGCTGGGGACGCCCTTGAAGTACCAGATGTGCGTGACCGGAGCGGCGAGCTCGATGTGGCCCATGCGCTCACGACGCACCTTCGCGCGGGTCACCTCGACGCCGCAGCGCTCACAGATGATGCCCTTGAAGCGCACGCGCTTGTACTTGCCGCAGTAGCACTCCCAGTCCCGGGTGGGACCGAAGATCTTCTCGCAGAACAAGCCGTCCTTCTCAGGCTTGAGCGTGCGGTAGTTGATGGTCTCGGGCTTCTTGACCTCGCCGAAGGACCACTGGCGGATGTCGTCCGCCGTCGCGAGTCCGATGCGGAGCTCATCGAAGAAGTTGACGTCGAGCACGTCTACTCTCTTCCCCTTTTTAGATCGGTGGCAAAGGAGCTGGTCGGAGGGCCGGCGAGGGGGACGCGGGAGGCATCCCCCTCACCGGCCGGCGAGGTGACTAGTTGACGACGTCGTCCACGGAGGGCGACTCGGACCTCGACAGGTTGATGCCGAGGTTCGCGGCCGCGCGCTCCAGGTCTTCGTCGTCGCCGTCGCGCATCTCGATCGCGGCACCGTCCGAAGACAGGACCTCGACGTTGAGGCAGAGCGACTGCAGCTCCTTGAGCAGCACCTTGAAGGACTCCGGGATACCGGGTTCCGGGATGTTCTCGCCCTTGACGATGGCCTCGTAGACCTTCACGCGGCCGAGCACGTCGTCGGACTTGATGGTGAGAAGTTCCTGCAGGGTGTATGCGGCGCCGTACGCCTGCATCGCCCAGCACTCCATCTCACCGAAACGCTGACCACCGAACTGCGCCTTACCACCCAGCGGCTGCTGCGTGATCATCGAGTACGGGCCGGTCGAACGCGCGTGGATCTTGTCGTCCACCAGGTGCAGCAGCTTCAGGATGTACATGTAGCCGACCGACACGGGGAACGGGTACGGCTCGCCGGAGCGGCCGTCGAAGAGCTGTGCCTTCCCGTTCTCCTTGACCATGCGCTCGCCGTCGCGGTTCGGGATCGTCGAGCCGAGCAGGCCCGTGATCTCCTCTTCCTTCGCGCCGTCGAACACGGGGGTCGCGGTCTTGGTGCCGGGCTCGACATCCATCAGGTCCTCGGACAGGTTCTTCGCCCAGTCCGGGTCCCCGTTGATGCTCCAGCCCTGCTTGGCGATCCACCCGAGGTGGGTCTCCAGCACCTGGCCGATGTTCATACGCCGCGGCACACCGTGCGTGTTCAGGATGATGTCGACCGGCGTGCCGTCCTCGAGGAACGGCATGTCCTCCGCGGGGAGGATCTTGCCGATGACGCCCTTGTTGCCGTGGCGGCCGGCGAGCTTGTCGCCGTCCTGGATCTTGCGCTTCTGGGCCACGTAGACGCGGACGAGCTCGTTCACGCCCGGAGGCAGCTCGTCGTCGTCCTCACGCGAGAAGACGCGGATGCCGATGACCTTGCCGTACTCACCGTGCGGCACCTTCAGCGACGTGTCGCGAACCTCGCGCGCCTTCTCACCGAAGATCGCGCGGAGCAGGCGCTCCTCGGGCGTCAGCTCGGTCTCGCCCTTGGGCGTGACCTTGCCGACGAGGATGTCGCCGGGCTGGACCTCGGCACCGATGCGGATGATGCCGCGCTCGTCCAGGTCGGCCAGGACCTCTTCGGAGACGTTCGGGATGTCCCGGGTGATCTCCTCGGCGCCGAGCTTCGTGTCGCGGGCGTCGATCTCGTGCTCCTCGATGTGGATCGAGGTGAGAACGTCGTCCTGCACGAGGCGCTGCGACAGGATGATCGCGTCCTCGTAGTTGTGGCCTTCCCACGGCATGATCGCCACGAGCAGGTTCTTGCCGAGCGCCATCTCGGCGTTCTCGGTGCAAGGACCGTCGGCCAGGACCTGACCCGCCTCGATCCGGTCGCCCTCGTTCACGATGGGCTTCTGGTTGATGCAGGTGCCCTGGTTCGAGCGACGGAACTTGTGCAGCGCGTAGGTGTTGCGCGCACCGTCGTCGGCCATGACGGTGATGTAGTCGGCGGAGACCTCCTCGACCACACCCGTCTTCTTCGCGACGACGACGTCACCGGCGTCGACCGCGGCACGCAGCTCCATGCCGGTGCCGACGAGCGGCGACTCGGAGCGGAGCAGCGGGACGGCCTGACGCTGCATGTTCGCGCCCATCAGGGCGCGGTTCGCGTCGTCGTGCTCGAGGAACGGGATCATGGCGGTCGCGGCCGACACCATCTGGCGCGGCGAGACGTCCATGTAGTCGACGTCGGTCGGGTCGATGAACTCGACCTCGCCGCCCTTCTTGCGGACCAGGACGCGGTCGTCGGTGAAGTTGCCCTCGTCGTCGGTCGGCGAGTTCGCCTGCGCCTTGACGTAGCGGTCTTCCTCGTCCGCGGTCAGGTAGTCGATCTGGTCGGTGACCCGGCCGTCGACGACCTTGCGGTACGGCGTCTCGATGAAGCCGAACGGGTTGACCCGCGCGTAGCTCGAGAGCGAACCGATCAGGCCGATGTTCGGACCTTCCGGCGTCTCGATCGGGCACATGCGGCCGTAGTGCGACGGGTGGACGTCGCGGACCTCCATGCCGGCGCGCTCACGGGACAGACCACCGGGACCCAGAGCCGACAGGCGGCGCTTGTGGGTCAGACCCGCGAGCGGGTTCGTCTGGTCCATGAACTGCGACAGCTGCGAGGTGCCGAAGAACTCCTTGATCGCCGCCACGACGGGACGGATGTTGATCAGGGTCTGCGGCGTGATGGCCTCGACGTCCTGCGTGGTCATGCGCTCGCGGACGACGCGCTCCATGCGGGACAGACCGACGCGGATCTGGTTCTGGATCAGCTCACCGACGGTGCGGAGACGACGGTTGCCGAAGTGGTCGATGTCGTCGACCTCGACGGGCACGTCGCCACCTGCGGCGGCGTCCATCATCGTCTCACCCGCGTGCAGGCGAACGAGGTACTCGATCGTCGTGACGATGTCGTCCTCGGTGAGGACACCGGTGTTGATGTCGGTGTCCAGGCCCAGCTTCTTGTTGACCTTGTAACGGCCAACCTTCGCCAGGTCGTAGCGCTTGTCCTTGAAGAACAGGTTCTCCAGCAGGGCCTGCGCCGACTCCTTCGTCGGCGGCTCGCCCGGACGCAGCTTGCGGTAGATGTCGAGCAACGCCTCGTCGGTACCCGCGGTGTGGTCCTTCTCGAGCGTGGTCAGCAACGTCTCGCTGAACGCGAACCGCTCGCGAATCTGCTCCGTGCTCCAGCCCAGAGCCTTCAACAGCACCGTCACCGGCTGGCGACGCTTCCGGTCGATGCGGACACCGACGGTGTCGCGCTTGTCGACGTCGAACTCCAGCCAAGCACCCCGGGACGGGATGATCTTGACGCTGAAGACGTCCTTGTCGGTCGTCTTGTCGACCGCGGTGTCGTAGTACACACCGGGCGAGCGCACGAGCTGGGAGACCACCACGCGCTCGGTGCCGTTGATGATGAACGTGCCCTTGTTCGTCATCATCGGGAAGTCACCCATGAACACCGTCTGGCTCTTGATCTCGCCAGTGGTGTGGTTGGTGAACTCCGCCGTGACGAACAACGGTGCCGCGTACGTCATGTCCTTGTCCTTGCACTCTTCGGTCGAGGCCTTGACCTCGTCGAAGCGCGGGTCGGAGAAGGACAGTGACATGGAGCCGGAGAAGTCCTCGATCGGCGAGATCTCGTTGAGGACCTCTTCGAGGCCGCCCGTCGGAGTCTCGTCGCCGGCGTCGACGCGGCGCTGGAACCACGCCTCGTCGCCGGTCAGCCACTCAAAGGACTGGATCTGCAGGTCAAGCAGGTTGGGCGTCGAAAGCGGCTCGTTAATCTTCGCGAACGAAACCCGCTTCGGCGCTCCAGGGATCCCCGACGTGGAGTTGGTCGCAGCAGTGGCCTTGGTCGCGCGAGAGATCGCCAAGATGCGTCCTTCCAGGGACAAATAGCTGGCTAGAGCGAACTAGCACGGCTGTCAAGGGTGCGGCGCTGCTCGACTAATCCACGCTCTCGGCGAAGGGCAAGCGGAAAATGGGCAGCGCAAAGGGGCAGTCTAGCCACGCGCACGGCGACTGTCGAGAGGCACCTGGAAGGACCCTCCTCTTGCTCACCGACAGAGTGACCCTGCATGAGCGCGCAGTCAAGATGTTGCGCCTCGATCCACCCTCTGGATGGAGCGCTATTTATTTGCAGTCACCCATTTGACCTGCACAAACACGTGTGCGGCCGATTTGGTGGGAAGTTGACGGCCTCAAGCGGACTTACAGAGGGCCACAAGATTTGTGTGACCGAGATCACGCGTGTCGGGGCTGGCGGAGGACGTGTCCACGGTGCATCTGGGGCTCCTGTGACGTCCTCGCAGCGGAGTTGATCTTAGGGGACGGAGATCAGGTACCCGACACCGGGCCGGGCCAAACGACCTCGCCTGAGGGGCGGGCGGGCGGGTGGTCCGGAGGAGGCGCCGGGACCGGGGAGGGCAGCCAAGGCGGGCAGCCACAGGCGGGCAGCCACAGGCGGGCAGCCACAGGCGGGCTGAGGGGTGCCTGCAAGCCGTGCGCGCGACTTAGGTCGTGCGCACGAGGCCATGCCATGCGCGCGAGCCACGGCGTGCGCGCTAGGGCAGCGACGTGTGCGCAAGCAGAGGCGCGTAGCGGCCGAACGGAGCGCGGAGCGACGGGGCGTTGCGCCCTCGGCGTCAGCAGCCCTGGAGTTGGCGGTTCTGGTCCGCCGTGGCCCCGAACATCTCCATGTTGTCGATCTTCCACCGGTCGCCGTCGTCCACCGCGCTCACGCGGAGCATGGCGGTGCCGCCGCCCGACTGGTTGTCGGTGGTGCGGGTGGTGACCTGGTCGGCGAACACGAGCACGGTGGCGCGGTCGCCCTTGAGCGACGACACGGCTGATGACACCACACGGACGGTCACGACGAGCTTCTGCTGCGGCGCGACCTCCTTCACCGGGCCGAACACGGCGTTGTACTGGCACAGGGCCTTGCCGGTGAGCAGTTCCCTGGCGGCCTTCTCGGTCGACTCGACGTCGGCGAAGTTGTACGAGAACGACTTCTCCACGGCCTCGCGGACCTGGCCGTTGACCTCCGAGGTGGTGACCGAGTCGACCAGGGCGGCGTCGTAGGACACCGAGCGCGACTTCACCAGGAAGAACGTGCCGAGGCCGCCCAGCAGCACCGCGACCACGAGCAGCGCCACCGGGAGCACCCAGCCGTCCTTCAGACCGGTGTTCCTCGTGACGGGCTCGGCCTCGCCGGCAGAAGCGGGTTCCTCGTCGGCAGAAGCAGGCTCCTCGGAGGCGGGCTTCTCCGGGGCGGCCGGCTTCAGCACGAGCGACTTGACGGGCGGCGGCGTCCACTCGACGGGCTTCGGCGCCTTGAGGTCTGCCGCTTCGGCCACCGGGCCGGGCACGGCCTCCGGCGTCGCGTCCTCGGCCACTGCCTCGGCAGCGGGCTCAGCGGACGACGCGCGCCGGTTCAGGCCGGCGACCTTGGGACGGCCTCCGGCGGGCGGCGTGGGGATGGGGCGGCGGCGGGAAGGGGGCACGTGCACTCGTTCCTATCAGCTCTGGCCGGATCAGACGCCTGACCGCAGCGGGCCCAGCTGGCTCAGCTTCCAGCCGTCCTCGGTGCGGGTGAGCTTGGTCAGGTACCGGTTGATCTTGGTGACCTTCTGGCCGCCGTCGGGCGTCACGGTGCTCTCGACCACGGCGATCATCGACGCGCTGCCGGAGCGGTCGTCCAGCTCGGTGATCGCGGCGTCCAGCACCTTCGACGTCGTCACGGACTTGGCGTCGACCAGCTGCTTCTTGCGCGAGTCCTTGTCCTTGTCGATCTCGGCGCGCAGGTCTCCCGTGGACGAGTTGAGCCAGCGCTGCAGGTCCTCGTCGACCTTCTTGTAGTCGAGGGTCAGGAAGTTCGTGACGCCGACCTGGCCGGACCGCAGGGCCTCGTCGCGCACCGCGGCGAACGCCGACTCGGACGAGTGCGCCGCCGAGTACCAGGCCACGCCCGAGTACGCGGCGAAGCCGAACGTCAGCACCGCCAGGACCACGGCGGTCACCGTGAAGATCCGCACTACTTCTTCCCCTCCGGCAAGCCCAGCAGCTGGCCCAGCGACGTCAGCAACGGCACCTCCGGCCCGGCGGTCTGCCCCGTCGGCTCCTGGCCGGGCTGCGTCGTCGCGTTGCCGACCGGCGTGGTCGGCGTTCCACCATATGGCGCATTCTGCGAGCCTCGCACCGAGGTCGCAGACCCGCGCGCGAGAGCGCAGTACGCCTGCGTGTTCAGCGGCGCGGCAGAGGTGTCGCCGCCGGGACGAATCGTCGTGCCCTCGTATCCGACGGTGCACGGCATCGGGTCGAACACGTTCAAGGCCAGCCCGAAGTGCGCCGACCCGTCGCCCGGCGCCACGGAGAACCCGCCACCGACGGCGATCGGGTACGTCACCGCGATCTGCTCCAAACCATCACGCCTGGTCACGAGGATGTTCGACGTGGTCAGCAGGTTCGCGAAGACCACCCCGAGGTTCGGCCCGCTCTCCTTGAGCAACGCCGACACCTGCTCGGACGCCGGCGGCACGGCCACGATCAACCGCCGCAGGTCGCCGTCGGAGGCCTTGAGCTGCTCGGCGAGCAACCGCAGGTCTCCGCTGAACGACCGGATGGCCCCACCGGAGGCGGCCTGCGTGGCCAGCACGATCCGCCCGTCCTTGAGCAGCTGCGTGGTCTGCGGCAGGTGTTCGCGGGCCGCGGCGGTGAACGCGGCGGTGTTGTCGATCAGCACCTGCAAGTCGCCACCGGTCCCGCTGAACGCGGTGTGCAGCTCGTCGACCACGGTCTTCAAGGAGTCCGTCGGCACCGAGGAAGCGAAGGCGTCCAAATTGGACAACAGCCCGTCGACGGGCGGCGGCGTCTTGGTGGCCGAGCGCGGGATGACCGACCCGGCCTCCAGGTACGGCCCGCCGTCGCTCTTCGGCCGCAGGTCCACGTACTGCTCACCCACGGCCGACCGGTTGGCCACGACGGCCTCGGTCGCGGACGGCACGCGCGGCGCGTCGGCGTCCAGCTCCAGGTCGACCTCGATGCCGTCGGAGGTCAGCCGCAGCTGCCCGACCCGCCCGATGGTCACGCCGCGATAGGTCACCTCGGCGTTGGTGAAGATGCCGCCCGAATCAGCGAGCTGCATCGTCACGACCGTCGACGACGACTTGAACAGGCCGATGTAGGTGGCGCTGACGTACGACACGCCCAGCAGCGCGACCAGCACGAATGCGCCGATCTTGAGCTTCGTCGACCGCAGGATCACTTGCGACCACCTCCCAGCAGCCCGCCGAGCAGGTCGCCCAGCCCGGACCCGGTGCCCTGCCCGAGGTTCGGCAGCGGGATGTTCGGCATCGGCAGCGGCGTCCCCTGGCTCGGGATCAGCGAGTCGATCGGCGACTGCCGCGACCGGCTGAGGTTGTCGAGCACCGTGCCGAGGTTCAGGTCGAGGTCGATGAACGCGTTGGTGTAGTCGCCCTTGATGCCGTCGACCGCCTCGTCCGGGAACGGGTAGGTCAGCAGCAGCTCGAGCGACTTCGGCAGGTTCTGCCCCGACTCGACGAGCTTCGTCAGCGTCGGCTGCAACGCCTTCAGGTCCGCCACGATGTCGTCACGGCTCTTGTTGATCGTGTCCGTGGCGACGTCGGAGAGCTTGTCCAGCGACTGCAGCAACGTCACGAGCTGCGTGCGCTGCTCGGCCAGCACCTTCAGGCCGGGCTCCAGGTCCGTCAGCGCGACCGCGATCTTGTCGCGCTGCTGCGCCAGAGTCCCCGCCAGCCGGTTCATCGAGTCGAGCGCGCGGACGATCTCCGCCTTGTGCTTGTCGAGCTCCCCGACGAACGTGTTGAGGTTGCCCAGCAACGAGCGGATCTCCTGCTCGTTGCCCTCCATCGCCGCGTTGAGCTCCTTGGTGATGTTCTGCAGCTGCGCGACACCACCGCCGTTGAGCAGCATCGACAACGCACCGAAGACCTCTTCGACCTCGGGGTTGCGGTTGGTCCTGTCCAACGGGATCACGGCGTTGTCGGCGAGCTTGCCGGCCGCGTCCTTGGGCTTGCCCAGCTCGACGAACTTCTCGCCGAGCAACGCGGACTGGCGCAGCTTCGCGAACGCGTTCGCCGGAAGCTGCACGTCGCCGTTGACCAGCATGGTCACCTCGGCGGTCCAGCCGTCGGCCCCCAGGTCGATCTTCTCGACCCGCCCGACCGGCACGTCGTTGACCTTCACGCCCGCCTGCGGCACCAGGTCGAGGACGTCCTTGAACTGCGCCTTGACCCGGTACGGGTGATCACCGACGTCGGCACCACCCGGCAGCGGCAGGTTGTAGACGCCGTCGAACCCGCCCGAACCGCAGCCCGACACCAGCAACAGCGCCGTCAGTCCTACGACCAGCTTCCTCACTGGGGCACCCCCGCGAGCGGCAGGGGCAACGGCAGCTTGCCCGCGTTGAGGTCGCTGAGGATCTCGGCCGGCGGCTTCAGCGGCACCACGCCGGTCAGGATCGGTTCCAGCTGCTTGCAGGTGTTCGACAGCACCGGCGGCACGTTGTTCGGCGTCGCCTGCTGGATCAGCTTGCAGATCAGCACGATCGGCGGCTGGTTCAGCTCGTTGATGTTCGCGCGGGTGTCGAGCGTGCCGGACGCCGCGTTGTACGAGTTCTGCAGGTTGCCGAGGGCCAGCGGGGCGACGTCGAGCGTCTCCGCCAGCGCGGCCCGCTGGTTCACCAGCACCTGCGTGATCGAGGCGAGCTTGTCCACGTTGGACTTGAGCACCTCGCGGTTGTCCTTGATGAACCCCTGCACCAGCCCCAGCGCGGTCGCGAGCTCCGAGAGCGCGGCACCGAGGTCGCCGCGTTCGTCGGCGAGCATCTTCGACACGTCCGCGAGCTGCTTGTTGAAGTCGCGCACCTGGCTGTCGTTCGCGGCCAGCATGGCGGTGAACTTCTGCAGGTTGTCCACGGTGGCGAACAGGTCCTCTTTGGACCCCGACAGGGTCCGGGTGGCCTGGCCGAGGTTCTTCAGCGTGTCGTTGAGCGCCTGGCCGTTGCCTTCGAGGTTGCGAGCGGCCGAGTTCAGCAGGTCCGCCAGCGCCCCGTCGGCGTTCGCGCCGTTGGGCCCCAGCGCGGTCGTGAGCTTGTCGAGCGACGAGTACAGCTCGTCCAGCTCGACCGGCGTCGCCGTGCGCTCGCGCGGGATCACGGCGTCCTCACCCAGCGTCGGCCCGCCGGTGTAAGCAGGCGCGAGCTGCACGTACCGGTCGCTGACCACGCTCGGCGAGACCACGACGGCCTGCGCGTTCTCCGGCACCCGCACGTCGCGGTCGACGGTGAACACGACCTTCACGGTCTTGCCCTCGGGCGTGACCTCGTCGATCGTGCCGACCTTCACGCCGAGGATCCGCACGTCACCGCCGGGGTAGACGCCGACGGCCGCCGCGAAGTGCGCGGTGACCTTGCGCCCGTTCATCCCGGCGAAGACCCACCACAACGCCGCGGTCACGACCAGCGCGAGCACACACGCGATCGCGATGAACCGGCCGACTTTGCTGTGAGCTGCTGTAGTCATCGCTGCACCCCCGGAGGCAGGCAGCCTTCCTCGTTGAACCCGACGACGCCGAGGTTCACCGAGGGTGGCAGCAGCCCGCAGATGTAGGTGTCGAACCAGCGACCGTTGCCCAGGGTGTTCGCGAACACCCGGTAGAACGGCGCCATCAGCGCGAGGCTGCGGTCGAGGTTCTCCTGGTTGCGCTCCAGGATCGTGGTGACCCTGCCGAGCTGTTCCAGCGCCGGCTTGAGCTGGTTCTGGTTGTCGTTCACCAGACCGCTGAGCTCACGGGACAGGTTCCGCGTGCCGGTCAGCAGCGCGCTGATCGCCTCGCGGCGCTTGCGCAGCTCACCGAGCAGGAGGTTGCCGTCCGACAGCAGCTTCTCGAACTCCGCGTTGCGGTCGGCCAGCGTCTTCGTCAGCTGCCGCGTGTTGTCCAGCAACTTCGCCAGCTGCTCGTCGCGCGAGGAGATCGTCTTCGACAACGCGGACAGGCCGTCCAGCGCGCCTCGGACGTGCTCCGGCGAGTTCTTGAAGGTGTCCGAGAGGACCGTGAAGCTGTCCGCCAGCTGCTTGGTGTCGATCTGGCCGACGGTCGTCGCGAGCCCGTTGAACGCCTCGTTCACGTCGTACGGCGCGAGCGTGCGTTCCTTCGGGATCGGGTTGCCGGGCGACAGCGGCTGGGTGCCCTGCGGGTCCAGTGCCAGGAACTTCTGCCCCAGCAACGTCTTGATGCGGATCATCGCGGTCGTCCGGTCGCCCACCCAGGCGTCCTTGACCTTGAACGTCACCCGCACCCGGTCGCCGTTGAGCCTGACCTTGGTGACCTTGCCGACCTTCACGCCGGCGACGCGGACCTCGTTGCCCGGCACCAGCCCCGCGGCCTCGCTGAAGTCCGCGGCGTAGCTCGTGCCACCGCCGACGATCGGCAGGTCGTCGGAGTAGAACGCGGCCAGCAGCAGCAAGGCGATCAGTGTCAGGCTGATCGCGCCGGTCCTGATCGGGTTGCTCGTCTTCATCGGCGGCACCTCTGCTGTGTCACCGGCAACGCCGTGATCGGGATCGGGTTGTTGATGACCGGCGGCACGGCGATCTGGCCGCTGGCCTCGCACAGGTAGAAGTTGAACCACGAACCGTAGGTCGCGGTCCGCGTGATCGTCTCCAGCTTGTTGGGCAGGCGCTGCAACATCCGGTCGACGAGCACCTCGTTGTCGCCCAGCGTCTTCGAGACGATGCCGAGCTGCGCGATGTCGTTCTTGAGCGGCTCGCGGCCCTGCTCCAGCAGGCCGGAGGTGGCCTGGGTCAGGTCGCCGAGCGCGGTGATCGCCTCACCGATCGGCTGGCGGTCCTGCGCGAGCCCGGAGACCAGCGTCTGCAACGTGATCACGAGGTTGTTGAAGTCCTCGTCGCGCGAGTTCACGGTCTCCAGCGCGGTGTTGAGGTTGTCGACGACCTCGCCGATCACCTTGTCCTTGCTCGCCAGCGTGCTGGTCAGCGAGGCCGTGTGCTGCAGCAGGCTGTCGATCGTGCTGCCTTCTCCCTGCAGCACCTGGATGATCTCGAACGACAGCTTGTTCACGTCGTCCGGCGACAGGGCCTGGAACAGCGGCTTGAAGCCGTTGAACAGCACGGTGAGGTCGAGCGCGGGCTTGGTGCGCTCCAGCGGGATCGTGCCGCCCTCGGGCAGCACCGCCTTGGTGTCACCGGTGCCGGACTCGAGCGCGATGTACCGCTGCCCCACCAGGTTGCGGTACTTGATCGTCGCGGTCACCGCCTCGGGCAGCTTGCGGTCGCCGTCGATCGAGAACTCCACCTCGGCGGTCTTGCGGTCGACGACCTTGATCCCGTCGACCTGCCCGACGCGGACGCCGGCGATGCGGATGTCGTCACCCTCGTTCAGCGCGGTGACGTCGGTGAACTGGGCCTTGTACTCGGTGGCACTGGCCAGGTTCACGTTGGCGATGGTGACCGCGAGCAACGAGGTGGCGAGGATCGTGACCACCGCGAAGGCGATCAGCTTGAGCAGCGGGGCCAGCAGTCCCTTCACTTGACGGTCACCTCCGTTCCGCGGACGAGTGGCCCGAGCAGCAGGCTCGACCAGCCGGGCATGTCCTGGGGGTCGACGCCGATGCGCGGTCCGAAGAGCGCCGCGATCAACCTGGCCTCCTCCGGCGAGTTGGCGAGCCGCAGCACGTCGGCGGACTGCGGCACGGTCACGTTGCCCGCGGTGGCGGGCGGCAGGACCCCGTCGTTCGCGACGCGGGCGGGCGGCGGCGAGCTCGACCCGTCCTGCACCGGACCCTCCGGCGGGTACTGCGGGAACGGGTTCGGCCGCGGGATCAGGTCGTAGCAACGCGGTCCGCGCTTGTCCCGGTACTCGGGCTCGTCGAGGTTCGGCTTGTACTTGCCGCGGTTCTGCGTGATCTCCAGCGTGATGTGCAGGCCCGGCTCGTTGGTGCCCTCGCCGAACGCCTTGCTGATGATCGGCTCGAACTCGGTGAGCCCCTTGAGCAGGCACGGGTACTCGGGCGCGTACTTCGCGAGCAGCTCCAGCGTCGGGCGGCTGGTGTCGGCGAGCGAGATGATGTTGTTCTTGTTGACCGTGACGAAGCTGGTGACGTCCTGCGACGTCGTGGTCAGCGAGCCGTACAGCGCGAGCAGGTTCTCGCGCTGGTCGACGACGGTCTTGGTCGTCGTGGTCATGTCGTTGAGCGCCTGCAACAGGTCCGGCGCGGCGTCGGAGTAGACGTTCGCGACGTCCGCGAGCTTGGAGATGTTCTCCTTCAGCGCGGGCAGCTGCGGGTTGAGCTCACCGAGGTAGGAGTCGAGCGACACCAGGGTCTCGCCGAGCGGCTTGCCCCGTCCGTCGAGTGCCTGCGACAACGCGGTGAGCGTCGTGGCGAGCTTCTCCGGCTGGATCGCCTGCAGCACCGGCATCAGGTTGTCGAGCACGCGTTCGAGCTCGATGGCGCTGCTCGTCCGGTCCTGCTCGATGACCGCGCCCTGGGTGATGGCCGCGCTCTTCTGCTGCGGCAGCACGAGGTTCACGTACCGCTCGCCGAACAACGTCTTGGGCAGCAGGCGCGCGCTGACGTTGGCCGGGATCTGCTCGACCTTGTCCGGCAGCAGGGCGAGCTCCAGCTCGGCACCGTCACCGCTGGTGCGGACGGCCTTCACCGAGCCGACGATCAGCCCCCGCACCTTGACGTCGCTCGCGGTCTGCAGCTGGTTGCCGATGTGGTCGGTCTTGAGCGTGACCTTCACGTAGTCGCTGAAGGCGTCCTTGTAGAGCGCCACCGTGAGCGACAGGAACATGGCGATCGCGAGGAGAAAGGCGATGCCCAGCACGCGTTTCCTCATCCGGCGATCCTCACCGTCGTCGTCGCGCCCCAGATCGCGAGGCTCAGGAAGAAGTCGAGCAGTGCCGTCGTGACGATCGCGGTCCGCACCGCGCGCCCGACCGCCACCCCGACGCCGGCCGGACCACCGGACGCGCGGTAGCCGTAGTAGCAGTGGGTCATGATGATCACGACCGCGAAGACCAGCACCTTGCCGAACGACCAGAGCACGTCGATCGGCGGTAGGAACAGGTTGAAGTAGTGGTCATATGTGCCCGCCGACTGCCCGTAGAACTCCACAGTGATCGTTCTGGCGGCCAGATAGCTCGTCAGCAGGCCGATCACGTACAGCGGGATGATCGCGACGAACCCGGCGATGATCCGCGTGGTGACCAGGAACGGCAGGCTGGGGATGCCCATGACCTCCAGCGCGTCGATCTCCTCGGAGATCCGCATGGCACCCAGCTGCGCCGTGAACCCGGACCCGACCGTCGCCGACAACGCCAGCCCGGCCACGAGCGGCGCGATCTCCCGCGTGTTGAAGTAGGCCGACACGAACCCGGCGAACGCCGACGTGCCGATCTGGTTCAACGCCGTGAAGCCCTGAAGGCCGACCACGGTCCCGGTGAACACGCTGAGCCCGACCATCACGCCGATCGTGCCGCCGATGACCGCGAGCGCTCCCGACCCGAAGCTGACCTCGGCCAGCAGCCGCATCGTCTCCTTGGAGTACCGCTTGAGCGCGCGGGGCGTCCAGGCCAGCGCCTTGATGTAGAACGACAGCTGGTCGCCGAACCCGTCGAGGGTGGACAGCACCTTGTTCGCCATCAGCTCCCCTTCGCGGGCACGACCTGCAGGTAGATCGTGGTGAGGACGAAGTTGACGAAGAACAGCAGCAGGAACGTGATGACCACGGCCTGGTTCACCGCGTCACCCACGCCCTTGGGCCCGCCGGCCGGGTTGAGGCCCCGGTAAGCAGCGACGATGCCCGCGATGAACCCGAAGATCAGCGCCTTCAACTCACTGATCCACAGGTCGGGCAGCTGGGCCAGCGCGCTGAAGCTCGCGAGGTAGGCGCCCGGCGTGCCGTCCTGCATGATCACGTTGAAGAAGTAGCCACCGAGCACACCGACGACGCTGACCATGCCGTTGAGCAGCACGGACACCAGCATCGCCGCCAGCACACGGGGCACCACGAGCCGATGGATCGGCGACACGCCGAGCACTTCCATCGCGTCGATCTCCTCGCGGATCTTCCGCGACCCGAGGTCCGCGCAGATGGCCGAGCCACCGGCTCCGGCGATCAGCAGCGCCGTCACGATCGGACTGGCCTGCTGGATGATCGCGAGCACGCTGGCCGCACCCGTGAACGACTGCGCGCCGATCTGCCGAGTCAAGCTGCCGAGCTGCAACGCGATGACCGCGCCGAACGGAATCGACACCAGCGCCGTCGGCAGGACCGTCACGCTGACGATGAACCAGCTCTGCTGGATGAACTCGCGAAGCTGGAACGGCCGCCGGAACGTCGTGCGCACGACGTCGATCCCGAGCTGGCACAACTTCCCGGTCTCCCGCAGCGCACCGGCGCCGGGGAACGAGGTCTGCGTGCTCACAGAACACCACCCTGCCGAGGCCACGGGCTGGGCGTGGGCGCAGCGGCGGGAGCACCAGCGTGCACGCCGTACCGCAGCTGCTCCTCGGCCGTGAGACTCTCGATGATCCCCTGCTGAGCCTGGTGCGGCAGCTGGTGGATGATCGTCATGACCCGGTCCTTGCGCCGCCGGACAGCATCCCGGAACGGCAGCCCCGGCGTCGGCTCGATCTGCGGGATGATCCCCCGGACGTCCTCGGACGTGGAGCCGTCCGAGTGCCCGGCGTCCGCATGAGCCTGCTCGGCAGCCATCGTGGCCGTGTCCTTCTCCTCGGACATGCCGATGGGCCCGAGCCGCCGCCCGTTCAAGAACTGCTCGACAACAGGCTCGTCACTGGTCAGCAGCACTTCGCGCGGCCCGAACATGACGAGCTCGCGCCGGAACAACATCCCCAGGTTGTCCGGCACGGTACGAGCAATGTTGATGTTGTGCGTGACGATCAGGATGGTCGCGTCGATCTGGGCGTTCAGGTCGATCAGCAACTGGCTGAGGTACGCCGTGCGCACCGGGTCCAGCCCGGAGTCCGGTTCGTCGCACAGAATGATCTCGGGGTCGAGCACCAGCGCACGGGCAAGACCAGCCCGCTTGCGCATACCGCCGGAGATCTCACCGGGCAGCTTCTTCTCCGCCCCGACGAGACCGACCATCTCCATCTTCTCGAGGACGATCCGCCGAACCTCGGCTTCCGTCTTCCTCGTGTGCTCGCGCAGCGGAAAGGCGATGTTGTCGTACAGGTTCATCGACCCGAACAACGCGCCGTCCTGGAACAGCACGCCGAACATCTTCCGAATCTCGTACAACCGGTGCTCAGAGCACCGCACCAGATCCGTACCGTTGATGATGATCTTGCCCTGCTCAGGCTTGAGCAGCCCCACCAACGACTTCAGGAACACGCTCTTGCCGGTACCGGACGGCCCGAGCATCACGCTGACCTCACCCGGCGGCAACGTGAGCGTGACGTCCTGCCAGATGGTCTGCTTGCCGAAGGACTTGGTCAAACCCTCGACGACCACCTCGACGCCCATCCGCACCTCCGCACACGCCCGAGGACGCCGCAGCGATCGGCGTCACACCTGGGCAACGAGTTCGTTCGCGGCAGGTTACTCACCAGTTGGCCTAACGGCGGTTGCGTTCATATAACGCCACAGAGCGTGACCTCGCAAAACGGTCACCACCACCTAGACCACTGCCTGGCAACCGGGATTTACGAGACCCATGTGACTCCAAACACACAACGACCCGCGAGGCCGAAGGCGAGCCGTCTTTCCCTACGGGCCGGGCGGTGGGGTCCCCCACCGCCAACGCAACCCTCAAAGCAACAGGCAGCCGCCCAACCCAACAGGCGTGCCATCAACCCACCCACGGCGCCACCCCCCGATCAGATTGCCGGGGGTCTGGGGGCAGAGCCCCCAGGGAAAGCACGCAACCTAAGGTCGCCGCCCGCAAGGTGACCACCCGCCAGGCCGCGGCAAGCTAACGCAGGCGTCCCCCCGATCCGGGAACCCCTACAACTCAACCTACTCAGCACCCCCGACAAGATCAGAAAAGACAAAAACGGGCGCACACCCCCAAAAGGGGATGCACGCCCGTTCAAGCACTACAAGGCAGAACGCCAGCCCCCGAAGGGGCTGAGATCACTTGACGGTGATCTTGGCGCCGGCAGCCTCGAGCTTCTCCTTGGCGGCGTCGGCGACGTCCTTGGCCACGCCCTCGAGGATCGCCTTCGGAGCGGACTCGACGAGCTCCTTGGCCTCCTTCAGGCCCAGGCCCGAGACGACCTCGCGGACGACCTTGATGACCTGGATCTTCTTGTCGCCGGCGGACTCGAGGACGACGTTGAAGTCCGTCTGCTCCTCGGCCTCTTCGGCGGCGGCGGCGGGGCCACCGACAGCGGCAACGGCGACGGGCGCCGCGGCGGTGACCTCGAAGGTCGTCTCGAACTGCTTCACGAACTCGGACAGCTCGAGGAGGGTCATCTCCTTGAACGCGTCGAGCAGCTCTTCGGTGCTGAGCTTCGCCATGATCGGCGGTCCTTTCTAATCTCCCGCGCGAAAGCGTCGGGCGTGTCTTTGGGTGATCAGCTTTCGGCGGGAGCGTCGGCCTCGGCGGCGGGAGCCGCAGCGGCCTTCTTCTCCTGCAGGGCAGCGGCCAGGCGAGCGACCTGGGAAGCCGGGGCGTTGAACAGACCCGCGGCCTTGGCCAGGTTGCCCTTCATCGCGCCCGCGAGCTTCGCGAGCAGCACCTCACGGGTTTCGAGGTCCGCGATAGCGGTGACCTCTTCAACCGAGAGCGGGCGGCCATCCATGTAGCCGCCCTTGATGATCAGGGCCTTGTTGTCCTTCGCGAAGTCGCGGATCGCCTTGGCGGCGTCGACGGGCTCGCCCTCGACGAACGCGATGGCGGTCGGACCGGACAGAAGGGCCTCGAGGCCCTCCACACCGGCGTCCGCAGCGGCCAGCTTGACCAGCGTGTTCTTCGCGACGGTGTACTTGGTGCCCGCGCCGAGAGCGCGACGCAGCGTGGTGAGCTGCGCCATGGAGAGGCCACGGTACTCGGTGACAACCGCTGCCGAGCTGGTGCGGAACTGGTCCGCGAGCTCAGCGACCGCCGTAACCTTCGTGGGCTTCGCCATGATCGCCTCCTCTCTGGGCTGGGTTTAGACCGCCGGCCTGGAGAAGGTCCCGAAACAACAAAAACGCCCTCGCGCACAAGCAGCACGGGGCGTCACACAAGAACTGAGCCTCGTCCTCCCTGCGCGGGCCGCCCGTGTTGCAACGGGGCCTTCATTCTCCTCGCGGAGAAAACCTGCGGTCTTCGGTAGAACCATCCAAAACAGTACTCGACTGTGTCCTGCCGCTCCAAATCGGCATGATGTGACGTGTGACCGACGAGCCCGGCAAGGACCTCGCGCCCCGCCAGCCGCCCACCCCGCAGCCGCCTGCCCCGCCCGTGGACCCGGAGCAGCTGCGGCAGTTCCAGGAGTTCCAACGCTTTCAGGAGTTCCAGCGCTACCAGGAGGCGACGGGCCAGGCGCCGCAGGCCCCGAAGCAGCCCGGCGGCAAGCGCTGGTGGCTCGCCGTGCTCGGCAGTGGCATCTTCTGGCGCGCGCTCTTCTTCCTCCTCGTCGTCTTCTCCGCGGTCTGGGCCTACAACCACTTCTTCGGCGTGGACGACCCCGGCGACATCGCGCAGGACAGCGGCGGCGTGACCGGCGCGGCGCAGGGCCTCACCGCACCGGCCGGGCTGCAGGGCACCGTCGGCATGTTCTACAAGCACGTGTCGTTCGCCGACACGACCCGCGCGTGCACGCTCTTCCTGCGCGACGACACCCGTCAGAAGTTCGCGAACGCTTATGGCGCAAGCGATTGCGCCGCCGCGGTCAAGGACCTGAAGACCAAGGTCACCAGCGTCGACAGGTACCAGCAGGTGCTGTTCCCGCCGGACATGCTCAAGACCCCGACGACCACCAAGGTCACCATCGACTCCTGCGCGCTGACCGTCGAGGGCGGCCCGCGCCTGGGCTTGTTCGTCGTGGAGAAGGTCGGCGCCGGCTGGGTCATCACCGACTGGTCGCCCAGCACCTGTGGTTGATTGGGGTGCATGGCAAACGCACTGGGGGTGCCCAGCACCGACAAGGTCGAGTACATGGCGGACGCCGCCGAACTAGGCCGTGACTACAAGCACCAGCTCCTCGTCTCGCTTGATCTGCGGCACGGCGACACGGTCCTCGACGTCGGCTGCGGGCCCGGCATGGACCTGCCGGTGATGGCCGACGCGGTCACGACGTCCGGCCGCGTCATCGGCGTCGACGTGGACCCGACGATGGTGGCGGCGGCGAGGAGCCTCCTCAACTACTACCCGCAGGTGGAGGTCCGCCAGGGAGACGCCCACGCGCTCCCCGTGGACGACGGGACCGCCGACCGCGCTCGCATGGACCGCGCGTTGCAGCACGTCGAGAACCCGTCCGACGTCCTCGCCGAGCTCCACCGAGCCCTGAAGCCGGGCGGCCTGCTGCGCATCGCCGAACCCGACTGGGACGCCCTGATCGTCGACGGCGACCTGGAGATGAACAGGGCGTTCAACCGGTTCGTCTGCTCGACCATGGTCCGCAACGCCACGATCGGCCGCCGGCTCGGGCGCCTCGCGCGGGAAGCGGGCTTCGAGGTCGAGGACGTCCGCGCGGCGACGACGGTGCTGCGCGACTTCGCCAGGGCGGACTACACCCTCGCCCTCACCCGCAACACGGAACGGGCGATCCGCGCCGGCGCCATAGAGCACGCGGACGGTGAGCGCTGGCTGGCCGACCTGCGCGACGGTGGCTTCCAGGCGTCGGTGACGATCTTCCTGCTGTCAGCCCGCAAGCCCTTGTGACCCCACGCCCAGCGACTCGACGGCGCGGGCGAGGCTCTCCTCCCCGCGCCCGGCGTCGACCTGCTGGTCGACGAGCGCCTTGAGCGAGTCGAGCGCCGCGAACGGAACGCCCTGCGCCGCGGCCGCGCGGATGAGCATGGCCAGCCCCGTCTGGTTCATCGCCAGGCTCGACTCCGCGTCGCCGTAGCTCTCGCCGTCGATCTCCGCGGCGAACGTGGAGAGCGCGGGGTGGAGGTCCGTCAGCCAGGACGACAACATCGGCGTGAGCTCGGTGGTCTTGATCCCGTTGGCCCGCGCCAGTGCCGCCGCGTGCAGGAAGCCGCCGATCAGGCCGTACATCCCGGCGAGGATCGCCACGTCGTACCCGGAGGCGCGGCCGGCGTCGGCACCCAGGAACGTGACCTTTCCCAGCAGCGCCAACTGCTTCTGCCAACGCTCGGACACGGCCGAGGAGCCGCTGTAGATGATCGACGACGCGTCGGTGCCGATCGTCTGGGGCACCGCGTACACGGCGCCGTGCAGGTACTCGGCTCCGTTCGCCGCGGCCCAGCCGGCCAGTTCACGAGCCTCGTCGGGAGTGCCGGAGGTGAGGTTCACCAACGCCCGTCCGCGCACGTCGACGCCGCCGAGAACCCGTTGTGCCGCTGGGTGGTCGAGCACGGCCACGATCACGAGCCCACTGGCCGCGACCGCCTCCGTCGCGGTCCCGGCGACGACGGCACCGGGCACCTTGATTTCGGAAGCCTTTGCGGCAGAACGGTTCCAGACCGTCACGGGGTGGCCTTCCCGCAGGAACGCCTCCGCCAGCGCGCGTCCGAGGTTGCCGAGGCCCAACACGGTGATCGCTTCAGATGTCATGCCTCCAGCCTCGCCGCACGTGATCAACTCGACCAGTGACCGGAATGACCCCTTTCGCCAAATTCCTGCCATAGGCTGGCTCGCATGAGCGCTGGATCAGTCGCCCTGGTCGTGCCCAGCGACTTCGGCGTCGCGGACCTCTACGAGCTGGGCATTCCCGCCGCCGTCTTCGGCACGCCGCAGCCCGACCTCGCCGACCCCTGGTACGAGTTGTGGTTGTGCGGCACCGGAAACCGCAGCCGCGACACCGTGCCGGGCTTCACCCTCAACAGCGCTCATGGGCTGGAAGACATCGTGCACGCGGACACCGTCATCGTGTCGTGGGTGCCGGACGAGGTCTTCGAGGAGAACGCGCCCGTCCCACCCGAGCTGATCTCCGCGCTGCGCCGGGCGCACGACAACGGCGCGCGGATCGTGTCGGCGTGCGTCGGCGCGTACGCACTGGCCGAAGCCGGCCTGCTCGACGGGAAGAAGGCCACCGCGCACTGGATGCACACCGCGCTGCTGGCCGAGCGCTATCCGAACATCCAGGTCGACGCCTCGAAGCTCTACATCGACGAGGGTGACGTGCTGACCAGCGCGGGCATGAGCGCCGGCCTCGACCTCTGCCTGCACCTGGTCCGCCGCGACCTGGGCGCCCACGTCGCCAACCAGCTCGCCCGCCGGATGGTGGTCCCCGGCCACCGCCCCGGCAACCTGGGCCAGTACGTCGACCTCTCGGTCCCGGCCAGCGACGAAGAGGGCCTGACCCCGGTGCTCGACTGGGCCCGCGCTCGCCTGGACGAACCGCTGACCATCGAGACCCTGGCCCGCCGCGCCGCGATGAGCCCGCGGACCTTCTACCGCAAGCTCCACGCCACCACCGGCACGACACCGCTGCAGTGGCTGCTCAACGAACGCATCACGCGGGCGCAGGCGTTGCTGGAGTCCACCGACCTGTCCGTGGAGAAGATCGCGGCCCTGAGCGGCATCGGCACGGCGAACAACCTCCGCCACCACTTCCTGAAGCAGGTGGGGCGCTCACCGAGCGACTACCGGCAGGCGTTCCCCCGGCACCAGTCCTGACATGCGAAAAGGCCCCCGGCGAACCGGGGGCCTTCTCAGGAGCTAGCTGCGAACCGGGGAGGCTCAGGCCTCGTCCGACAGCATGTTGCGGGTGCGGTTCGGGTCGACCGGGATGCCAGGGCCCATCGTCGTGGAGACGGTGACCTTCTTGACGTACCGGCCCTTGGCCGCGGACGGCTTGGCGCGGAGGATCTCGTCCAGCGCGGCCGCGTAGTTCTCGACCAGCTTCTCGGAGTCGAACGACACCTTGCCGATGACGAAGTGCAGGTTGGCCTGCTTGTCAACGCGGAAGTTGATCTTTCCGCCCTTGATCTCGTTGACGGCCTTCGAGACGTCGGGGGTGACGGTGCCGGTCTTGGGGTTCGGCATCAGGCCACGCGGGCCGAGGATGCGGGCGATGCGACCGACCTTGGCCATCTGGTCGGGGGTCGCGATCGCGGCGTCGAAGTCGAGCCAGCCACCCTGAATGCGCTCGATCAGGTCCTCGGAGCCGACAGCGTCCGCACCGGCGGCCTCGGCCTCAGCGGCCTTGTCACCGGTTGCGAAGACGATCACGCGGGCGGTCTTGCCCGTACCGTGCGGCAGATTCACGGTGCCGCGGACCATCTGGTCGGCCTTGCGAGGGTCGACGCCGAGGCGAATCGCGACCTCGACAGTGGCGTCGAGCTTCACCTTGGACGTTTCCTTGGCGAGCTTGGCGGCCTCCAGCGGCGAGTACAGCCGCTCCCGGTCCACCAGCTCTGCGGAGGCCTTGTAGGCCTTGCTGCGCTTCATTCTCTGTCCTTACCGTGGATCAGTTCGTGGTGATTGAGCCGCGCTCGGCTCTCCCACGCTTGCTAGAAAGAGGGTGTGGTCAGCCTTCGACCGTGATGCCCATGGAACGGGCGGTGCCGGCGATGATCTTCGCCGCCTGGTCGATGTCGTTCGCGTTCAGGTCGACCATCTTGACCTGCGCGATGCTGCGCACCTGCTCCATGGTCACCTTGGCGACCTTGACGCGGTGCGGCTCGCCGCTGCCCTTGTCGACACCAGCGGCGGCGAGGATGAGTCGCGCGGCCGGAGGGGTCTTCAGCTTGAAGTCGAACGAGCGGTCTTCGTACACGGAGATCTCAACCGGCACGACCTGACCGCGCTGCGACTCGGTCGCGGCGTTGTAGGCCTTGCAGAACTCCATGATGTTGACGCCGTGCTGACCCAGCGCGGGACCAACGGGAGGCGCCGGGTTGGCGGCACCAGCCTTGATCTGCAGCTTGATGATCGCTGACAGCTTCTTCTTCTTGGGAGGCATTGTCCGTACTTCCTGTTATTGCAGTGTCCGCGCGCGGCTCTGCCAGCCGCAGCGTGGCCGATCGGTCTTCCGGTCAGGGAAAACCGCTCAGATCTTGGAGACCTGGCTGAACGACAGCTCGACCGGCGTTTCCCGGCCGAAGATCGACACCAGGACCTTCAGCTTCTGGCCGTCCGCGTTGACCTCGCTGATCGTGGCGGGCAGCGTGGCGAACGGGCCGTCCATGACCGTGACCGACTCGCCGACCTCGAAGTCGACCTCGATGGTCGGCTTCGACACGGTGGTGGAAGCGGTCTTCTTGCCCTCGGCCGGCTTCTGCTCCTGCTGCGGGAGCAGGAACTTCAGCACCTCGTCGATCGTGAGGGGCGAGGGCTTCGAGGTGGCTCCGACGAACCCGGTCACGCCCGGCGTGTTGCGGACGGCGCTCCAGGACGCGTCGGTGAGTTCCATGCGGACCAGGATGTAGCCGGGCAGCACCTTGCGCTGCACCAGCTTGCGCTGGCCGTTCTTGATCTCGGTGACCTCTTCGGTCGGCACCTCGACCTGGAAGATGTAGTCCTCCATGTCGAGCGTGTGGATACGAGTCTCGAGGTTCGCCTTGACCTTGTTCTCGTAGCCGGCGTACGAGTGCACGACGTACCAGTCGCCGGGCGCGCGGCGCAGGGCCTGACGCAGCTCTTCGGCGGGGTCTTCCGGCTCTTCGTCGATCGGCGTCTCGTCGATCGCGAGAACGTCGGCGTCCTCTTCGGACTCGTCCGCGGTGTCCGCGTCCTCGGAGTCCACAGCCTCCGACTCGACCGTCTCGTCGGCCGCGATGTCCTCGGACACCTCGTCGTCGATGAGGTCGGTCTTCTCCTGGGCGTCGACGCCGTTATCGGAGGTCACTGTGGATCTCGCTTCCTGATTGCAGCGGCAGCTGTCCGGCTCAGCCGAACAACTCGAAAACAGCCGCGCCGAAGCCGAGGTCGAGAGCCCACACCAGCGCAACCATGAAGACCACGAACACCAGCACGACGCCGGTGTAGGTGACGAGCTGCTTGCGCGTCGGCCAGATCACCTTGCGGAGTTCGCCGATGACCTCGCGGATGTAGCGGAAGAACCGCCCGATCAGCGAGGGACGCTTCTCCTGTCCTTCACGGGTCTTGGTCGGGCGACCCTTCTTCGCGTCCTCGTCCGAGGAGTCGGACTTGGCGACGCTCTTCTTCGACTCAGCGCTGCTGCCGTCCTTGCGGGCGGCCGGGCGAGAGGAGGCACGACGCTCACGTCGCGCCGCAGCAGTGGACGGCCGGACAGCGCCTTCGCGCTCCTCCGGCTGGTCCTGCTCGCGGCCCTCGCTCATGCCGTGCCTCCACTCCACCCATGACGCGCTTCGACAGCAGGGGCGACAGGACTTGAACCTGCAACCTGCGGTTTTGGAGACCGCTGCTCTGCCAGTTGAGCTACACCCCTTTGAGATCCCGAGCGGGATCCCCTGGCCAAGCAGGAAGTGTACGGGAGCCTGCCCCGTCCATTCCAACCAGACCGCTCAAGCACTTGCCGAGCGGCCTGTCGCACAGCCTACCCATATGCGAGCCGAGAACACGAATCAGGGTCGTGCAACTGCGGTGCCGCACCGGCTCGAATCTCCCGTGAACACCGCAAACACCACCGGACCGTGTCGCCCGGTGGTGTTCTTGCTCACAAGATCAGCTGACCCGCACGCGCGCGAAGGCACCCGTCAACACCGACTTGCCGTCAAAAGCCGCGTTGATGTTGACCTTCACAGTTCCGTCCTCGAAGTCCTTGGTGACCTTCGCGGTCACCTCGACGAGCGCGCCCTCGTCGTCGTTGGGCACCACGACGGGCCGGCCGAAGCGGCAGCCGTACTCGACGATCGCGCCGGGGTCGCCGATCCACTCCGCGACGATCCGCGAGGCCACGGCCATGGTCAGCATGCCGTGCGCGATCACGTCCGGCAGGCCGACGTCCTTCGCGGTCTTCTCGTTCCAGTGGATCGGGTTGAAGTCCAGCGAGGCGCCCGCGTAGCGCACCAGGTCGTCGCGCTTGAGGCGCACGGACAGCGCCGGCAGTTCGGTGCCAACCTCGTACGTCATGCGTCTTCTCCCCTCACGACGAGCATCGACTTGGCGGTGGTGACGGGCTCGCCGCCGACCGTGCTGATCTCCGTCCGCACGGTCACCATGTCGTTGCCCATGCGGGACGTGATGGCGTCGATGTGCGCCACGCACACGAGCTGGTCGCCCGCGGTGATGGGCCGGTGGTGGACGAAGTTCTGGTCGCCGTGCACGACGCGGCTGTAGTCGAGCTTCAGCTCCGGGTCGAACATGACCGTCTCGTTGGTCTTCATCGACACGACGATCGCGAACGTCGGCGGCGCGATGACGTCCCTGTGCCCCAACGCCTTCGCGGCTTCGGCGTCGCGGTAGGCCGGGCTGGTCGCGCCGATCGCCTCGGCGAACTCGCGGATCTTCTCGCGGCTCACGTCGTAGGGCTGCGACGGCGGATAACTACGTCCGATGAAAGCGGGGTCGAGAGGCACCGAAGGAGCCTATATGCGACGAGGCCCGCCCCACGGTGTGGGACGGGCCTCGTCGAAGACTGGTTACGCGCTCAGCGGGTTTCCTTGTGCGCGCGGTGCGTCTTGCAGTTCGGGCAGAACTTCTTGATCTCCAGGCGGTCCGGGTCGTTGCGCCGGTTCTTCCTGGTGATGTAGTTCCGGTGCTTGCACTCCTCGCACGCGAGGGTGATCTTGGGGCGTACGTCGGTTGCAGCCACGGTCCTTGCCTTCCTGAGAGCACACGGGCCCCGAACACCCAGTACGGGCTTACCGCCTGGCGGGGATGGGCAACGAGGTTGCTGCCCGGGGGTGTGGGGGCTTGGCCCCCAAAATCATGCGGAGCGAGGACGGTCGGCGCTTTCCGCCGACAGACCACACCCACTCGCGTAGCGGTGGCCGGACTTGAACCGGCGACACAGCGATTATGAGCCGCTTGCTCTACCAACTGAGCTACACCGCTTTACACAACTACAGCCGCAGCGCTCAGCACTGCGGCCAGTAGTGGAGCCCCTTTACGGAATCGAACCGTAGACCTTCTCCTTACCATGGAGACGCTCTGCCGACTGAGCTAAAGGGGCTTGCTCTTTCGTTCTTGCCGAGCGAGGAGAACTCTACAACACACGGCAACCAAGAACGAAATCCGGGGGTGCCTTTAGTGCACCAGCGTGAGCACCGTCTCATCCCGAGCACCCCTGACCTGCACCGTTCGGGCGCGCAGCCAGGCCTCGAAGCGGTCTTCGGACAGCGGCCGGGAGATCAGGTAGCCCTGGGCCACGTCGCAGCCCATGCCCACCAGCTGGTCCCGCGCGGCGTCGTCCTCGACGCCCTCCGCCACGACCACGAGACCGAGCGAGTGCCCGAGCTCCACGATCGACCGGACCACGGCCATGTCGCCGAGGTCCGTGCCCATCCCGAGCACGAACGACTTGTCGATCTTCACCTCGTCCACCGGCAGCTGGCGCAGGTACGCCAGTGACGAGTAGCCGGTGCCGAAGTCGTCGACCGCCAGCACGACGCCGATCGCGTGCAGGCGCCGCAGCACCGGCAGAGCGCGCTCGGGATCGGCCATGACGCCCGACTCGGTGAGCTCGAAGGTCAACAGCCCCGACGGCACGTCGTGGCGCTCCAGGGCGGCCTCGACGCGGTTCGGGAAGTCCTCGTCGCCCAGCGTCCGCACGGAGAGGTTCACCGCGATGGACATCCGCAGGCCGCGGTCGAGCCAGCGGCGCACGCGTTCCAGAGCGCGGTCCATCACGAAGTCCGTCAGCACGTCCACGAGACCGGTGGCCTCGACGGCCGGCACGAACTCGTCCGGGTCGACGCGGCCGAACTCCGGATGTGTCCAGCGCACCAACGCTTCCGCGCCCACGACCTGACGTGAGGGCAGGGCGACCTTCGGCTGGTAGTGCACCGAGATCTGCCCGGTCTCGACGGCCTGGCGGAACTGCGTCACGAGCTGGAAGCGGCGCAGGAACAGGTGGCCCATCGACGGCGCGTAGGCCTTCACGGGCGTGCCCTCGGACGTCGCACGCACGGCGACATCGGCCCGCTGCAGCAACGCGTCGGGGTCCGGGTCCTCGGTCTCGGAGTCCGCTTTGGACGCGTACCCCACGACCGCGGAGGCCTCGACGGTCAGGCGGTCGACCGGGTACGGCACGGAAAGCCCGGCGCGCAACCGTTCCGCGGTCTCGTGGGCGGT
Organism: Lentzea kristufekii; assembly: GCF_033949925.1. NCBI lineage: Bacteria > Bacillati > Actinomycetota > Actinomycetes > Pseudonocardiales > Pseudonocardiaceae > Lentzea > Lentzea kristufekii. Next base: position 56,771 of record NZ_JAXAVV010000035.1, read on the forward strand.
CTCAGCGCGCTCGTCGTCGAGGTACGCGGCGAACGCGCCACCCTCCAGGCGCGCCAGCGGCACGTCCGCTCCGAGGGCGTCGCGCAGCCTGCGTCCGGCGGCGACGACCATGCGGTTGCCCCAGGCCTGGCCCAGCGCGTCGGAGACCGTCGACAGGATGTCGAGGTCGATGCGCAGCACCACTGCCTTCTGGGACTCGCGCAACGGCTCGGCGCACGCCTCGCGGAGGCCCGCGCGGTTCAGCAGGCCGGTCAGCGGGTCGTGGTAGGCGTCGTGGCGCAGGCGGGCGAGCAGGCGGCGGTTGTCGACGGCCGTCGCGAGGTGCGAGGCCAGCGTGCGCAGCAGCTGGATGTCCGCCTTGCCGAAACCGCGCCAGCGCGACAGCCGGTCGTGCGCCTCGACGGCACCGAGCAGCTGGGTCGCGCCGCGCAACGGGACGACCAGGGCTTCCTGCGCGTCACGGCGCAGCAGGGCCTCGGTGACGTCCTCGGTCGCGTCGGCCACGCGGTAGTAGCGGACGTGCGTGCCCGGCAACTGAAGTACGGGGTCTTCGCGCACGGCACGGGGGTCCGTCGCGGTCATCTCGTCGGGCAGCGGTTCGCCGGCGACGAGGGTGATCATGGCTTCCTGCGGGTCGGTGCGCAGGCGCAGCACGACCCTGTTCGCGTTGAGCTGCTCGCGGATGCGTTCCGCGATGAGCTGCCACTCGTCCTCTTCGACGCCCGTGGTGAGGTCGTCGTCGGGCTGGCGCGGGCCGGTGCCGTGCTGTCCCGACCTCGCGACACGAAGGCTGACCTCGCTCAACGCCTCCAGGTCGCGCTGTTCGCGCAGGAGCCCGGAGTAGGCGAGGTAGGTGGCCACGATGCCCGCGAGCACCAGGATGATCAGGGCGGCGCCCCACGGCGTGGTGGCGACGATCTGGTAGCCGACGAGGCCGGCCGAGGTGTTCAGCAGCGCGACGACCAGCGTCTGCAGCACGAGACGGACGCTGTTGCCCACGCGCATCGACTTGCCCATGAGGCGCAACGCGCAGAGGCCCAGCACGCTCGCGAGGAGCGGCACGGTGATCGTGCCGACGAAAGCCCCGGCCCAGAACGGACCGCCCGCGCCGATCATCCGGTTCACGGCCTCCGCGGCGGCGAACGCCACGGAGATCTCCATGAACATGAGGCCCGCGTTGTAGACGGCCCGGTCGAGGATCCGCCTGCCGAGCAACGTGCCCACGCCGGCGACCACGTGCGCGGCGAGCACGATCTCGAACGGCGCCACGAGCAGACCCAGGACCAGCGGGATCTCGGTGAAGGAGATCGTCCACGCGACGCCGCTGCGGACGTCCACGTTGATCGCGAGCTGTTCCGCCAGCAGGAAGCCGACGACGAGAAGCGGGCCGATCCAGAAGAGGGAGGTGGTCTCCTTCTCCGGGAGCCAGGCCGCGACCATGCCCGCGCAGGCGACGCCGGCCACCAGGAGGGTGACGGCGAACGCGCTGAACGCGCGGTTGGTCGACTTGGCCGACCAGGCGGCCGAGTCCGACACGGGGGCCGACGCTCGGTCGGACATCCAGCCTCCTCGCCGGCCTGGGTGGGGGACCTCTAGGCGTGACTGAGGGGTCCCGCACTTCGCGATCAGGACCCCTCCAGGGGCACCAATGTACCCCGCTCGGGGGACGAAATGGCAGGTCGAGCACCCCTAGTGACTTTGATTCACCCAGACGTGACTACACGCTCAGCTGTCCTCGAAGCACTGTCACGGCCTGCCCCGAGAGCAGTACGCGATCTTGGGCGAGGGTCGTCCTGACGAACCCTCCGCGCGGCGACGCCTGCTCCGCCAGCAGGTCAGCGCGCTGGAGCCGAGACACCCAATAGGACGCAAGGGTGCAGTGGGCCGATCCGGTGACGGGGTCCTCCGGGATGCCGACGGCCGGGTAGAAGCACCGGCTGACGATGTCCGCGTCGCCGTCTCCGACCGCCGTCACGATCACTCCGCGTGACTGGATTTGTGCCAGTCCTTGGGCGTCAGGTCGCAAGGAGCGGACCTCCGCCGCGCTTTCCAACTCGATCAGGAAGTCGAACCGCCCGCGCGACACGGACTTGATCGTCGCATGTGGCAGCGCTTCCGCTAGACCGATTGGCGGGTCAGTCAACTCTGGGGGGTCCGCCGGGAAGTCCATCCGGATCCACCCATCGTCATTTGCGCATGTGAGCACCCCACTACGCGTGGTGAACGCCTGCTCTCTGCCCAGCACGTGCGCGGTGGCGAGGGTGGCGTGCCCGCAGAGGTCGACCTCGACCTCCGGCGTGAACCAGCGGAGGTGGTTGTCCGGGGTGACGAAGGCCGTTTCGGCGTGCTTCATCTCGGCGGCGACGTGCTGCATCCAGGCGTCGTCGCGCGGTTCGGTGAGGAGCACGACTCCGGCGGGGTTGCCCGCGAAGGGCGTGCTGGTGAACGAGTCCACGACGTAGATCTCCACCCGCCCGACCCTGCCATGATCAGATGGGGTGTGAGCGAGATTTTCTCCTACCGCGAGAACGACCCCGACTCCCTGCTCCCGACCTGGGGCCCCCTGCGCACGCACGGCCTGACCTGGCAGCCGGGCTGGGACCTGCCGGCGTTGCTCGACGAGTGGGACGCCCAACTCACCGGCCTGGACGACCCGGACACCGCGGCGATCGTGCAGCTGCCCAGCCACGAGACGGGCGACGCGCGGACGTTGATCGACCGGGGATTCGCGCCGCTCACGGTGGTGGCCGAACGCCTCGCCGGCCGTTCGCCCGCGCCGAGGCCGTCCGGTGTGAGCATCCGCGCCGCCACGGCCGCCGACCTGGACGTCGCCGTCGAACTGAACCTGCACACCGTCCGGTACGACGCCCAGTTCGGTCTGGTGACCGAGCGCCGCAACACCGTCCAACACCTGCGCACGGCGCTGGCCGAGGTGCTCAGCCGTGACTACGAGGCGATGTGGCTGGCGCTCAACGGCGACACGCCCGTCGGCATGATCTACGTCGACATGCCGCAGGACGCGGGGTGGATGGAGAAGTACGCGTCGGCACGGCCGTTCGCCTACCTCGGTCATCTCGGCGTGCGGCCGGATGTGCGCGGCACGGGCGCGGGCAGTGCTCTCGCGGCTCACGCGCACGAGGTCCTGGACGCGGCCGGAGTGGCATCGACGCTGCTGCACCACGCGTTGCCGAACCCGCGCTCGACGCCGTTCTGGTACTCGCAGGGCTACCGGCCACGGTGGACGCTGTGGGTCCGCCGGCCCGCGCTGCGCTCTTCCTCCGGCGTGTCGGCGCAACCCGATCGGCCTAGTGAGACATGATCTACCCGTTCACACAAGCGAAGAACCCGAACGAACCCGTACTTGTGGAACGAATCCGGACTCTATTTCGACAAAGGGGATAGCGGATTCGGACACCACACCTGGGGGGTCGAGATGGAACTCAGCGGTAGAGCGAGAGCGATGCTGCGGGCTGTCGCCGCAGGACGTGCCGAGGTGACCGGCGGCACGGAGCCCGACCTGTACGTCGACGGGCTGCCCTGTTGCGACCGCATGGCGACGCACGATCTCGTGCACGCGGGACTGCTGCGCCCTTCGCAGCCGACGAGCTTCGGCCTCCGCGTCTGCGCGGAACTGACCGACGACGGCCGGGCGGCACTCGCCGCGATCTGACCCGCGTGTTGATCGCCCGGTGATCGAACATCTGTTCGACATGGGGTAGGCTCCGCGCTGAGGCCGGCACGCAAGAGAGAGGAAGCTCTTGCGCGCCGGCTTCAACCTTTTCTCAGGCCACCTTCTGCGCCGTGGCCACGTTCATGCGGTTCCACAGGTTGATCGCGCCGATGGCGATCACGAGACCGGCGAGCTGCTCCTCGGTGTAGTGCTTCGCCGCCTCGTCCCACACGTCGTCGCTCACGTGCACGTGCGTGATCTGCTCCGCGAGCGCGAACCCCGCCTTCTCGGCGGCGGTGTAGTACGGCACGTCCCGCCACCCCGCGACGGCGTAGACCTTCTCGTCCGCCACCTTCGCCTCACGCAGCAGCTTGGTGTGGTAGTCGATGCACGTGCCGCAGCCGTTCATGATGCTGACGCGCAGGCAGATCAACTCGACGTAGTCCTTGTCCAGACCCGTCTTCCCGGCTGCCTCCGACAGGTCCAGCAGGGCCTTCATCGCGCCGGGCACGGACATGATCGGGTTGGCGATCCTCATCTTCGTTCTCCCTGTCTTCGTCGTCTTCCGCTCTCTCGACCCAGCGGGTGACGAAGGTGTGACAGTTCGTCCGAAGATTTTTCTAGACGTTGATCCCCTGGCCCAGTCCGCCGTCGACGGAGAGTTCGGCACCGGTCGTGAAGGTGGCGTCGAACCCCAGGTACAGCACCGCGTCCGCAACCTCGTCCATCGTGCCGTGGCGCTTGAGCGGCGTGATGCGGTCGCCCACGTCCTTGAACTCCTGCAACACCTCAGGCGACGCACCGACGACACCCATGGACGGGGTGTCGATGAAGCCGGGGCTGACGACGTTGACCCTGATCCCGCGCGGGGCGAGTTCCGCGGCGAATCCCCGTGCGAAGGACCGCACGGCAGCCTTGGCCGCCGCGTACAGGGTCAGCCCCTCCGCGCCCTGCTCCGTGGCGACGCTGGTCGTGAAGACGATCGCGCCGCCCTCCTTGATGAGCGGAGCCAGCTGCTGCGCGGTGAAGAACGCGCCCTTGGTGTTGATGTCGAACGTGCGGTCGTAGTCGCGCTCGGTCGCGTCGGGGAACGGGGTCAGCGTCGAGTAGCCGACGTTGATGAAGAGCAGGTCGATCTCCTGCAACCGTTCCCGCACTTCGGTTCCGAGCTTGACGATGTCGTCGAGGTTCGCCGCGTCCGACGCGACGGCGTGGGCCTTGATGCCCTCGGCCTTCTCCGTGCTGCGTCCCGTGAGCAGCACCTCGGCGCCACCCTCGATCAGCTTGTCGACCGTCGCGCGGCCCATGCCGTGCGTGCCGCCCGTGACGACGGCCTTCTTCCCCAGGTACTTCACTTTCGGATCTCCTCGATGACGCTGGCGATGCTGTGCGCGCCGTGGCCGTTGCTCTGGGCGCGTTCGAACAGGTCGTGCAGGGCTTGCGGGATGGTGGTGTCGAGGCCTTGCTCGCGGTTGGCCTCGGTGAGCATGCGCAGTCCGGACACGTTGATGTCCAACGCGGACACGTCGGTCTCGTACTGCCTGGTCTGGGTTTCCTCGCCCATCTCGGGCAGCATGACGCCGAGCTCGTTCAGCCAGTCCGCGACCATCGGCGTGAACTGGGCCGGCTTGATGCCCTCGGTGCCCAGCAACGCGATCGCCTGCAGGTAGCCGCCGAACGTGGCCCACATGATGCCGAGCAGGGCCAGGTCGTAGATCGCGGCGAGCCCCGCGTCCTCGCCGACGTACACCGGCTCGCCGAAGGCTTGCAGCACGTGGTGGTTCTCGGCGCCGCTGAAGAAGATCTTCGCCTGCGGCGTGCCGATCTGCTGCGGCACAGCCATGATCACGCCGTCGACGTACTCGACGCCGTTGGTCTTCGCCCACTGCGCGGTGGCACGTGCCTGCTCCGGCGTGCCGGACGTCAGGTTGACGAGCGTCTTGATCTCGTTGGTGAGCAACGGTTGTTGAACGTCGTACGTGGACAGGCAGGTGACGACGACGTCGCTCTTGAACGCCTCTTCCGGCGTGGCAACACTTCTGGTGTTCGGCAGTGTCTTGGCCGTGCGGTTCCACACGGTCACCTCGTAGCCCTGGTCGACCAGGGCCTTCGCCAGCGCGCTGCCCATCCGGCCGAGGCCGAGCACGCTCACGGTTTTCTTGATCCCCATGCCGTGAATGCTCGTTCCGACACTGGCAGATCGACAAGTACCTACTATTTTGTCAGGTACCCACTTTTTGGTAAGGATCCAGCATGAAGCCACGACAGTATTCGTGCGGCCTCGACGCGGCGATCGACGTGATCGGCGGCCGTTGGAAGGCCCTGATCCTCTGGGCACTGCACCACGGCCCCGTGCGCACGGGCGAACTGCGCAGGTCCGTGTCCGGCATCAGCGAGAAGATGCTGATCCAGGTGCTGCGCGAGATGGAGGCCGACGAGATCGTGCACCGCGAGGTGTTCCACGAGGTCCCGCCGCGCGTCGAGTACTCGCTGACACCGCTCGGAGCACGGCTGAACGAGGCGCTGGACGCGCTGGGCAACTGGGGCGAGGAGAACATGCGGGCGATCGCCCGCCGCCGCGGCGTGGAGCCGGCGCCCAGGCATTGACCCGGACGCCGCCGGCTAGCGGTCGAGGTACACGACAGTCGCGTCGTCGGAAATCTTCTTGCGCGGCCATTCGACGGCCTTGGCGTCTTCCTTTTCGACCGCGCGCATTCTGCGGATGAGGTCGTCCGGCCCGTTCGCCGCCATCAGTTCGAGCGCCTGACGCCACTCGAAGAGATTGAACAGGTCGACCGCCCGCGCGGCCCCGTCGGACAGGATCGCGACGCGCCGCACGTCCTGCAACGGCACCTCACCCGTCAACGCGTGCTCAACATCCGCGACCTTCGCACCGGCCGTGCGCTTCGTCTGCGTGTCAGTCACCACGAGCAACTCACGCTTGGTGTCGACCACGACAGTCGCGTCCCCGAGCACCAGGTACCGCAGCACGTCGTCCTTGGTCTGCACCATCGCGATCGCCACGCTGGGCGAGTCCGGATGATCGAGGTCGCAGGTGCCGGAGTGCAGCTCAGCGGCCTGTTCGACGGCCTTCGCGAGCGCCACACCAGGTTCGAGGTGCGCGAACCGCAGGATCTCCCCGGAGAGCTGGTCGGCGAACCAGCCGACACCGTGCTCACACCCGGTCTCGGGCTTCGCCGTCACGCCGTCGAGCACGGCGAGCAGGTTCGGGCCGACCAGCGCCCGGTCCTCGCTCGGCGCCGTCGTTCCGCCGGCCTCTGTCGCCATCTGCGCACGCACTGAGATCCCCCTCGGTCCGATACGACGATGGGCCTCTGACCTGTCCGGTCAGAGGCCCATCGGTCTTGCGTGGCGGGTAGAGGATTCGAACCTCTGTAGCTTTCGCGACGGATTTACAGACCACCGCCTCGAAGCCCCTCTACCTGCAACGATTGACCTTTGGCGTGCCGCCTCGGCACACGTTGGGCATAGAGTACCTGCGCCGCCCCGCCTCAGGTGCTCTTCTCGACACACGGCCAGCGGTCGTGGTCTGAGCGCACGAGTAGAGCCCTGGACCGTCGCTGATCCTTGTGCCCATGTAGCTGCAGCACCCTCGTCTGGCCCCACTCGCTCGGCTGATCAACCCATCGCGTGAGAAGGTTCCCCGGCGGTTCAGCGCTGACGGGCTGCCCCCGCGCATCCAGCCGGCAACGGCCTTGGGTAGATGGAACAGCACGTCGGGCGGCCTTTCTAGCTGCCGTGCTGGCCGGTCGGCGCAATCGAACAGCGAGACACCCTGCCGTCATAACAAGCGGTGGCGCATCTTGACTATCGTGATCGCTACTGCATACCGAGCCAAGATCAGGAAGCGGGGAGCGAGGTGGCGGGTCGTTCTGTCAGTCGGGGCCAAGACCAGGGCGAGCTCTTCGCCGCGACAGCAACCCAGATCACTCCGCAGGGCAAGCTGTCGCCTAAGCGCCCACGGGTCGAGACCGCAGGTCTCGCTGACGTCTTCCCGTATTACGCTGGCTTCTCATTCGACTGGGCTGTAAGTCACCTCACTCCGCATCTGGGTGGTGAGTCGACAGTGGTTCTAGATCCCTGGAACGGCAGCGGCACTACTACGCTGGCGGCTCAGTCGCTCGGAGTTCCCTCTGTCGGCCTGGACCTCAACCCCATCGCCAACGTGGTTGCACACCTCCGGGCACAGGTCGCTTCAAGTACGCGGATAACTAATCCACCACGTGCGCGGAAGCGTTCCGCATCAGTTGCTGCCGATCCACTCTCTCACTGGCTCAGCCCGTCGCTCGTCACGAGGGTACGTGAATGGACCGACTCTTTTACTCGCCAACGACGCGACGTCTCGACATTGGGCATCGTTGCCCTGTTCAGGGTCGTACGGCGACTAACAAAGGATTTCGAGGGCAGCAATCCGACTTGGGTCCGCAGAGCATCCGAGATCGACATGTTGGTCGATCTCCCTCACAGCGAATTCGACAAGCTGCTACTTGACGATCAACGGCAACTTCTGGACAGGCTGCAGGGAAATTCTGCACCGAAGGCACCAGTCGCGCTCCTGACGGGCTCCTCAACAAACTTGCCGATTGCTGATTGCTCTGTCGACGTCACGTTGACATCACCGCCATACCTAACGCGAATTGACTACGCGGTTGCATACGCGCGAGAGCTCGCCATCTGCGGTATTGATATCGCTGCCGACAGGACGCTCAGATCCGGCCTGATGGGAACAACACTAATTCGAAGGCCAACCGGCACGTCGTCTAACACGTTGTACTGCCCTCTGGCTGACGATCTCGTGCGCCAGATTGCGGGCCACGGAAGCAAAGCTTCATCGGGTTACTACCTAAAGCAAGCCAGGCAATATCTGGATGACTTGGTTGCTAGCTTTGATGAGATCACTCGGGTATCCAAGCCAGGCGCGGTTCTGATCATGGTCGTACAGGACTCATATTATAAAGAAATCCCTATCCGACTAGCCGATATTTGCGAAGAAGAAGCCAAAAGTCGCGGCTGGAGCTTCAGCTCACGAGAGCAGTTCGAAGTGGTCCGAAGTCTGACCAGCATTCACGCACAGGCTCGCACGTACCCGAAGGGAAAAGTTTCCGAGACGGTGCTGACCCTACGGAAGGAAGTCTGATGGCAGATATTGCGAGCACTCCTGATGAGCACGTAATCCAGGCCCTAGACAACAAGATCACTGCGGTTCGCACAAACAGCCTCGACTTTTCATTCAACGAACTTGCAGACATGCACTCGACTGGCGAACTAGTAATCCGACCTGAGTTCCAGCGGCTATTTCGCTGGCCAGAGGGAGCCCAGTCTCGATTTATTGAGTCCCTCCTGCTGGAACTCCCCGTCCCACCCATTTTCTTGATTGAGCGGGATGATCGGATCTACGAACTCATCGATGGTCTGCAAAGGATCTCGTCGTTCCTACACTTTCGAGGACAGCTCGAGAAGGATGGCGAGCTGCTGGAACCATTGATTCTTAGCGACTGCGATATCGTGCCCGAGCTGAATGGCTACGCGCACGCCGACCTGCCTCGATCGCTGGCGATCAAACTCAAGAGAAGCTACATCCGCGCCGAGATCCTTCGCAAGGAAAGCGACCCGCGACTCCGTTACTACATGTTCAAGCGACTTAACACTGGCGGCGAAAGACTATCGGAGCAGGAGGTTCGAAACGCAACGATCCGCCTCCTATCAAACGACTTTAACCTATTCATTGTAGAGCTAAGCGAGAATCCCGACTTCACATACCTCACAAGCATCATCTCCGACAATGCTCGAAACAAGAAGTTTGACCAAGAGCTGGTTCTTCGATTTCTTGCGCTCAAGAACGATTTCGATTCCTACCAGCATGACGTTGCAGACTTTCTCACCGACTATATGGAGAAAGTATCCGATCCGGATATTTTGATAGACTTTGATGAGCAAACCGAGCGCCACGTCTTCACCAAGACATTCAAGATCTTTAGATTGATCGCCGACAAATTGGACACTGGCCCGAAAATCTTTGGCGCACTAGGCAAAGCCGGAGAACCTCGCGGGCAATTCTCGGTATACCACTATGAAGGTCTGACCCTCGGACTTCAAGCGGTCTTGGATCAGATCGATCCGGAAAACCCGGAGCATATTGACAATCTTGCCGCCATTGTACAATCAGGCAAACGGGACCCCGATTTCTTGAAACACGGCGGCGGCGGCAAGAACTACCGAAACCCGCTGCGGTTCCGCGTAGAGTACTTCGCGGAAAGGTTCAAGGCGGTGCTTGCTTGAACGTCACCGACCTGCGCGAACGACTCGAAGAGGACCTTGCCTGGCGCATCGACGAACTCAGACATTTGCGCAACGAACTTTTGGGCAGCCAGGAAACCTCGGAGTGGCCGGTATCAGCGATGCGGGCCATTCTTGTCATGCAGTATGCGCATCTTGAAGGGTTCGCCCAGATCGCTTTTTCATACTACGTAGACGCCGTTAATGCCCGCAGTCTGCAGGCCCACGAGATCAAGTCGAATTTGTTTGCATCAGCGTGTACCGCAGAATTTGAAGCCTTGCGCACAGGTGGATCCGGCGATCAGGAAGACGACGACGGGCGTCTAAGCAGACGCGCCAAGAAGCAAGTTGAGTTCGTTGAGAAATTGCGATCCATCAGTCAAACTGTTGTGTCCATTGATCCAGAAGCTGCCGTGTCAATGGAAATGAACTTCGGGAAAGATGTTCTCAAGCGAACTCTCTATCGGCTTGGCATTCCAGAATCCGAAGTCAGCACCGGCTATTTCGCTTCCCTTGAGTTCGTGCGCAGGACCAGGAACGACATAGCACACGGAAGTCGCAAGGAACGCATAGATCCCGGCGTTTTCAATGCTCATCGCGCCAAATGCGAAAGCTTTATGGGCGAACTGATTCGGCTGATCACTGCCGCGATCCGCCAAGAGTGGTTCCGTGCCACATAGCTCCATTCGCCTCCAATCTCAGAACAGCGGCAAGGTCTTGCTGGATCAGCTTGTCATGGAAGCAGCATGGTTGCCCGCTGCAGACAGTGTTGGCCTAGCGGCTCCGCGCTCAAAAGATCGACCTCTTGGACTGCACCTAGACGTCCGGTCGCCGTTACGCTGAAACCTGACATCCTCACTGAATGCACGTCCCTGGCTTGGCAACTGGAGCATCGGCGAGGACACATCCAGCGATGAGGTGGACCTATGGCGACCTCGGGTTTTCCCGATCCTGCGCATACGACGATCGGGCAGCGCATTAGGTGGGCACGAGACCGTGCAGGCATGTCTCGCCCCGTCCTCGGCGGCCTGGTCGACAGGAGTGCGGAGTGGGTGAAGGCAGTCGAGAACGGCCGCCTGCAGGCACCACGTCTGCCCATGCTCCTCCGCATCGCCTACGCCCTAGGCGTGCAGGACCTAGCCGAGATCACCGGCAACGGCCACGCCGTGCCGGTCTCCGTCTTCGCAGGTGAGAAGCACGTAGCGCTAGCTGCGGTCCAGGCCGCGCTGACCGACTACCACCTGACCAGCGATGCCCGACCGCCAAACGTCGCGCACCTCGCGGTTCGCCTGGACCAGGCCTGGCAAGTGCGACACGCAAGCCCCGACCACCGCACCCAACTCGGACTGCTGCTCCCCGGCCTCATCCGGGACGCGCAGCGCGCGGTACGCGTGATCCGCGGTGAGGAACGTCGTGACGCCCGTCGCGTGCTAGCCGGCGTGTACCGGCTCGCCGACTTCTTCTGCGCATACCAGCCAGCCGCGGAGCTGGTGTGGCTCGTCGCAGACCGGGCAATGAACGAGGCGCTCGAAGCAGACGACCCCCTCGCAATCGCTGGAGGCGCTTGGGCAAAGGTCCAGGCGCTGCGCGACGTCGGCCGTTGGGATGAAGCGCTGGACGTGGCAGCGTTCGGTACCCGCGAACTTGAGCCGTACCTCGACAGCGGCGACGAATGGCGCGGCATGTGGGGTGCGCTGAAGGTCGAGGTCGCGTACGTGCACGCTCGCCGCGGCCGCCACGGCGAAGCCTGGGAAGCGTGGGAGCTCGCGGACCGCATCGCGCAGGAACTCCCGCTTGGCTATCGGCACACGCAGTCCTCGTTCAGCCGTCCCGTGATGGCCGCGCACGCCACGACTCTTGGCGTGGAGCTGCGACGCCCCGCCGAGGCACTGCGCGCGGCCGACCAGATCGAGCCGGAGACCATCGTCTCGGTGCCGCGTCGGGCTCGGCACCTGATTGAGGTGGCCCGTGCTCATGTCCAGCGCGGGGAGCAGCACGCGGTGTGGGCGCTGCTTAACCATTCGGAGCGCACGGCACCCGAGACGATCAAGTACAACGGCTTCGCACGGGAGATGCTGATCAACCTGCGCAGTAAGCCGCCGGCCGGACTGCGCCAGGACGTCCTCGACCTGTGCGAGCGGGTCGGCATCGCGGCTTGACCTGATCAGGTGGGGGTACAGCTCGTACCCCTTGGCCTGTTGGAACGGTTCTACGTTCCAGGCATGTGGTTGATCATCAGTGCTTGCGGCGCATCGGTGGGCGGGGCATGAACCCGCTCACCGACGCCGAGGCGGTGAAGCTCTTTCCCAGCCTCCAGTACCTCGTTCTCATCCGCGAGGCGGGCTGGATCTTCCTGCCGGTCGACGACCCCGGTGATCCCGATGCGGTCCTCGACGGGGCCAGGGTCTGGCCAGCCGGTTGGCGGGACTGCCTCCGGGTTCGCGATGAGACCAACGCGCTCGGCCTGCGCATCCGCCTCAATCCCGGACAGCCCTCAGAGATCGTGTGGGAGCGAAGCGGGACTCTCGCCGATGTCGTCTTCCGCCTCTTGGAGCTCCCAGAGCCCGGAACCCGACACGCACCGACCCTGGTCATCGGTAAAGCACCGAAGCTCTGGACGCCATGACCGGGACGAATATCGCTCAGTCCAACCGCATCGTCGCGCCCTATGTCACCGCGACCACCGCGGAGCAGGACCTGAAATGCGGCCTGGTCGTTCGCCCTGGAGGCCTGGGAATCGGGTACGCGCAGGAACTTCCCGGAGACCGTGACCAGCTTGGCGTCCTGTGGCAGAAGGTCGCCGAGCGCCCGAAGGAGGGCAAGCCAGAATTCGCCAGGGTGCATCCGGCACGGCAGCGGCGTGCGATGAACGAACTGCTGTGCCAGGTGTGCGCGGGACCGGCTGACCAGACACCGGACGGTGTCCTGTGGCTGTTGCGCGACCACCGCGAAGACTGGCCGCGCTGGCCTGAAGGCATGGCCTCGGTGGAGCCGCCCATCTGTGCGCGGTGCGTCGCGATCTCCCTGAAGCGGTGCCCAGCCCTTCAGCGCGGGGCCGTCGCCGTCCGGGTTAGAAGCTTCGCGGTTGTGGGTGTGCGGGGGACGCTCTACCGACCAGGCATGTTCGCTCCAACTCCGATCGCGGCCTCCGAACTCAACTACGGAAATCCCAAGATTCGCTGGCTGGTCGCCGTGGCGTTGATCCGAGAACTACGCGGGTGCAGCTTCGTCCCGTTCGACGAGCTGCGCGACCCAATGGACGTGAAGTAAGCGAAGATGCCGAAGGACTTCCGAGCCACAACGCTCGAGCGTTCCATCGGGCGGCAGTTGGCGTGGTGGCGAGACGAGCGCGGGCTGAGCCTGGCCGAGGCCGGCCACCGTGTCGGCTTCAGCAGCGCCAAGCTGTCGACGATGGAGAACGCGGTACAGCCCTCGATGCCGTTGGACATCATGGCGCTCGGCTACGTCTACAACGTGCCCACGCCGGAGTGGCAGGCCTTGGTGCTGCGGGCGGAGTACGCGAAGACCGCACGAGTGAGCGGAGGCAGCGCCGAACCGCTCTTCGATCCGATAGCTGACTTTGCGAGTCTCGTGTTCGAGGTGACCGAGTTGCGCGCATTCACCACTGACCTCGTTCCCACCGGACTACAGCTCCGCAGCTACGCACATGCCGCAGGCAGCCCTGAACGGATCGCGCAGCTCTCAAAGGTTCGAGAAGCGTGGGCGACGCGACTAAGCGACAAGGACCCGCCGATGGTCGAGGCGGTCTTTCCAGAAGCCGTGCTGCGCCCCTTGGTTGGTGGGCCTCGGGTCATGAAGGCGCAATTGCTGCACCTCATGGAGATCAGCGAACACTCAACGGTGACCGTGCAGGTCATACCGGTGGTTGCCGGGGCTTATCCGGCGATGGGGTGCCCGTTCACCTTGCTCGGCTTCCCCCATCGCCAACACAACGACGTGGCTTACCTGGAGACGGCCATCAAGGGCGAGTACGTCGAGGACCAGGCGCTCGTGGAGCAGCTCGCACAACGATTCGCGGAACTCCAGAGGATCGCACTCAGCCCCGACGAGTCGCTGGAACTCATCGCCGAGGCTGCTGCGGACCTGTGATCAGCGGCCGCGGAGAAGCTCTTCCATCGCGTCCGCAGCGACGACGCACCTGAAGCCCGTGTCGTCATCCTTCATCGTTGCGTTCGCGTCGTTGAACGATGACGGAGTTGCTCGCAGGAACGGGCTCGTCCAGGCACCGCCCTTGAGTTCGTGGCGACCGGGCTTCGTCTCGGTGGAACACCACTCCCAGACGTTGCCGCACATGTCGTAGACGCCGTACGGGCTTACGCCGCTCTGGTAGCAGTCGCGCGGCGTGGTCAGCCCGACGCCGTTCTCACGCACGTTGCACTTGGCCGGCGTCGGCTGGTCGCCCCACGGGTAAACCGTGCCGCGCGTTCCTCGGGCCGCCTTCTCCCACTGCTGACCGGTCGGCAGGGACTTCCCCGCCCAGGCCGCGTAGGCGCTTGCGTCGTTCCACGTCACGAAGACCACCGGGTGGTCCCGGATCTCGGGAGGGCACTGACCATCCGGCCAGTGATACGGCGGCTCATGTCCAGTCGCTGCAACGAACCGCGCGTAGTCCTCATTGGACACCGGGAACACGTCGATGTAGTAGCTGGCGATCCACGCGGGGGTGTTGCTCGGGCCGCCGAGGAAGACGCTCCCCTCGATCAGGATCATCGCGCTGCCGTCGGTTGGGTGGTGGACCTGGCCGCTACCGATCGGCTCGACCTGGACGTCCTTCTCCCCTGCCCGAACGACGGAGTCGCCCACCAGGAAGGTGAAGCGCGCGTGCGTGTCCGGGTCACTGCGGCTCAGACAGGTGTCCAACGCTGCCTGGTTCACGGGCCGCGGCTGGATGTTCTCGCGGCCGGCCTCCCACTTCGAGACCATCCGCTCGCTCACACCGAGGTGAGCTGCGAACTCTCGAAGGCTCATGCGCATTGCATCGCGTAGGGCGCGCACTTCCACGCCGGTCCAGCGCTGCACGGTCGGCATTGCACACTCCCCCTTGGAGACCCTCCAAGGGAGCCTAGCGGGCCGAAAGCGCTGCCTATACCGGTTCCGCCGGAATGTCGGCATACAGCTCCCTCAACTCCTTCAGAACGGCATGTGCGTCTGACGCCCACTCCGTCGAGTCGACCGCTGACACGGCTCGAACGCCGGTCGCAGCGTTGGTCGCGAAGGCTGCGTCCATGCTCGGCAGGTCGGACAGCGTCAGCGGTTCCGTCACAATCTGCTCGTCCAATTCCTGGTTGAGCAAAGTCATCGTGACGCCCGCAAGCCACGGCGATCGTGGCCAAATGATGCGGCCCTCACGAACGAAACCGATGTTCGACGTAGCGATTTCGGAAATTGTGCCGTCCGGGTTGAGGAAGAGGGCGTCGTCATAGCCCTCTTTTTGGGCAGCTCGGCGGCGCTGCATCGTGCCCCAAAGGCCTACGTGCTTCACCGACGGCATGTCCCGCTGGTAGGCGGTGGCCTGAAGCCGCCACGGTGCTGGAGATCCACTCGCCGCCTGGCGGTGTGTGACGAGGACCTGAGGCTGCGCGTCGCGACCGATGGTGCCCAGGTCCAAGGCGGGGTCGAAGACGGTGACTCGGACGACGACCCGGCCACCAGCGTGTTCACCGAGCGCCTTCCGCACGTAGCCGCGGATCTGCTCGATGTCGAGGTCCTGGTCGAAGAGCTGTCGGCAGTCGCGGACCAGACGATCCATGTGCAACGACAGTCCCCGCACCGCGCCGTTTTCCACCAGCATTGAGGTGAAGTGCCCGTAGTTCGTGAGGGCAAGCGCCTTCATCTGATCGAGGGTGGCGGGGACGCCATTCAGGTCCATGTCCCCAGGCTGCCACCCCGTTGGCGGGATCAAAAGGTGAGCGCGCCGAAGTTCGGTGAAAGTTCAGTGCAGGAAGTTCAGCGGAAGTTCGGTGTTGAGGTACTACTCGGGCAGTTCTCGTGTGGCGCAGATCGCATCAAGCTTGGAGCACAACGGAAACACCACTGAGAACGGAGCACCGAGATGGCCAGGAAACAGACGATGATGCCGCTTCCCACCAACGGCGGGACCGGCCGGCGCGTAGCACTCACCTTGGCGGCACTGGTCGTGCTCGCCCTGGTGATTCGGGACCCGGCCGGCGCGGCGGTCATCGCTCGCCAGTTGGCAACGTGGGGCGGAGCCATCCTGGACGGCGTGGTCGCCTTCTTCCGCGAACTGTCCTGATGCCTCGGGCCGGCGACTCAGCTCTTCGACAAGCGAGCGACCTTCGCGGTCAGGCCTTCGAGGCCGGCGCGCAACTCCGCGACCTCACCCCGGAGCGCCTGAACCTCGTCGCGCAGGTCTTGCTCCACGTCGCCCGAGGCCGGTCGACCGGCCGCAACGTCGCCAAGATGATCAGCTTTCCACCCGAGCGCCGTGGACACAGCGGCAAGCGTTGTCGCTGATCGCGAAGCGTTCGCGCCCTGCTGCATGAGACGGAGCGTCGCCGGACTCACCTTCGAGCGCTCTGACAGCTCCTTCTGAGACAGCCCGAGTTGCTCCATTCGGGTGTTAATCGCGTCGGCTACGGCCTGCCAATCCTTCGACACGCGAACCCCCATCTAGCGCCAGTACCAGCGCAAATTCTAGCGCAGCACACCTCAAAGCCGCACGTCCCTAACTCGTCTCGCCTTCGGGATCGCTTGTTCTAGCGCTAGTTCTAGCGCTAGCGTCGGCACATCGCCTCCGAAAGGAACCCCATGAACGCCTTCAGCAACTACCCCGACGGCATCACCGCCGAGGCTCTCACCAGCATCGTTGCAAGCTTGTCCGCCGAGATCGCATCGCCGTTCGCGCCGACCGAGGCGCTGACGGACGGCTCTGCGGTTGCGCGACGGAACGCCCGGATGTTGGCGCGTGCCGCAGCGGGGATCTCGCCGAAGTACGGCGTTTCCCTGTCGCAGGCCGCGCAGGAGGCGACGACGCCGATTCGCGCCGTTCCCGTGGCCACGACGCCGATACCCGAACACGCCAAGAAGCCGAAGAGTCGTCGCGCTCGGCGCAAGGAGCTGCGGGGCCAGATCGTTCACCGCAGCCGCGGAACCGAAGCCGCCTGATCGCCCCGGACCGGCGGACTCCCGCCAAGAAGTCACCGCCGGTCCGGGTTCTCACACCCACTGTCCGATCTTGCAACCGGAAGAGGCACATCCAGTGTCCACCATGATCAACGCCCGGATCTCGGGCTCCGAGAACACCCACGACCAGCTGGCCCTGCGCGAGTCCGCACGCTCGAAGGGTGCGGTGCTCTGATGGACGAGCCGATGTTGTTGCTGCTGCTGGGTTCCAGCGTCGCGTTCGTGTGCGCGGTGCTGCTGTGGAAGCTGCTGATCACCACGCTCGGCATCGCGTCCGCGCAGTGGGCCGTGATCACCGGCCTGCCGGACGAACCCGTGGCGCAAGTCCTGGCGTTCGGGATTCCCGCGCTGCTGGCTGCGTTCGCACTCATCTACGTCCCTCGCATCGCCGTCCGAGGCGCTGCGCTCTCAACCGCTCGCGTTCGCTTGAAGGGAGTCAGCCGATGACCAGCGCCTACCCCACGCGCTTGGAGGACCTGATCCCGCGAGTGCGCTCACTGGCAGAGGAGTCTGGGGAGAAGCCGTCCATCCGCGGCGTGGCCGGCACGTTCAACGTCGGTGCGAAGAAGGCGCGTGCCGCGCTCGTCGCGCTTGGCTACATCAGCGAGAACGATCGCACCGAGACGAGCCAACGCCGGTTGCAGCCCGTTCCCGCACTGCCCGACGAACCCGAACCGGTGGCACCGCCCGAGCACGCGATCGCACGTCACCTCCCCGCACAGGACCAGGCTTCCGACGAAGCGGAGCCCGTGGAACCGCAGGTCACCGGTGCCGTGGACGCACCGGTGACGGCCCCGGAGTCAGGCCCGACGCGGACCCGCTCGCAGGTACGGCGGTGGCCGATTGTCCTGATCGCGCTTGGTGCGTTCGTCGCGATCTGGGGTGGCTGGGTCGAGTTGGGCAAGCTCACCGGTTTCGGCGAGATCACCCCGCTTCCCGGCATCGCGGACAACTGGACGATCAACTCCGCGATCACGCTCCCGCTCGGCATGGAGGCCTACGCCGCGCTCGCGTTGCAGGTGTGGCTGTCCGGTCGCACCCGGTCCGACAAGGCGCGCTCGTTCGCCAAGTGGTCCGCGCTCGGCGCGCTCGTGCTCGGTGCTGGCGGCCAGGTCGCCTACCACCTGATGAAGGCCGCGGGCATGACCGTTGCCCCGTGGCAGATCACCACCGTCGTGTCCTGCCTGCCCGTGATCGTCCTCGGGTTCGGCGCGGCACTGGTCCACCTGATGACTGACACCCCGGAACCGGAGGAGGTTCGATGAGCAGCACGCAGCCCGACCGCACCGACAACAGCGCGGGCGCGACCGTCTACGACCTGAGCGCCCGTCGGGCCTCGGCCTCCCTCAGCACGGAACTCGAGCCGCAGCATGTGGTGGAGGGCGTTCTTCTCACCGACGAGGAGAACGCAGCGCTCGACCGCCGCATCGAGCGGAACGGAGGCATCGCACGGGTTCGGCACGCTCGCGCAACGGTCGCGCGCACTGTGCAGGTGGTTCGTCAGCACGAGCCCACCGTCAAGGCCACCCGGACCGTGCTCAGCAGCTCCCTGTACGTCGTCCAGGGCTTCGAGTCCTGGGCACGGCGGCTCTGGGACGCGGGCACGTTCGGCGTGTACCGCCGTCAGATCAAGGCCGCTGAAGCGATGGGCGACCAGGAAGCGCTGCAGGACTGGACCGAGCGCAAGGAGCTCGCGCAGGAACGTCGTCATCGTCGGCTGATGGACCTGCCTGGCATGGCCGCTGGACTCGCCAGGGTCACAGCGGGATCGGTCGCGGCTCTCCTGGTGGTGCTGCTGGTTATCTCGACGCTCGTCCAGGTCACCGACACCGGCAGGTTCCTCGCGGTGTGGGAAGGAGTCCTGGACGCGATCGGCTGGATCATCACCGCCGTTACGGTCGTCTGGACGCCGTTCGTGGTCTCCCTGCCTGCGCTGATCGTGCTCGGAGCGTGGCGTGAGGGCCGTCGTCTGGGCAGGGCTCCGGGCTGGCTGGCCACTGCGGCGGATGCTGACGCGGACGTCACGATCGACGAGACGACGATCGCACGTGCGTTGGAGGCGCTACGGATTCCGCAGATCACTGCGTACATCAAGCAGGGTTTGCCGTTGCAGTACATCACCACCGCACGAAAGGACGGACGCGGTACCCACGCGGTGCTCCGGCTCCCGGCTGGCGTGACCGCCGAGAAGATCGCTCGCCGACGTGGTGACCTGGCTACTGGTCTGCACCGGCTGTCCAAAGAGGTGTGGCCGACCACCGGCAGCGAAGCCGGAATCCTCGACCTGTGGGTGGCGGACAAGGGTGCGCTTGCGGAAGGAGCAGGCGCGTATCCGTTGCTGCACGAAGGAAGCGTGGACATCTTCAAGGGTGTCCCGTTCGGACGGACGCTGCGCGGTGAGCCGATCACGTGCCCGGTGCTGGAACGCAACACCATCGGCGGCGGCATGCCAGGCCAGGGCAAGTCATCGGCGGCCCGGTGCGTCATGGCGGGCGCTGCCCTGGACCCGACCGCCGAACTCCGGATCTGGGTTCCGGACGCGAACTTCGACTTCGAGGCGTTCAAGCCGCGGTGCTCGCGCTACGTCATGGGCGCCGAGGACGAGAAGATCGCGGAGATCCTGGAGCACCTGCGAGAGCTGCACGAAGAGGTGCAGAGCCGCGGTGAACTGCTCATCAAGCACGAAGAGCCTGCGGTGACTCGCAAACTGGCCAGTGCCGGAGTTGGCCTGCACCCGATCGTCGCGCTGCTGGAGGAGGCGCACGTGGCGATCCAGCACGCCACCTACGGAGCGGAGATCTCCCAACTGCTGGTGGACATCGTCAGGCTCGGCCGCAAGCGAGCCATCCACCTGTTCCTGTCGACGCAGGCACCGACGAAGGACAGCATGCCGCGCGACGTTACCCGCAACTGCTCCAACGGCATCGCGTTCGCCGTCGGTGACCACGTCGCCAACGACGCCCTACTCGGTCAGGGTGCCTACGCGGCCGGTCACCGTGCGACAGAGCTGATTCCCGGCACTGACAAGGGAACCGCTGTGGTCAAGGGCTTCAGCGGCGAACGCTCGGAGATCGTCCAGGTCTACTTCCTGGACGTCTCCCGCAACAACGACCAGGTCACACCGATCATCACGCGATCGCTCGCCGCGATCGAGGCTGCTGGACGAGGTCTGCCCGGTACCGCCGTGGCAGCCCCGGCGGTCGAAGTCAGCCGCAACCTGCTCGAAGACCTAGACGCGGTGATGGGAGAGGAGCCCATCAGGGTCGCCGACCTGCCCGCGCTCCTGGCGCAGCACGCGCCACGGTGGACGCCCTACCGGTCACTCACCGGCAAGGCGCTGCGCGATCAACTCGCCGAACTCGGCGTGAAGGTGCCGTCCACGAAGAACACCTACCCCGTCGATCCTGTCACCGTCCGTGATGCGCTTGCGCGTCAGGCGACGTCCGACCTGGACGACGAGAGCTAGCCCGAGGTACGCCGGGTTAGGTCGCGGGCTGCGGCGCAGACCCGCTCCGAACGCTGCTGGCCAGGCTTCGCAGCGCCCGACCTAACCCGGCTAACCAGCTAACTCACCGCAGCTCAGCGACGGTTCCATCCCCTCTAACCCAGTCAGTTAGAAACCTAACCCAGGCTCCGTGACCTAACCCGGCCTGTTGATCGCTCCTCAGCCTCCAGCGCGGGCTTGTTCGTGGTGTCCGCGCTGTCTTCGCACGCCCACTCACTGTTACTCAGAGCAACTTGGAGATGCGACGACATGACCAGCCGCCGCACGTTCCTCACCGATCCCAGCGACGTCCAGGCATTCAACCGCCGACCGCTGCGAGACCCGTCCGCCGTCCGCACGTGGTGTGAGCCGATGCTCCGGCCGGCCTGGGCTGCCATGCGTCCGGGCGACTCCATGCCGCTGGCAGGCAGCACGAGGTGGCAAGCGCTCAACGACGACGATCCGCGCAAACTCGCGGCTGTCCTTCACGCAGCGCTCGCGCACCTCGATGAGTCCACACCGCATGCAATCGCAGCCCGCTTCGCGCGTGAGCTCGCGGCGCAGCACCAAGAGGAACAGGCACTGTTGAAGGAGACGGCCGCTTCCTTGTCGGCCGCGATGTCCACCGCAGGCGCACTGAACCAGCACCTGCCGTTCTGCACGCTCGCGGCTCGACGCATGACCTATGCGACGCCACCCCTGACCGCCGACGAGATCCGCCGCCGCGCCTTCCGGTCGTGGGGACTCGCCGACCACCCCGCCACACGCAAGCGGGCCGCATGAACGAACCGCACAACCACGAGATCAAGAGGAGGGACATCGCGTGAGCGCCTTCATCGACACCCTGGCGGACATCGACAACGTGATCGGCGACGCCGCGACCAGTGCCCCGGCGGCCGTGATGACCTGCCACACGTGCGGCAAGCCGCTCACCGGGTCCGTGTCCGACGACTTCTGCGACGAGCCCTGCCAGACCAGTTGGTTGGCATCCCTCGCGGAGTCGAGCCCTCACGACGGTGGCCAGTCGCCCGACGAGAACCAGCCCGAGGCAGCGCCGGTGACCCCGGTCGCGTCGTGGCTCGGCGCTCCACCCGGCGTGGTGTCACGGCCAGGCTACGAGCTGCTGGACGCGGTGACGGCGTTCCTGAACCGGTTCCTGCGGTTCCCCAACGAGCACTGTGCCCCGGTCGTGGCGCTCTGGTACGCCCACACCCACCTGGCGGACCGGCTGTACGTCACGCCGCGGCTGATCCTGTCGTCCGCCGAACCCGGCAGCGGCAAGACCCGCGTGCTGGAGATCGGGCAGTACCTCGTGCACAAGCCGGAGATGACCATCTCCATGACCACGGCAGCCATCTTCCGTCTGCTGCTGGACGGCCCGGTCACGTTGATGTTCGACGAGATCGACGCGGTCTTCAGCACTCGCGGAGGCAACAACGAGGACCTACGCGGACTTCTCAACGCCGGATACAAGCGGTCCGCGACGATCGCTCGCTGCGTCGGCGACGCGAAGTCCATGAACGTTCAGCGCTTCCCTGTGTACGCGCCCGTGGCACTCGCGGGGATCGCAGGACACATGCCCGCCACGATCACCAGCCGTGCCGTCACCATCCACATGAGGAAGGCCGCCTACGGCGACGACCCCGAGGAGTTCTTGGAAGAGGATGTCGAACTCGAAGCCGCGCCGTTGCGGGCCGAACTCGCGGCATGGGCTGGTGTGGTTGCCGACCAGGTGGCGACGGCCCGGCCTGAACGTCCTGAAGGAGTCCGCAACCGCGCGGCCGAGATCTGGCGTCCGTTGCTCGCGCTCGCCGAGGCCGCAGGCGGTGACTGGCCGGCCAGGACTCGCGCGGCTTGCACGCACTTCGTCATCGACACCGCCACGAGTCAGGAGGAGTCCACCGGGGTGCAGCTCCTGGCCGCTCTGCGCGACCTCTTCACGGCGCAGGGCACGGATCGGATGCGCACGGCCGACATCCTGAGCGCGCTGCACGCTCTCGAAGAGGCCCAGTGGTCCGACATGGGTGACGGGAAAGCCCTGAACCCGCAAGGACTTGCCCGCGAACTCAAGCGCTACGACGTCAAGCCGGTCGTGTTCGAGCCGCTCAATCCCGGCGAGAAAGCGGGCCGCGGCTACGTCACCTTCACCACCAACGGAGCCCAGGCCCAAACCGGGCTCGCCGACGCGTGGCGGCGCTACCTGCCGCCTGT